>CAZBBB010000102.1:432-11286 GCA_964490005.1 uncultured Phycisphaerales bacterium | reverse complement strand
CGAGGCCCGCGAGCATCTCGCTCATGTCGGGCGCCTTGCCCGGCATGAGCTTGCCGGCGAGCCGCGAGAGCAGCCCGCCCTTGCGCATCTGGCTCATCATCCGGCGCATCCCGTCGAACTGCTTGAGCAGCTCGTTCACGGTCGCGACCGAAGTGCCCGAGCCGCGCGCGATGCGGCGCTTGCGGCTCATGTCGAGGTTCTCGGGACGACGGCGCTCGTCGGGCGTCATCGAGAGCACGACGGCCTGGGTGCGGTCGAGCTTCTTCTCGTCGATCTGGTCGGCGTTGAAGCCCGCCGGCACGCCGGGCAGGTGCGAGACCAGGTCGCGCATGCTGCCCATGCGCCGCACGGTCTTGAGCTGGTCGAGGAAGTCGTCGAGGCCGAAGCGGTCGGCCATCAGCCGTTCCATCTGCTGCTCGGCGGCCCGCTCGTCGACGACGTCCTGCGCGCGCTCGACGAGGCTGACGACGTCGCCCATGCCGAGGATGCGTCCCGCCATGCGGTCGGCGTGGAAGGGCTGCAGGTCGGAGACCTTCTCGCCGAGGCCGACGTAGCGCACGGGGGCGCCGGTGACCTGGCGCACGGACAGGGCCGCGCCGCCGCGCGTGTCGCCGTCGAGCTTGGTGAGGATCACGCCGTCGAGCGGCAGCCGCGCGACGAAGGCGCCGGCCGAGCGCACGGCGTCCTGGCCGGTCATCGCGTCGCACACGAGCCAGGTCGCGTCGGGCGGCGCGGCCGCGCGGATGGCCACCAGCTCGTCCATGAGCGCGTCGTCGATGTGCAGGCGACCCGCGGTGTCGACGATCACGGTGTCGAGCCCGCGCCGGCGCGCCTCGGCCAGCGCGTCGGCCGCGAGCTGCGGCGGACTGCGGCCCGGCGCGTGGAACACGGGCAGGCCCTGCGCCTCGCCGAGTGTCTTGAGCTGCTCGACGGCGGCCGGGCGCTGCAGGTCGCAGGCCACGAGCAGCGGCCGGCGCCGCGCGCCGTCGCGCAGGTGGACGGCGAGCTTGGCGGCCGTGGTCGTCTTGCCCGAGCCCTGCAGGCCGGCGAGCAGCACCACGGTCGGCCGGGTGGCGTGGAAGCGCAGCCCCTCGTCGGGAGCCGCCATGAGCGCCACGAGTTCGTCGTGGAACAGCTTGACGATCATCTGCCCCGCGTCGACCTTCTCGATCAGGGCCGTGCCCTCGGCCTTGGCCCGGACGCGGTCGATCAGGTCGCGCGCGACGGCGAAGTGCACGTCGGCTTCGAGCAGCGCCGCGCGGACGGCCGACAGGCCCTCCTCCATGTTCTGGCGCGTGAGCTTCCCCGGCCGGGTCAGTCCCGCGAAGATGCGGGAGAGCGGGGCGCTGAGGGCTTCGAACATGGAACGCGGGGACCTGCGGGGAAACCCGACAGATTACCAGTCGGCCGGGAGGCTCTCAACCTTGGGCTGGGCCTCGCGGCGGATGACGGCCCCCAGCGCGCGCAGGCGCGCGTCGATGCGCGGATAGCCGCGATCGATGTGGTAGACGCGCCGCACCTCCGTCTCGCCCTCGCTCACGAGCCCGGCCAGCACGAGCGCGGCCGAGGCGCGCAGGTCGGAGGCCATCACCGTCGCCCCCGACAGCCGCGGCAGGCCCTGCACGATGGCCTGCGCCCCCTCCTTGCGGATCGAGGCGCCCAGTCGCAGCAGTTCGGCCACGTGCATGAAGCGGTCGGGGAAGATGCGCTCGGTGAGCACCGAGAGCCCGCGCGCGACGCACATCGCCACCATGAGCTGCGCCTGCAGGTCGGTCGGGAAGCCCGGGTAGGGCAGCGTCGTGACGTCGACGGCCGAGAGCGGGCCGTCGGCGGCGACGCGCACCCAGTCCTCGCCGCGGTCGATCGAGGCGCCCATCTCGGCCAGCACTTCGAGCGGCGCGGTGAGTTCGCCCGGGTCGATGCCGTCGACGGTGACGTCGCCGCCCGTCATCGCGCCGCCGATGAGGAAGGTGCCGGCCTCGATGCGGTCGCCCTGCAGGACGTGCTCGGCGCCGTGCAGCGCCGGCACGCCGTCGATGACGAGCCGGTGCCCGCCGAGCCCCTCGATGCGCGCGCCCATCGCGACGAGCACGCGGCACAGCTCGACGACCTCGGGCTCCATGGCCGCGTTCTCGATGCGGGTGCGGCCGCGCGCGAGCACGGCCGCCATGACGACGTTGGCCGTCGCCAACACGCTGCTGCCGAAGCGCGTGCCGAGGAACACGTCGGCGCCCTGCAAGGGGCGGTGCACGTCCGAGACGAGGTAGCCGCCCGCGACCTTGATGTCGGCGCCGAGCAGATTGAGCCCCTTGACGTGCTGGTCCACCGGGCGCACGCCGAACACGCAGCCGCCGGGCATCGACACGCGCGCCTCGCCGCGCCGCGCGACGAGCGGGCCGAGCACGCAGATCGAACCGCGCATCGTCGAGACCAGGTCGTAGGCCGCCTCGCTCGGGCCCTCCGCGCAGCCGCGCAGGACGAGCGCCTCGCCCTGCCGCCCGATCTCGACGCCGAGCCGCTGCAGGATCGCCGCGATGGTCGAGACGTCGCGCAGTTCGGGCACGTTGCGCAACACGAGCGGCTCGTCGCTGAGCAGCGCGGCCGCCATGATGGGCAGCACGGCGTTCTTGCTGCCCGACGCGGTGAGCCTGCCGGCCAGCCGCGCGCCGCCCGTGACCATCAAACGATCCATGCACCCTCCGCCAACCGGCCTGCCGACCGGCGCTCGCGAACCGAGCCTTGGAACGCGCCCCGTCCCGGCACTCCTTGACTGGCACCGCCGCCTGCCTAGAATCGCCCGATTCGACACCCCCTGCGGGATGGACAGGGCAGGGTCGAGGTTAGGCTCGGCGGGCCGCGCATTCAACGCGCGACCGGTCCGACCTGGCCGCCAACTGCCCGCCCCGCCGTTTCGTTCCGCACTCCCCGCCGCCCGGACACACCACGCCATGAGCACGGATGCCGCCCCCGCGCCGAGCCCCGCCGCACCGACCCAGGCGCTCCTCGCCCAGCTGCCCGCCGACTGGGCCGGCTGGGTGCGCTTCTCCGCGCCGCTGAGCGGCAGCCGCCTCGCGCGCACGCACCTGCGCGAGCAGGTCGCCAAGCTCGACCCCGTCAAGGATGCGCGCGCCGCGGGCCTCGGTCTGTTCGCGGCGGGCGAGTGCGCGGCCGCGCTGCCGCTGCTCGAGTCGTGCAAGGACGATCTGTGCCGGCTGCTCGCCGGGCAGGCGCGCGCCTACGCCGGCGACCTGCAGGGCGCGATGACCGCGTGGGGCGCGCTCACCGGCTCGCCCTCCGTCGGGCTGCGCGCCCGCCTGCTGCGTCTCGGCCTGCTCTCCCGGCTCGGCGACCTGCCGGCGCTCGAGAAGGAGGCCGCGCCGCTCAAGGCGTCCGGCGCCTCCGCCGCCGATCTGGCCTATGCCGAGGGCCTGCTGGCCGAGGCCGGCGGCGACCACGAAGGCGCCGCCGCGAGCTGGCGCGTGGCGCTGCAGCACGACGCCTCCCACGAGGAGGCGGCCTTCCGTCTCGCCTACCGCCTCGACCTCGAAGGCGAGGAGGACGAGGCCATCGACCTGCTGCGCGGCTTCCTCGACCGCGGCGCGGCCCCCATCGGCGTGATCATGAACCTCGGCCTGGCCTACGAGGACCGCGACGAGCACGACCTGGCGGCGCGCTGCTTCCGCGCGGTCGTCGAAGCCGATCCGACCAACGCGCGCGCGCGGCGCTGCCTGGTCGACGCCGAGGCCAGCCGCCGGCAGTTCTACGACGACACGCGCGAGCGCAAGGCCGACATCCACAACGCGGTGCTGCGCATCCCGGTGACCGATTTCGAGCTGTCGGTCCGCGCCCGCAACTGCCTGCAGAAGATGAACCTGCACACGCTCGGCGACCTGATCTCGCGCACCGAGAGCGAACTGCTCTCGTTCAAGAACTTCGGCGAGACGAGCCTGCAGGAGGTCAAGGACATCCTCGCGCTCAAGGGGCTGCGCCTCGGCATGATCGTGCCCGGCCGTTCCGGCGGGCTGGTCGTGAACGAGGAGCCCGACGCCGGGGGCGGCGAGGAGGTCGAGGAGGAGTCGACCGACGTGCTGCTCAAGGGCATCGCCGAACTCGACCTCTCGGTGCGTTCGCGCGCGGCGCTCGCCAGCCTCGGCATCGTCACCATCGGCGACCTGGCGCAGACCACCGAGGACACGCTGCTGGCCTGCAAGAACTTCGGCCAGACCTCGCTGGCGGAGATCAACGCCAAGCTCAAGGAACTGGGCCTGAGCCTCGCCGCGAGCTGAGCACGTCGCACGGCGCCCGTGCGCGCCGCCCCCCGGGGAGCACGCGATGTACGAGTACCTCACCGGTCGGCTGGTGGAGCGCGGGCCGGACGAGGCCGTGCTCGACATCGGCGGCGTCGGCTACCGGCTGGCGATCTCGGGCGCGACCTCGGCGCGCCTGCCGGCGCCCGGCAGCGAAGGCGTCACGCTGCACGTGCACGACGTGCTGCGCGACGAGCGGCTGCTGCTCTACGGCTTCGCCAGCCGCGAGGAGCGCGCGCTGTTCCTGCGTCTGCTGGGGGTCAGCCGCGTCGGGCCGGCGATGGCGCTGTCGCTGCTCTCGGCGCTCGAGCCGGCGGCGCTCGCCGGCGCGGTGCAGTCGGGCGACGTGGCGGCCCTGGCGCGCGTGCGGGGCATCGGCAAACGCACGGCCGAGCGGCTGTGCGTCGAACTCAAGGGTCGCCTCGACGGCGTGATGGCGCTGCCCGGCCCGCTCACCGATCGGCGCGCCGCGCTCGAGGCCGCGCTGCTCGCGCTCGGCTACGCACGGGGCCTCGCGCGCGCGAGCGCCGAACGCGTCTGCGCCGCGGCCGGCCCGCAGGTCGCGCTCGAGGCGCTCGTGCGACAGGGTCTGCGCGACCTCGCCGGCCAGGGCGCCGCCGCCGACGGCGCGTCGGCCTGAGGCGCGCGACCGGGCGATCGGGCTCCCGCCTGTCACGCTCCGGGCCCGGGCGCGGTAGTGTGGCGCCACCGCATCGAAGGGAGACCGCGATCATCGGGACGCTCGTCCTCACCGGCCTGAGCCTGCGCGCGCGCGGCCGTCCGCTGCTGACCGACCTGACGCTGGCGGTGCAGCCCGGTCAGCGGCTCGCCGTCGTCGGCGGCAACGGCAGCGGCAAGACCACGCTGCTGCGCGCGCTGGCCGGGCTGGACGCCCCGGCCGCGGGCCGCATCGAGCGTCCCGCGGGTCCGCCCGGCATGCACTTCCAGGACGGCGCGCTGTGGCCGCACCTGAGCGTCGCCCGGCACCTTTCCTTCGTCGACGCGGGACGCGACCCGGCCCGCTGCGAACGGCTGCTGGAGACCTTCGACCTGTGGGCGCTGCGCGACGCGCGGCCCGACTCGCTCTCGGGCGGCGAGCGCGTGCGGCTGGGGCTGGCGCGCGCGCTGGCCGGGCGGCCGGCCTGGCTGCTGCTCGACGAACCCTTCGCGCACCTCGACCCCGGCCACGTCGCCGAACTGCGCGAGAGCCTGCCGCCGCTCATCGCGCAGCTCGGCGGGCCCTCCGTCGTCGTCGTGCACGACGCCGACGACCTGGCGCTGTTCGGCGACCGCGTGCTGTGCCTCGTCGAGGGCGGCGGCCACTGGCTGGGCGACGTGCGGCAGGCGCTGACGGAACCGCCGACGGTCCTGCTCGCCGAGTTGAGCCAGGCCGGCACGGTCTGCAGCGTGACGGTCGGCGCCGACGGCCGCGCGGCGCTGCCCTGGGGCGGCGCGCTGGCGGGCCGCGACCCGGGCGCGCGCCTGTCCGTGCTGATCGACGCGCGCGCCGTTCGCGTCGTGCCTGCCGACGGCGCGCCGCTCGCGGGTCTCGTCGTCGGGCCCGACCGTCGGGGCGGCGCCTGGCTGCGCGTCGACGGGCGCCTGCTGCGCAGCGCCACGCCGTTCGCCGGGCTGCGGGCCGGACAGTCCGTGGGCGTCGCGCTCGACGGAACGCCGCGCGTGCTCGAGGAGCGCGCGCCATGAACGGCCGCACGCTGGCGGCGCTGGCGCTGGTCGGGCTGCTGCTCGCCTCGCTGTGGGCGCTGTCCGCGCGGGGCGCCGACTCCGCGCGCACGCCGGTCGGCGGCGCCGACGGTGAGCCGGCGCCCTTCGGGTCGCCCGACACCTGCCTGCCCTGCCACGCGCAGGTCGTGGACGAGTGGGCCGACTCGATGCACGCCCAGGCCTTCCTCGACCCGCAGGTGCGCGCTCCCGACCAGTCGGACAACTTCGCCAAGCAGGAGTGCCTGCCCTGCCACGCGCCGGCGCCGATCTTCCAGTTCGGCATCGAGGAGGGCACGCGCACCGTCGCGCGCGTCGAGCGGCGCGCCGACGGCGTCGACTGCCTGTCGTGTCACGCGCTGCCCGACGGCGGCGTCGCGGCGACGCGCACGGGCCTCGCGGCGCCCTGCGCGCCCCAGCTGCGCGAGGAGCTGTCCACGCAGCGGATGTGCTACGCCTGCCACAACCAGCACGGCACGCACGACGAGTGGCGCGCCTCGCCCGCCGCGGCGGCCGGCAGCGACTGCCTCAGTTGCCACATGCCGGGCGTGACGCGCGCGGGCGCCGAGGCCGGCGCGCCGCGCGCGGGGGCCAGCCATCGCTTCCTCGGCGGGCGCGATCGCGACTACGCGCTGGCGGGCCTGGCGCTCGAACACGCGCTCGTCGACGAGGGCCGCACGCTGGTCGTCACGCTGCGCAACGTGTTCGCCGGGCACAACCTCCCCACCGACACGCGCAACCGCGCGCTCGACCTGGTCGTGACGCTCTACGACGCGCGCGGCGCGGCCCTGCCGCCGCCGCGGCCCGAGCCGCGCGAGATCGGCTGCGAGGCCGGCACGGCGCGGCGCCGCTTCCGCAACCCCTACCGCGCCTCGGGCGACCCCAACACGCAACTGCCCGCGGGCGAGAGCAGCGAACTGCACGTCGCGATCCCGCCCGAGGCCCGCCGCGCGCGCATCGCGCTGCACTACAAGATGACGCCCTTCGTCGCCGACGATCTCGCGCACTGGAGCGAGGTGCGCGAGATCGCGCTGCGCTGAGGCGCCGCGCGACGACCAGCGCGCCGTCGCCGTCCCCGCCGTCGCCGGGCCCCCCTCGCGGCCCCCGACGCTTGATGAGGCGCGGGGACGCGTGGCAGGCTGCCCCTTCCGCCGCCCGCCGTGCGCGCCCCTCACGAGCCGCAGACCCATGGCCAAGAAGAAGATCCTCAAGCCCCTCGCGAAGCTGTTGCTCGGCAAGGAAGCAGCCCGTCGCCGGCTGCACGAACCGGCGCCCCGCGAGCAGTTGCACGCCTTCTGGCGCGCGCCCGACGCCGAGAACCAGCCGCAGGGCTACCTCAACGCCGGGCCCGCGCGCACGGCCTTCCTGCTGTCGATCCTCACGCGCCACCTGCCGACGAGCGGCAACGTGCTCGAGATCGGTTGCAACGCCGGACGCAACCTCAAGGGCCTGCACGGGGCCGGCTACCGCCGGCTGCACGCGATCGAGATCAATCCCGCCGCCGTGCAGCTGTTCCGCGAGTCGCTGCCGGACGTGGCGGCCTGCACGACCGTGCACAACCAGCCGGTCGAGGACGTGATCCGGACCTTTCCCGACCGCACCTTCGAGGGCATCTTCTCGATGGCCGTGCTCGAGCACATCCACACCGACAGCGACTGGATCTTCGCCGAGATCGCCCGCCTGACCGGGCAGGTGCTGCTCACGATCGAGGACGAGCGCGGCGTGGCCTTCGCCAACGTGCCGCGCGACTACCGCAAGGTGTTCGAGCCGCTCGGGCTGGTGCAGGTCGAGTGCCTCGACGCCACCGACATCGAGGGCTTGGGCCCCGGCTTCCAGGCGCGCGTCTTCAAGCGGCCGCCGACGCGCTAGCTGCGGAAGCCGCGCAGCAGCGTGTCGGCGCCGCTGCCCGACACGCGACACTGCACGAGGTGCAGCGCGGTGGCGACCTCGTGGGGCGACAGGCGACCCAGACTCAGGCCCCGCACGGCGGGCAGCGCGCCGCGGCCGAGTTCGGCGGGCGTCATGAAGATCGCGACCTGATCGACGAGGTCGGCCGCGAGACAACTCGCCAGCGTGTGACTGCCGCCCTCGACCATGACGCGCCGCAGCCCCGCGAGGCGCAGCGCGGCGAACACCCCCGCGAGCCAGCCCTCGCCGCGCGGCACGCGCAGCACCGACACGCCTTCGGACGCGAGCGCGTCCTCCGCCGCCGTCGGCGCGTCGTCGGCGGCCGCGACCCAGGTCGGCGCGGACGACGCGTCCGCCACGAGGCGGCTGTGCCTCGAGATGCGCAGCGAAGGGTCGAGCACGACGCGGTGCAACGGCCGCCGCGCCGGCACGTCGCCGCGCGCCGTGAGCAGCGGATCGTCGACCTCGACGGTGTTCACGCCGACCACGAGGGCGTCGACGTGCGCGCGCCAGCGGTGCAGCAGCGCCAGGCTCTCGGGACACGAGAGCGTCGCGCGCCGGCCCGCGCCGGGCGCGATGGCGCCGTCGCGCGACATGGCCCACTTGGCGAGCACGTGCGGACGGCGCGCCGGCAGTTCGCGTTCGAAGCGCTCGATGAGTTCGGCCGCCTCGGCGCTCTCGCGCAGGTCGACCGCCACGCCCGCGGCGAGCAGCGCCGACAGGCCGTGCCCCTGGTGGCGCGGATCGGGATCGGCGGCGCCGACGACGACGCGCGCGACGCCCGCGTCGAGCAGCGCCTTCGTGCAGGCCGGCGTCTTGCCGACGCTGCTGCACGGTTCGAGCGTCACGCACAGCGTGGCGCCGCGCGCGCGCGGCCCGGCGCGGGCCAGCGCCTCGACCTCGGCGTGCGGCGCGCCCCAGCCCGTGTGCCAGCCTTCGCCGACGACCTGCTCGCCCTGCAGCAGCACGGCGCCCACCGGCGGATTGGGCTCGACGTCGCCCAGGCCCCGGCGGGCCAGCTCGCAGGCCCGCGCCAGCGCGCCGTCGACGTTCACGCGAGCGGCGCGAGCGCGGCGCGCCGCGCGCCGTCGTCGGGCGCGAGACTGGGCCCGAGGCAGCGTCCGTGCAGCGTGAGCGGCGTGGCGTCGGTGATCTCGACGTCGACGAAGCGGTCGACGAGCCGCTCGTCGCCCTCGAAGACGAGCCGGTCGAAGGCCACGTTCCGCCCGAACAGCCGCCGCGCGTCGCGGCGCGAGGCGCCCTCGACGAGCACGCGGTGGCGGCTGCCGACGAGCGCGGCGTGGCGCTCGGCCTGCCAGCCCGCCTGCAGTTCATTGAGCTGCGCGAGCCGCGCGCGCTTGACGGCCTCGGGCACGTCGTCGGCCAGCCGCCCGAAGGCCGGCGTGCCCGGCCGCGGCGAATAACGGAACACGAAGGCCTGGCTGAAGCGCACCCGATCCATGAGCGCGATCGTCGCCTCGTGGTCGGCCGCCGTCTCGCCGGGGAAGCCGACGATGATGTCGCCGCCGAGCTGGATGCCGGGCACGCTCGCCCGCAGCCGCTCGACGAGCGACAGGTAGCGGGCGGCCGTGTAGCCGCGCGCCATGCGCCGCAGCATGCGGTCGCTGCCCGACTGCGGCGGCAGGTGCACGAACATGCCGGCCTTGGGGCAGTCGGCCAGCGCGCCGATGAGCGCGTCGTCGAGTTCCTCGGGATGGCTGGTCGTGAAGCGGATGCGGTTGAGGGCCGGCAGCTCCGCCAGGCGCAGCAGCAGGTCGCCCAGCGAGCGCCCTTCGGCGCGCCCCCAGGCGTTGACCGTCTGCCCCAGCAGCGTGACTTCGACCACGCCGTCGTCCACCAGCGCCTCGACCTCGGCCACGATCTCGCGCATCGGACGGCTGACCTCCGCGCCGCGCGTCTCGGGCACGACGCAGTAGGTGCAGGCCTTGTCGCAGCCGCGCATGACCGTCACCCAGGCCCGCGCGCGGCTGGGGCGCGCCGCGAGGTCGCGCTCCTCCGACACGGTCGGGTCGCCGTCGATCGCCAGCACGCGCTCGGACTCGCCGCGCACGCGCTGCAGGATCTGCGCCACCGCCGGGAAGTCGCGCGTCCCGGCCACGAAGTCGAGCGCCGGCCAGCGCGCCAACAGCGCCCGCCCCTCGCGCTGCGCCATGCAGCCGAGCAGGCCGAGCGCCAGTTCGGGCCGCGCGCGCTTGAGCCGGCTGAGCTGGCCCAGGTGGCTGTGCACGCGGTGCTCGGCCTGGTCGCGGATCGAGCAGGTCACGAGCAGCACGGCGTCGGCCTCCTCGTCGCGGTCGGTGAAGCCCCAGCCGGCGCGGCGCAGGGCGCCGACCATCAGCTCGGCGTCGAGCTTGTTCATCTGGCAGCCGAAGACTTCGAGCAGGGCGCGCGGGCCCGTCGGCGAACCCTGCGGCGGCGGCGAGAGGACGGCGTCGTTCACGATCGGCGCATGGTAGCGCCCCCTCCCGGCCGCGCGCGACGACGCGGCTTTGACTCCGGAGCGCTGGCCCTCTAGCTTGCCCCGTCGTGCCGCGCCTCTCGTCGCCCCTGCCCGCGTGCCCGCCGCTCCGAGCGCCGATGCGGCGCGCGCGTCGGCGCCTCGTCGCGCTGGCGGTCGCGCTGCTCGCGGGCGCGTGCACCGACGCGCCCTCCGCCACGCGGCCCGTGCGCTGGCCCTCGCCGTTCCGTGGTTGTTTGCATCGCTTCACCCGGTCTGGAACCCGTACGTGATGCTGGTGTTCGGCACCGCCGTCGCCGCGGGGTTCGCGCTCTGGTGCTTCGCCTGCGTCCTGCCCGACGTGCGCATGCTCGCCGACGACACGTATCGCGCGGAGCTCGCCCTCGCGCGCATCGAACCGTGCGGCGTGCTGCGCACCGTGCTGCTGCCGCGCCTCGA
>CAZBBB010000102.1:0-422 GCA_964490005.1 uncultured Phycisphaerales bacterium | reverse complement strand
GGCCTGTTGCCGTGCGCCTTCGCGACCGGGCTTGTCGCCTTCGCCGTCCTGTTCCTCCGCGCGATGGCGGGGAGCGCAGTCACGCCCTTCCTCCTCGTCGCCGCCATCGTCGCCGACGTGCTCGTCTATGCCGCCGCTGCCGCGCTGATCGCCATCGCGGGAGTCTTTGCCGTCCTGGAGTCGCAGTGCAGTGAGGAGGGACGCCGCGCCCGCGCGGCCAGCGGCGACCTCACCGGCTGGCGATGGTGCGAGGCGTCGCTGTTCGTGAGTGTGGGGCTGGGCGCAGGGGTCGGTCACTTTCTCCTCTGGACCGACCTTCACGTCTATCTGCATCTGGCTGCCATGACGCTCGTGCTCCTCGGGTCGATCCGGCTCGTCCGGTGCCGCTGGCGCCGCGCGTGCGACGCCTTCGGCCGCTTCGA
>CAZBBB010000101.1:0-11583 GCA_964490005.1 uncultured Phycisphaerales bacterium | reverse complement strand
CGACAAGGCCGAGACGGCGGCCAAGCACGGCGAGGCGCAGGTCAAGATCTGGCGGCGCAGCTACGACACGCGCCCGCCCGATCTCGCGCGCACCGACCCCATGTGGCCCGGCCACGATCGCCGCTACGCGTCGTTGAAGCCGGGCGAGATCCCCGTCGCCGAGTGCCTCAAGGACACCGTCGAGCGCTTCCTGCCGTACTGGGAGGGCACCATCGCGCCCGCGATCCGCGCCGGGCAGCGCGTGCTCATCACCGCGCACGGCAACAGCCTGCGCGCGCTCGTCAAGCACCTCGACGGCATCTCCGACGCCGACATCGTCGAGCTGAACATCCCGACCGGCATTCCGCTGGTCTACGAACTCGACGCGCAGCTCAAGCCGCTGCGCCACCGCTACCTCGGCGACCCGGAGGCCGCGAAGAAGGCCGCGCAGGCCGTCGCCAACCAGGGGCGGCGCTGAGCAAGAGCCGGCGCCTCCGCGCACGCGGCCCTCCGCACGGCGCTCCGTTGGACAGCCCCTGTCCCACCCGCAGGGACACTCCCTGACCAAGGGCGCCGCGCACTCTGCGCGCGCCTCCGGGACGAGAACCGTTGGCGCCGCTCTGCGGCGGCGCGCCGGCGCGCCGGTCGTCGTGCTCGGGGTCGGCCTTCGTTTCTTCGGGAAGGTCGGCACGTCGTCCACGGCTCGGCTGCGCGAAGAAGGGCAGCGGGTCGAGGCGACGCACGGACAGGGCGGCCGGACGTTGGCGCTCGTCCCGGAGGCACCGTAGGCTCGTCGCGGCGCGCCGCGCGGCGCGCGGGCCACAGGCGCGAGGAGGGATCGCTGAGCAGTCCGGGCATCGAACGCGTGTTCCTCGGCTGGGACGAGGCCGGATGGCGGGCCGCGACCTCCGCCGCGGACGCCTCCTCCTGCCTCGACGCCGCGGCCGCGTGGCTGCTGCGCGACGGACCCGACCTGACGGGCACGCTCGTCGCGCTGCCCGGCGCGCGCGCCGGCCGCCGCCTGCTCGAGCGGCTCGTGGCGCGCGCCGGCGAGGCGCTCGTCCCGCCCGAGATCACGACCGCCGGTCAGCTCACCGACGCGCTGCTCGAGCTGCCGCGCCCGCGCGCCTCGGGCCTGGCGCGCAATCTCGCCTGGCAGCTCGCGCTGGCCGGCCTGCCGCCCGAGCAGCTCGCGGCGCTGTGGCGCGCGCGTCCGGCCGACGACGATCGCGCCGGCTGGCGCGCGCTGGCCGAGGAGGCGCGCGGCCGGCACGCCGAACTGGGCCGCGAGGGGCTGGGTCTGCACGACGTCGTGCCGCTCGCGCCGCCGGGCGCCGAGCGCGCGCGCTGGCAGGCGCTGGCCGCGGCGCACGAAGCCTACCGGCGCCGGCTGACGGCGCTCGGCCTCGACGACCCGCACGACGCGCGCCGGCAGGCCCTCGCCGAGGGCCGGCTCGACGCGGCCGCGCGGAGCCGCCACGCGCGCCTCGTGCTCGTCGGCGTGAGCGAGCTCGGCGGCCTCAATCGCCGACTGCTTGATCTGCCGGAGATCGCGTCGCGCAGCTCGGCGCTGGTCTGCGCGCCGCCGTCCGAGCAGGCCGCCTTCGACGCGCTGGGAGCCGTGCTGCCCGCCGCCTGGGCGCGCCGCGAGATCCCGCTGCGCGACGAGCAGTGGCACGTGGCCGAGCGCCCCGCCGACGCCGCCGCGCGCGTGGTCTCGGTACTCGCTTCGTGGGGCGATCGACATCGTGTCGAAGAGGTCACGCTCGGCGTGCCGGGCCTCGGCGGCGCGGGCGACGAGATCGTCCCGCATCTCGGGCAGCAACTTGCCGTGCACGAGGTCGCGACGCGTCCGGCCGTCGGCGTGCCGCTCGCGCGCACGGGGCCGTGGCGTCTGGTCGCGGCGATTGCCCGACGGCTGTCGCGCGATCGCTTCGAGGATCTGGCGGCGCTCGTGCGCCACCCCGATCTCGAAGCCTGGCTGCGAGCGCGTCCCGAAACGGTGCTGCGCGAGACCGACCTGCCTGCCTGCCTCGACGCCTACCACGCGCGCCACCTGCCCGGCCCCAGGCCGCACACGTGGTTGCTGACCGACCATCACGAGCAGGACAGGAACGCCGCGCTCACCGCGCTGAGCACCGCGCTCGACGAGCTGCTGGCGCCTCTCACGCCGCAACGCCAGGCGTCGGCGCGGGCGCCGCTGCCTGCGTGGATCGCGCCGATCCGCGAGGTGCTGTTGGCCGTGTACGGCGACCGCGACACGGAAGGCGCGGGCGACCCGCTGGACGAAGCGACTCGCGCAGCGCTCGCGCTGCTCGGCAAGGTCTTCGCGGAGGCCGAGGGCGTGCCGGGAGATCTGGCCGAGGCCTTGCTCTTCGGCGCGGGCGAGGCGCTCGACGCGCTGCTGGCCTCGTGCGCGATGACGACGCTGCCGCCGCCCGCGCGGCGCGACGCGGTGGAGCTGCTCGGCTGGCTCGAGTTGCCGCTCGACGACGCGCGCGCCACCGTGATCGTCAACGTCGAGGAGGGCCGTCTCCCCGAACCGGCGGGCGGCCTGCCCGACGGACTGCGCGCCCGACTCGGCATGCCTGACGACGCGCTGCGGCTCGCGCGCGACGCGCATGCGCTGACCGTGATCCTGCACGCGCGCGCCGACTGCGCGCTGATCACGGCGCGCCGCCGGCAGAGCGGCGATCCGGCGCGACCTTCGCGGCTGCTGTTTCATGCGCCGGCCGACGTCGCCGCGCGGCGCGTGCTGCGCTGGGCCAAGGGCGCCGAGGCGGCCGATGTGGACGCCGTCGACTCGAGCGCGTCGCCGCACGGGCCCGTTCTGCTCGTCGCGCGTCCGCCCCTCGATCGCATCCGCGTCACGGCCTTCCGCGACTGGTTCAGCTCGCCGTACCTCTTCTATCTGCGGCAGGTCCTGCGCGTCGAGGCGGCGGACGACGGCGCGCACGAGATGCATCCGGGCCAATTCGGCACGCTGCTGCACGAGGTGTTGGCGGCGCTCGGCGAGCCTCGCGCGCGCGACCTGAGCGACGAGCAACGCATCGCGGCCCTGTTGCTCGGGCGGCTCGACGAGTTGGCGCGCGCGGCTTTCGGTGCCAAGCCGCCGCCGGCCGTCACGGTGCAGCTCGAGGCGGCGCGGCTGCGCCTGTCGGCCTTCGCGCGGTGGCAGGCGCAGCGTCGCGCCGAAGGATGGGTCGTGGCCGCCACCGAACTCTCCGGCAGCGCCGTGCTGCAGCCCGCCGACGGTCGGCCGGTGCAGCTCACGGGCCGCCTCGATCGCATCGACGTGCGCGGCGAGGAATGGGCCATCCTCGACTACAAGACCGGCGACAGGCTCAAGACGCCCAAGGCGGTGCACGGACCGAAGCGGGACGGCGGCTGGCGCGACGTGCAGCTGCCGCTGTACCGGCTGCTCGCGGCCGACTTTGCGCGCAAGCAGGGATTGTCCTCGGCGCCCGCGCTGGCCTATGTGTGTCTGCCGCGCACGCTGGCCGACACCGGCCTCTCGCCCGCGACATGGGACGAGGCCGAGCTGCGTTCCGCCGAGCAGGCCGCGCTGGATGCGATCGTCGCGATGCGCGCCGAGGGCGCCTTCGCCGCGCTCGGGAGCTTCCCCGAGGAGGATCCGATCCTGGCGGCGCTGGCCGGCGTGGGATCGCTGCGCCTGCCCGACGGCGGCGGCTTCGACGAGTCCGACGACGACGAGAGCGAGGACGGGGCATGAGCGGCCGCGTCCCCGAAATCGTGATGGCCTCGGCGGGCTCCGGCAAGACCTGGCAACTCAGTTCGCGCTTCCTCGCGCTGCTCGCGGCCGGCGAGGCGCCGCAGTCGGTGCTGGCGACGACCTTCACGCGCAAGGCGGCGGGCGAGATCCTGCAGCGCGTGCTCGAACGGCTCGCGCACGCAGTGCTCGACGACGACGCGCTGCGCCGGCTGAACGAGGCCCTGCCCGACGCGGCCCTCACGCGCGCGTCGGCCTCGACGCTCTTGCTCGACGCGCTTCGCTCCCTGCATCGCTGGCAGGTGCGCACGCTCGACAGCGTGTTCGTCGAACTGGCCGGGCATCTCTCGGGCGACCTGGGGCTGCCGCCGGGCTGGCAGCTCGTCGACGAGGCCGGCAAGGAGGCCCTGCGCGAGCAGGCGGTCGCGGCCCTGCTCGAGCACGCGACAACCGACGAGCGCAACGTGCTGCTGCGCGAACTGGGCGGCGGCGATCTGAGCAGCGGCGTGCACGCGACGCTCCTGCGGCGCATCGGCAAGGACCTGCGCGAGTTGTATCTGGCCGCGCCGCGCACCGCGTGGGGCGCGATCGAGGCGCCTCCCGCGCCGACCGGGAAGGACTGGGACAAGGCGCTGGCCCTGGTGGATGCGGCGATCGCCGACCCGCCGTTGACCAAGGCGGGCAAGCCGCGCGCGCACTGGGTCACGAACCTCGACAAGCTGCACGCGGCCTTGCAGTCCTCGCCCTTCGATGTCGACGCCGTGCTCAAGATCGGCATCGTGAAGAAGGTGCTCGCCGACGATCCGACCTTCGACGGGTTCGAGATTTCGCCCGAGGTGCGCCTGGTCGCCGAGACCCTGCTCGCTCGCGGCGCCCACGATCTGGCGCTGGACGCGGCGCAGGCGGGGCGCGCGCTCGGCTCGCTGCTCGAGGCCTACGAGCAGAGTTTCGTCGCGGTGCAGCGCGCGCGGCGCGCCTGGGAGTTCGGCGACCTGCCGCGCCTGCTGCGCGCGGCGCCCGACGTGCTGCACGACGAGCGCGGCGCCTTCCTGCGCGACGCGCGCACGGCGCACCTCCTTCTCGACGAGTTTCAGGACACCTCGCCCGCACAGTGGGACGTCCTGGCGCCGCTCGCCGACGAGGTGGCGGGGCGCGGCGCGTTCTTCTGCGTCGGCGACGTCAAGCAGGCGATCTACGGCTGGCGCGGCGGCAACTCGAAACTGCTCACGTCGCTGCCGGCCCGCTATCCGGACGCGCGACTCCTGCCGCTCGACCTGAGCTACCGGTCGGCGCCCTCCGTGCTCGAGACGGTCAACACCGTGTTCGGTGCGCTGCCCGGCTCTTCGTTCCTGGAGCGGGCGCGGGGCGCCGACCTGCTGCCGCAGTGGGCGCTGAAGTTCGGTGCGCACGCCTCGGCGC
The DNA here is from genome assembly GCA_964490005.1 of uncultured Phycisphaerales bacterium. Lineage (GTDB taxonomy): Bacteria > Planctomycetota > B15-G4 > B15-G4 > B15-G4 > CAZBBB01. The sequence continues at coordinate 6,455 of CAZBBB010000101.1, read as the reverse complement.
TGCGCCCGCCGCCGGCCGGCGAGGTCATCGTGCGGCAGGTGGGCATGGGAAAGGTCAACGCGAACGTGCGCGCGCGGCAACTCGCGCAGGCCGTCGCGCAGCGCGCCGCGCAACTGCGCGCCGCGCACCCGGACTGGCGCATCGGCATCCTCGTGCGGCAGAACGAGCGCATCGGGCCGATCCTCGACGCGCTGCAGCGACTCGGGCTGCACGCGACCGGCGAGGGCGGCTATCCGCTGACCGATGCGCCCGCCGTGCAGATCCTGCTCTCGCTGCTGCATCTGGCCGATCATCCGGGCGACGGTCCGGCGGCCTTGCACGTGGCGCAATCGCCGCTGGGGCCCGGGCTGGGCCTGCGTGAGGACGGGAGGTCCGGCGCGTCGGCGGCGGCGCGCAGTGTGCGCGCACTGCTGCTGCGCGACGGCTACGGCGCCTGCCTGGCGCGCTGGCGGGACCTCGTCGTGGCGGCCGGCGCCTGCGACGGCTGGGATCGCCTGCGACTGGCGCAACTCGTCGAGACGGGGCACGCCTTCGATGCGCACGCGAGCGAGCGGCCCTCCGAGTTCGTGGACCTCGTGCGCGCCCAGCCGGTCGAGATCCCCGCCGGCTCGGGCATCGTCGTGACAACGGTGCATCGCGCCAAGGGTCTCGAGTACGAGGCCGTGCTGCTGCCCGAACTCGACCGGCCGATGTTCGCGGACAAGGCGGAGCGGCTCGTGGCGCGCGATGCCGAGGGCCGCATCACCGGCATCGCGGGCTGGCTCCCCAAGGCCTTTCTCGAGCGGGCGCCGGCGTTTGCGGCCGCCTGGGAGGCCGAGCGCGCGCGGCGTTTCGAGGACGAACTCTGCGGGCTCTACGTCGCGCTGACGCGCGCGATCCGGCACCTGGAACTGTTCGTGCCCGACGAGACGATCAACCTCAGCGCCGCCGATCTGCTGCGCGAGGCGTTGTGCGCAGACTCCGCCGCTGCCGTCGGCGACGTGCTCCACCACCGGCGGGATCCGTCGGTGACGGAGCACCCGGTGCCTGCGCCGCCGAGCCGGGCTTCGCGCCCCGCGCCGACGATCGCGCTGCGTCGCGGCGGGCCGGCGCGAGCGCTGCCGCGGCGGGCGGCCTCGCTGCCGGCGGGCGCCAGGCCGAGCGTGGCCGAACTGCTGGGCGCGGGCGCCGCCGGCACCGAGGCCCTCTCCGCACGGGCTGCACGCACGCGCGGCACCGTGATCCACGGCTGGTTCGAGCAGGTCGGCTGGCTCGAGGACGGGCTGCCCGACGAGACCTCGCTGCTCGCCACGGGCCGGCGGCAGGTGCTGCAGGCCGGGCTCGACGAGGCGCTGCTGCCGCGCTGGCTGGACGAGTGGCGCGCGATGCTGCAGCTCCCGGCGATCGCCGCGCTGCTCTCGCGCGCGGCGCAGACCGGCCCGCCCGGCGCGGTGCCCGAGCTGCGGCGCGAGGACGGCTTCGCGCGCATCGTGCCCGAGGACGGCCGCGACGTGCTCGTGCAGGGCCGCATCGACCGGCTGGTCTGCTGGCGGCAGGGCGGACACGTGACGGCTGCGCAGCTCATCGACTTCAAGACCGACGGCGGCCCGCTCGCCGCGCTCGACGAACGCGCCCGTCACCACGCGCCGCAGATGCAGGCCTACCGCGAGGCCCTCGCCGCGCGCTGGTCGCTGCCGCCCTCCGCCGTCCGCGCCACGCTCGCCTTCGTGCACCACGGCGAGTTGCGCGAGGTCTGAGCGGCGGCTCGCCGAAGACCGCGCCCGTCATCGACGCCGCCCGGTCACCCGGCGTGCAACACGCGCACCGCGCGCCGCCACGCCGCTCGGCTCAGAGGATGATCCAGGTGTTGATGATGTCGCTGGCGAGCACGCCGCCGCCGTCGGCGGTGACGAACTGGCTCCAGATGAACAGGCCCTGCGCGGAGGCCGGCAGCGTGAGGCTGAGGCTGCCGATGCCGATGCCCGTGAGCGTCTGGCTCGTCAGAAGGATCGGCACGGCCAGGATGGTCTGCCCGGAGACCTGCGCCGTCGTCGCCTGCGTCGACACGATCAGGAAGCCGGTGTCGCCGATGCCGCCGCCCCAGCTCCACGCGAAGAGCTGGCCGGCGCCGGCCAGCGTCGAGGCGCTCAGCTTGGGCGGGTTGGTCTCGACGTAGGTCAGCGTCTTGGCGGGGCTCGTGCCGCCCGGGTGCGTCACGGTCACGTTCTTGGCGCCGAGGCTCGTGGGCGCCGGCGGCAGCAGCGTGATCTGCGTATTGCTGTTCACGGTGAAGCCCGCGCCGTGCTGCAGCACGGTGCCGCCGACGCTCATGCTGTTGGCCTCGGCGAAGTTGGTGCCGGTGAGCACGACCGAGGAGGGCAGGAAGGCCGTCACGCTGCCGGGCACGATCGTGGTGATGCTGGGCGGAGGCGGCGGCACGGCGTTGCTCAGGCAGCCGACGGAGTTCTTCTTGGCGTTGATCGAGTTCTTCGAGCCCGTGCCGAACTTGGTCACGTTGCCGGCGCAGCCGCCGATGCCCGAGCACATGATCCAGCAGTCGCCCGCGCCGTCGCAGTGGTTGGCGCTCCAGTTGTGGCCCAGCTCGTGCGCGGTCAGGCCCGTGCGGAAGGTGAAGCTGCCGGTGTACTTGCTCTCCGACAGGCCGTAGCCGCTGCCCTGGCTGCAGATCACCGACAGATAGGCGATGCCGATGGTCGAGCCGCTCAGGTTCTTGCCGGTGAACAGGTGCGCGACGTCGCGCACGACCGACTGGTGGTTGGCGTTCCAGGTGCTCGCGAACTGGCTGAGCAGGCTGCCCGACGAACTCGTCGTGTACGGGTCGGGCTCGGCCGTGCGCACGATGATCGTGGTGATGTCGTACTCGATGTTGACGTCGTTCTTGTAGATCGTCTCGACCGCGTTGATCACGGCGGTGATGTCGTTCTGCGTCGCGGTGACCGAGCTGCTGTTCTTGCCGTAGTACTCGAAATCGGCGTCGCAGGCGATCTGGCAGACCTTGTTGTCGGCCGCGCCGTCGGCGCCGCCGACGCCCTCGCCCGGGGCGTGCGGACGCTGCGCGACGTCGACCGTGCCGCAGGAGATGTCCATCGGCAGCGTGTCGGCCGCGTCGTAGACGACGTGCGCGGCGCGCGGCGCGAGCGCGTCGATCGAGGAGGCCGGGTCGATGCCGAAGGGCGGCAGGTCGGCGGCGAGGCGCACGTAGGCCTGGAGCTGGCCGTCGACGAGCGAGGCCGCGACGGCGCTGCCGGCCACGCCGGAGACCACGCCGCGATAGGTCACGCTCGGCGCGGGCGCCTCGGTGCGGAAGCTGCCGTCGGCGAGCTGCACGAGCACGTAGCCGTCCTCGGCCCACATCGAGTGCGGCGCGAGCACGAGCGTGAAGTCGCCGCCGCCGAGCACGACGTCGACCTCGAAGGGCGCGCCGGCGCTCTCGGGCAGATCGAGCAGCTGCACGGTGCCGTCGCCGATGCCGAGCTTCTCGGCCATGAGCTGCGTGCTGAGCTGGTACTGCGCCGGCGCGAGCGGGGCGGCGGCGAGGAGCAGGGTGGCGCAGAGCGCCGCGACGGAATGCCGGGACATCGGCGGTCTCCGAGGAGAGAGGAGCGGGAGAGAGGGAGAGCGTGCCCGCCCGGAATGCAGCGGAGGGCCGCGCCGTTCGGGGGCGCGACAGGCCGGAGGGGCGGCCGCCATTCTAGGGCACGCGGGCCTCGCCGGGGTCGGCGATTGTGGGCGGCGCGTCGAAAACGAGCACGTCCGGGAGCGGCTTGCGTCGCAGCGCTTCGGCCGGGACGGTGCAGTCCGCCGCCGGATACCCGACGGGAACGAGCACGAAGGCCCGCTCGTGCGCGGGCCGTCCGAGCGCGCGCGCCAGGAAATTCATCGGCGAGGGCGTGTGCGTCACGGTGACGAGCCCGGCGTGGTGCGCGGCCGCGAGCAGCAGACCGGTCGCGATCCCCACCGACTCGGCGGGGTAGTAGACGGCCGAGCCGTCGTCGCCCTTGATGAGCTTGAAGACCACGATCAGCCAGGGCGCGACCTCGAGGTAGTCCTTGTGCTCGTCGGTGCCGAGCGGCGCGAGGTCGGCCAGCCACGCCTGCCCCGCGCGGCTGGCGTAGAAGGCGCGCTCCTCCTCCTCGGCCGCGAGGCGGATCGCGCGCTTGAGCGCCGGGTCGGAGACGCAGACGAAGCGCCAGGGCTGCTTGTTCGCGCCCGAGGGGGCCGTCGTCGCGCTGCGCACGATCCACTCGATCGTCGCGCGCGAGACGGGCCGGTCGCTGAACCGGCGCACGGTGCGGCGGGTCGCCATCACGTCGTGGAAGGCGCGCGCGGCGAGTTCCGGCGCGCAGCCCGGGTCGTGGCGCGGCGGCAGCGGGACGAAGCGGGCGTCGGTCACGGGAGCGCTCCTCGAAGGGGTGGGTGCGCGCAGCGAACGCGGGCTGCGGGCGGCATCGCTCAGCCTTCCAGCGCGAGTTCGGCGAGCACGGCGGCGATCGTCTCGCCCTGCGCCTCGTCGGTGCACGAGGGCGGCACGGCGTAGAGCACGTTGCCCAGCGGGCGCAGCAGCACGCCGCGCCGCACGGCGGCCGCGCGCAGCGCCGGCGCGCGCGCGTCGAGGTAGCCGGCGGAGGCGCCGGCCACCGGCGGCAGGTCGAGCGCGACGATGCCGCCGCGGCGGCGCACGCTGGCGGCCACGGCCTGCGCGCGCGGCGAGCCGTCGACGCGCAGCCGCGCGCGCAGCGCGTTCTCGATGCGCCGGCCGAGGCCGTCGAGGAGCGCGGGCGTGTCCTCGGCGCGGCACAGCGCGAGCGAGGCCCGCGCGACGGCGCAGCCGATGGGATGCGCCGTGAACGAGTGCCCGTGGAACAGCGTGCGCGCGCGGTCGGTCGAGACGAAGCGTTCGTAGAGCCGCTCGGTCGAGAGCGTGGCGGCCAGCGGCAGCAGCCCGCCCGTCAGGCCCTTGGCGAGGCACAGCAGGTCGGGCGTGATGCCGGCCTGCGCGCAGGCGAACAGCGTGCCGGTGCGGCCGAAGCCGGTGAAGACCTCGTCGGCGATGAGCGGCACGCCGTGGCGGTCGGCGGCGGCGCGCGCCTCGCGCAGGAACTCGGGCGGGTGCATGAGCATGCCGCCCGCGCCCTGCACGAGCGGCTCGACGATCAGCCCGGCGGCGCGCTCGCCGAGCCGCGCGAGCGTCGCGTTCAGCGTCGCCGCGTCGGTCGGCACGCGCTCGACGGTGAAGAGCAGCGGCTTCAATCCGGCGAAGAAGGGCTGCGGGTCGCCGACCGCCATCGCGCCGAAGGTGTCGCCGTGATAGGCGTTCTCCAGCGCCACGAAGCGCGTGCGCTGCGGCTGCCCGGCATGCACCCAGCTCAGGTACGCGATCTTGAGCGCGACCTCGACGGCGGTGCTGCCGTCGTCGCTGTAGAACACGCGCGACAGGCCCGGCGGCGCGACGGCGAGCAGCTCCTCGGCGAGCGCGACGGCCGGTTCGTGCGTCGCGCCGGCGAACTGCACGTGGTCGAGGCGCTCGGCCTGTCCGGCCAGCGCCGCCAGCAGCTCGGGGCGGCCGTGGCCGTGCAGCGAGGTCCACCACGACGAGATGGCGTCGATGAGCTGCCGGCCGTCGGCGAGCGTGAGCAGCGCGCCCTGCGCGGCGACGACGGGCAGCGGCGGCTCGCGCAGTCCGTGCTGCGTGTAGGGGTGCCAGGTGACGGCGCCGTCGCGCGCGAGCAGCTCGTCGGCGCCGCTCACGAGGCGGCCGCCGGCGGGGGCGCCGCGGCTCCGAGCACGACCGACAGGTCCTGGCGCGCGAGCCAGTCGTCGAGCGACGCGGGGTCGAGCCGCGCCAGGCGGGGGAGCTCGTACACCGGCAGCGACGCGCGCGCGGCGAGCGTGGCGGCGTTGCTGCGATGCGGCGGGCCGACGAGCAGCAGGGCGCGCGGGCGCAGGCCGCGGCTCGCGAGGGCCTCGAGCGTGAGCAGCGTGTGGTTGAGCGTGCCGAGTCCCGAGCGCGCCACGAGCAGCAGCGGCGGGCGCAGGCGCGCGAGCAGATCGGCCTGGGTGTGGCGCGCGTCGAGCGGCACGAGCAGGCCGCCGGCGAGTTCGACCACGAGCAGGCCGCGCCCGGCGGCGCGCGCGCCGGCCGAGCGCCAGTCGTCCTGCAGCGCCGCGACGTCGATCACCGCGCCCGCGGCCGCGGCCGCCTCGTGGGGCGAGGCGGCCAGCGGGAACTCGGCGTGCGGCGGCAGGCGCAGGACGTCGAGGTCCCCGACGAGGCGGCCGATCGTGCCGGTGTCGCTGTCGGCGCCCGTCTGCACGGGCTTCCAGTAGGCCGGGCGCAGCCCGGCCCGCGCGGCGGCGCGCAGCAGCAGCGCGCTCGCGACGGTCTTGCCGACGTCGGTGTCGGTGCCCGCCACGCACAGCAGCGGCGCGGCCCGCGCCGCGTGAGGGGCGGCGTG
>CAZBBB010000100.1:0-11650 GCA_964490005.1 uncultured Phycisphaerales bacterium | reverse complement strand
CGTCTCGATCATGTGGACCGGGATGCGGATCGTCCGCGCCTGGTCGGCGATCGAACGCGTGATCGCCTGGCGGATCCACCACGTGGCATAGGTCGAGAACTTGTATCCGCGGCGGTACTCGTATTTCTCCACCGCCTTCATGAGGCCGGTGTTCCCCTCCTGGATCAGGTCGAGGAAGGACAGGCCGCGGTTGCGGTACTTCTTCGCGATCGAGACGACGAGGCGCAGGTTGCCGGACGAAAGGGCCCGCTTGGCCTCCTCGTACTGGGCGAAGCGCTCGTCGATCAGCCGCAGGCGGATGGCGAGCCGGCGCGGGCTCTCGAGCGCCTGGATCTGCAGCGCCTCGAAGTCGGCCTTGAGCTCGACGTACTCGGGCGAGTCCTTCGGCCCCTTGAAGTGGCGCAGCCGCCGCTCGAGCGTCGCCATCTCCTGGTGCTTCTCGCGCACCAGCTCGATCATCGGGCGCACCTTCTTGAGCTGGATCTGCAACTCCTCGAGCATGTCGGCCGCCTTGCGGCGGCCCCAGGCGATGCGCTGCAGCTCGAGCCAGCGCTCGCGCCGCGCGCCCTTGCCCGCCAGGAAGCGGCCGTACTTCTCGGCCAGCTGCGCGTGCAGCGGGTGCAGCGTGGCAATGCTGCCCTTGAGCCGCGCCGAGACCTCCTGCTTGCCGGGCTCGAAGCCGCTGGTGGAGACCTTGAGCGTGCGGTCGAAGGCCAGGCGGCCGGCCTCGACGTCCTCGATGATCTGCAGGCCCTCGCGCACCGCGAAGCCCGTCGCCATGATCAGGCGGCGGAAGTGGCGGCGCGTGACCTCGATCTGGCGCGCGAGGTTGATCTCCTGCTCGCGCGTGAGCAGCGGGATCTCGCCCATTTGCGTGAGGTACATCCGGACCGGATCGTCGATGCGCTCGGTGGGCGTCGAGGCGCTGCTGGTCACGCGCTCGGGAGCCTCGTCGGCCTGCGCGTCGCCGCGCGGCCGCGACTCGCGGTCGCGGTCCTCGGGCACGTCGGCCTCGTCCATGATCTCGATGCCGAGCTCCTCGAGGAGGCTCAGCACCTCGTCGATGTTCTCGATGTCGTTGGGCAGGACCTGGTTCATCTCCTCGTAGGTGACGAACCCCCGCTTCTTCCCGCTCTCGACGAGAACGCGGACGGCGGGATCCATCTTGTCGATGCTCGTGGCGACGCTCACCTTGACTCCTTCTCCGTGATGCCGGCCGCGGCGGCGCCGCCGCGACCTGCGTGTCCTTGCATGTCGATGCGCGCGCCGCTCATGCGGATCGCGCTCCGCGTGCCGCCCCGGCCGTGAGGCTGGACTGCACGCTCTTGAGGATCTGGTCGTTGGACGCGAGATCGGGCCGCGCGATCGCGCGACGCCGCTCCTCGCGCGCGAGTTCGTCCTCGCGCTGGCGGCGCAGGTGCGCGACGGCCTCGTCCCAGTCGGGCAGCAGCACGCCGGGTGGCGGGAGCAGCGCCCGCTCGAGCGCGGCGTGCAGCCCTTCCGAGCGCCGCGCCGCCGCGCGCAGCCAGCCGTCGGCGTCGAAACCGCCCTCCGTCTGCAACAGCGACTCGGCCAGTTCGAGCAGCTGCAGCGCGGTCTCGTGATCGAGGGCCTGCTGCGCGCGCAGTTCGCGCAGCGCGTCGAGCCGCTCGACGGAGGAGGCCAGGCCCGCGACCGCCACGAACTGGCAACGGACGCGCGCGTTGACGCGACCGCCCACCGCGGGCGGACGCGGCCTCGGCGCGGGCGGCGCGCCGGCCTGCCGGCGCAGCAGGTTGCGATCGACGCCGCAGGCGCGCGCGATGTCGGCGAGCACCGTCTCGCGCCGGATCGCATCCTCGAGGCGCGCGGTGAGCTCGAGCAATTCGCGGGCCACCTCCTCGCGCCGACCGGGCTGGCCGGCGTCGCCGCCGGACAGCAGTCGCCGCCCGAGGAACGCGACGGCGCTCACGGCCTGCCGCTCCACGAGCGCGTCGAAGGCCGCCGCGTCGTGCCCGGCGAGCCAGTCGCACGGATCGGCGCCGTCCGCGAGGAGCAGCACGCGGCACTCCATGCCCTCGCCGAGGACCATGCGGGCGGCGCGCTCGGCCGCGCGCTGTCCGGCCTCGTCGCCGTCGAACAGCAGGATCAGGTTGCCGACGCGGGCCTTGACGATGCGCAGGTGCTCGGCCGTGAAACTCGTGCCCATGGTGGCGACCGCGTCGTCGATGCCGCGCTGGTGCGCCATCATCACGTCGGTGTAGCCCTCCATCACGACCAGGCGACGCTGCCGGGCGACGCGCAGCGCGGCCTTGTCGAACCCGTAGAGCAGGCGCGCCTTGGCGAACCAGGGCGTCTCGCGCGTGTTCACGTACTTGGGGCCGAACTCGTCGCCACCCAGGCGCCGCGCGCCGAAACCCACCAGCCCGCCCTGCGCGTCGCGGATGCCGAAGGAGACGCGGCCGCCGAAGGCCGCCGTGAACCCGGCGGTGTCGAGGGCCGGCCCGACGCCCGCCCGGGACCGCAGCGTGCGCAGGAAATCGGCGGGGATGAAACCCACGTCGAAGCGCTCGAGCGTCGCGTCGGAAAATCCGCGCTCCGCCAGGTAACGCCGCGCCGGCGCGCCCGTCGGGGACTTCAGTCCGGCGGCGAACAGCGCGCGGGCCGCCTCGAGCGCCGCTCGGGCCGCGCGCTGCTCGGCCTGCCGACGCTTCTCTTCGGGCGACACCGAACCGAGTTCCACGCCGCAGCGCTCGGCGAGCCACTCGAGGGCCTCACGGAACGGGATGTTGCGCGTGCGCTCGACGAAGCTGAAGACGTCGCCGGCCTCGCCGCAGCCGAAGCACTTGTAGAGTCCGCGCGACGGGCGGATGTGGAAGGAGGGAGAATCCTCGCGGTGGAACGGGCAGCAGGCCCACAGATCATCGGCGCCGCGCGAGCGCATCTCGCCCGTGATCTCCTCGACGAGCTCGCGCAGCGACGTGCGCTCGCGCACGAGTTCCTTCTCGGCCTGGCGGTCGTGGGCCGCTCGCTGCGCCGGATTCGGAGGCCCGTCGCTCATCGCTCGCCCCCTTCCGCCCGGTACGGATCCCGGGCGACGACGCCGGACGGCGCGGGCACGACAGCAACGATCGAAAGACCATCCGCGAGCAGCGAAGACTCTCCTCATGGGGCCGAGCGTGACGACGCGACGAGGCCGAATGCCGGCCTGGCCGCGGCCGTGCGCACCCAGGGCGCACCGCCATCCGCTCGACCGCTCCTCCAGATCTCGTGACGCGCCCGATAGCCGTTCCGGGGGCGGAAACAATTCCCGAGAGTCTAGCCCGCAAGGCAGGTGCGGCAAGTTGCGCGCGCCGGGCAATGCGGGCGATCGACTCGCGGGAACGCTCGTCCCCGGTCTGGGCGATGCCGGATGGAATCCGGATCAGGAGCGGTTACGCACGCTCGGGGCGTTGGCGGCCCAAGCTTGGGCCAAGACCTGCAATTGTATCGGCGCGATGCTCTCGGCCCGCACGTTTTCCGGCAAATTCCCGGGCGAGAGCCGGGCGAGGGCTTCCCGGGACGTGATCCCCGCCGAACGAGCCAGGCTGTTCAAAAGAGTCTTGCGGCGTTCACGGAAGGCGCCGCGCAAGAAATTTCCCAGGACGTCGAGGTCCGACCCCAACGGTCGACCCGGCCGCGGCCGCAGTTCGACGACATCGGAGTCGACCTCCGGGACCGGCCAGAACGCCTGGGGCGGCACGCGTCGCAGAACCCGCACGGATCCCGCCAGATGGCACAGCACGGAAATCGGCCCGTACTGGCGCCCTCCCGCTCCGGCGAGCAGCCTTTCGGCCACCTCGTGCTGCACCATGACGACGACCCGCGCCGGGCAGTCGGGGTGTCCGATCAGCCCGGTCACGATCGAGGCGGCCGCGTTGTAGGGCAGGTTCGCCACGAAGGCCGTCGCGCCGGCGAGCACCGCCTGCAACTCGGGCGCCAGCCGTCGGGGCCCGTCGAGCGCGTCGGCCGTCACCCAGTGCAGGCGCGACTGCAGCTCGGGCTCGATCAGTTGGCGCGCCGCGACCTCGACGCGCGCGTCGATCTCGACGGTGCGCACGGCCGCACCCGTCGCCAGCAGGTGCCGCGTCAGCAGCCCCGGCCCGGGGCCCACCTCGACGACGACGTCTCGTGGCCCCACGCCCGCATCGCGGACGATCGCCCGCAGCAGATTGTCGTCGACGAGGAAGTGCTGCCCGTGACGCCTGCGGGGCGGCGCTCCGGCGTGCTGGAGCGCCGCCCGCAGGCGGTCACGGGCGATCGGCGGAACGTCAGTTGGCGTCGGTCTTCGTCTCGTTCATCGCGACCATGACTTCGACGCGACGATTCTTGGCCTTCGCCTCGCTGCTCGTCCCCTTCGCCAGCGGACGATGCGGACCGAAGGACGCGATCGAGACCCGGCTCTCCGGGATGCCCTGCGTGATCAGGAAGTCACGCACCGACATCGCCCGGTTCGCACCGAGCTCGATGTTGCCGCGCGTCCACTTGTCGGCCGTGCGGACGATCGGGTCGGAGTCGGTGTGGCCGACGACGCGGATCGAGTAGCCGTTCTTCTTCAGCTCCGTGCTCAGGTTGCTGAGGATGCGCTCGCCGTCCTTCGTCAGCTTGTCGCTGCCGGGCGCGAAGATCACGTCGCCCTGCGCGCGGTAGCCGTACTCTCCGTCCTGAGTGAACAGGACCGTGCCGTCGACGTTCGCGACGGCGCCGTTCTTGAGCATCTCGTCCAGACGCGCCTGCAGCGCGGCCTTCTCCGCCGCGAGCTGGTCGGCCAGACTCGCGCGCTCCATCAGACGGCTGCGCTCACCCTCCGCGTCGACGAGCATGTCCTCGGTCTCCGCCAGGCTCGAGCTCGTGCGCGACAGGTCATCCTGCGTGCGCGCGAGTTCGTCCTCCAGAATCCGGTACTTGCCTCCGCTGACGCATCCGGTGAGGACGCCGCTTCCGAGAATCAAACCGACCGCCAAGACTTTCATGGTGCCACGAAACACGGGTGAACCCTCCCACAACGGACTGATGTGGACGACGGAACCGCCCGCCGCCCCTCTGGATGTCAACTGAACATGTTCGCGACGGCCCGTGACAGCGCGTTGCTCGCGCTCCCGGTCACGGCGTCGAGAAGCACGAAGTTCGCGATGAGCAGAACGAGCAGGCCCAGGACGAGCAGCGTGACGACGCCCGCGCCTTCGCTCATCGGCTCGGCCTCGGCGCCGGCGCGCGCCGAGCGGCGCGACGTCGTCGGCGCCGCCTCCGCCGTCGCGGCCGCAGCGCGCTTGCCGCGGCGCCCGCCCGCCGCCGGCGCGGACTCTTCGGGCTCGAGCTCGAGCTCGTCGCCCCCGCCGAGGTCGAGCTCCTCGACCGTGGCGTCCTCGCCCTCGAGCACGAGTTCGGCCGGCTCGTCGAGTTCGAGCACCGCGTCCTCCTCGGCCGGCGCGTCGAGCGTGAGCTCGTCGTCGAGTTCGAGGTCGAGGGTGTCGAGCTCGAGGTCGTCGTCGGCGGCCGGCGCCTTGGACAGGCGCCGCACGTCCTCGGCCTTGAAGCGCATCGTGTTCTTGTCGCGGAAGGCGCGGATCTCGCCGGCCGAGACGAGGCGCTTGAGTTCGTCCTCCTCGAGCTTGAGGTTCTTCATCACCTCGTCGAAGGAGAGATAGTCCTTGTCAGCCACGCTCGCGTCTCCAGCCTGGAACCCCGCGCACCGAACGCCCCAGCGGCGCGTGCGCGGGCAGAGCCGCGGCGCGCCGTGCGCACGCTGCGTCCGTCGAAAATCCTAGGGCACCCGTGCGGGGCTTGCAACCACCGGCGCGACCTTCTCGGCGCGCACCACGGCCAGCCGGCGCAGTTGGTGGCTGTCGATCGCGCGGGGTCCGTCGGGACCGGCGATCAGCGCGTACGGAGCGTTCGATCGGTCCAGCGCGAGGTAGACGCGGTCGAGCTCGGTCGCCGCGTCGAGCGTCACGACCGGATGCAGGTCGCGGCGCGTCGGCGGCCGGAACCCCCCGGGAACGGCGAGCACGGCGAGGGGCACCCACCCCGCCACCCGCTCCCCGGTCTCGTCGAGGACCAGCGCCCGGTGCTCGCGCGTCCCGGGGGGCGCATCGACCCCCGCCCTTCCCAGCCGCGCGACGGGGTGGGCCTGCAGCGGCCGAGCGAAATCGCCGGCCCGCAGCGAGCGCATCCGCAGCACGCCCTCCGCGACGCGTTGTTGAAAAGCGGTGAGGAACCCCTCCGCGAGCCCGGCCTGGAGCAGCAGTTCGCGCTCGCCGGGCGCCTTCGGGTTGAGGCCGGCGCGCCGCTGCATCCAGCCGCCGACGCGCTTGGAGACCCAGCTGATGGGCAGCACGAGGCGACCGAGCAGCGCATCGGCCCCCACCAGCAGCGGCGTGGCGGGGTACAGCAGCCCCTGCTCGGCGCGGCGGAAGGCATCCTTGGGCACCGACTCGCCGAACACGAACAGCACGGCGGTCACGACGGCCGTTCCGATCAGTTCGGCGTTCTGCAGCTCCCACGCGTCGAACAGCACCTGGACGGCCGCGCTCGAGCCGAAGTTGACCAGGTTGTTGCAGACCAGGAGCACCGTGAGCAGCCGCGGCATGTCGGTCATGAGCGCCTGCAGCTTCCGCGCGGGCCGCGAGCCGGCCGCGGCATCGAGCGTCAGCCGCAGGCGACTGGTGGCGTAGATGCCCGTCTCGAGGCCCGAGTAGACCCCCGAGAGCACCACGCAGGCGACGAACAGGAGCAGGATCACTCCGCCGCTCCGCGACCGCCCCGGGGACGGATGAGGACGCGGTCGACGCGCCGCCCGCGCATGGAGACCACGCGCACGCGCCAGGTCGGGAGGAGCAGTTCGTCGCCGCTGCGCGGCAGCCGCCCGACGGCCTCGGCGAGGGCGCCGGACACCGTCGTCGCCCGGCGGCTGGGCAGGCGCACGTCGCGCTCGTCGCGCAGCTCGTGCACCGGGCACTCGCCGCGCACCAGCAGCGCGCCTCCCGGCCGCGACTCGATGGCGCCGGCCGGCGCGCCTTCGATCTCGCCCAGCATCTCGGCCATGAGCGCCCGGAGCCCGACCACGCCCGCCACGCCGCCGTACTCGTCGAGCACGATGGCGAGGTGGTGATCGCCCTCGAGCATGGCGTCGACCAGCCGGTCGGCCCGCATCGCGGCCGGAACGCACAGCGCCGGCACGAGCAGATCGCGGCGCGGGGTCCGCGGGTCGAGCAGCAGGCGGGCCGCGTTCAGCGTCCCCAGCAGCCGGTCGGGCTCGCCGTCGCAGACCGGGTACTCGACGTGCGGCGCGGCCGCCATGCGCGCGATCCACTGCTCGCGGGTCTCGCCCAGGTCGAGGAACACCACGTCGACGCGCGGCACCATCACGTCCCGCGCCCGGCGCACGCCGAACTCGACCACGTCGTGCAGCAGGGCCAGCTCGACGGCGTGGTAGGTGCCCATGCCGGCGCGCCAGCTCAGCGCCGACTTGAAGTCGTCGACGGCCACGCGCCGCGTCGGCGGCAGGCGCCGGAACAGCGCCGCGCCCACCAGCCGCGTGGCCGCCTCGGCCACGACGACCGCCGGGCGCAGGCCGATCCGCAGCACGACCAGCAGCGGCGCGATGAACACCGCCACGCTGCGCGGCGCCGAGAGCGCCACGCTCTTGGGCAGGATCTCGCCGAAGACGATCAGCGCGAGCAGGCTGCCGCCCGCCATCGCGATCGACGCGCCCTGCCGGCCCGCCGCCGCGTAGTCGAGGCTCAGTCGGGCGCTCACGCTCATGTACGCGATGTTGACCGCCAGGTTCGCGAGCAGCAGCGTGACGAGCAGCGAGGTCGGGCGCGCGAGCGCCAGGCCGACCGCCGCGTGGCGCGCCGACAGGCGCCGACGCTCGCCCGCCTGCAACGAGAAGACGGCCGTCTCCGAAGCCGAGACCAGGCCCGAGAGCAGCAGCAGCACCGGCAGCAGGATCAGCGACACGGTCCGCCCCTCCGGCAGGCGTGCGCGCGCGGCTCGGCCGCGTCCATCAGGCCTGGATCGTGTCCATGATGCGCACGATCGGCAGGAACAGCGAGACGACGATGAAGCCCACGAGCACGGCCATCACCAGCAGGATCGCCGGCTCGATGACCTTGAACAGCGTCGTGACGGCCGTGTCGACCTCGAACTCGAAGTTGTCGGCCACGCGCAGCAGCATCGCGTCCAGCTGGCCGGTCTCCTCGCCGACGTCGATCATGTTGACGACGATGTCGTCGAAGACGCCGCTCTCGCCCAGCGGCGCGGCGATCGTGTCGCCCTCGCGGATGCTGTCGTGCACCTCGCCGACCGCGTTCTCGATGACGCGATTGGGGATCGCGGCCTTGACGATCGAGAGCGATTCGAGGATCGGCACGCCGCTCTGCAGCAGCGTGCCCAGCGTGCGCGAGAAGCGGGCGACGATCGTCTTGCGCGCCAGGTCGCCGGCGAAGGGCACGGCCAGCTTCCAGCCGTCGACGCGCAGCGCGAAGGACTCGCTGCGCAGCGCCAGCCGCCAGCCGAACCAGAGGAGCACCGGCAGCGCCAGGAACAGGTACCAGTAGCCGATCAGCGCCGAAGAGACGCCGATGAGCAGCCGCGTCGGCGCGGGCATCTCGGCGTCGAAGCTGGTGAAGATCGACTCGAACTTCGGCACGACGAAGGCCATCACGAACAGCAGGATGCCGCCGGCGAACAGCAGCACGAGCACCGGATAGGTCATGGCCGACTTGATCTGGCTCTTGATCGTCTCGCTCTTGCGCGAGAACTCGGCCAGGCGTTCGAGCACCGTGCCGAGCACGCCGCCCGCCTCGCCCGCGCGCACCATGTTCACGTACAGCCGGTCGAAGACCTGCGGGTACTTGGCGAGCGCCTCGGAGAGCGTCGCGCCGCCCTCGACGTCCTCCGCGACCGCGGCGACGATCTCGTGGAAGGGCCCGGCCGCCAGCTGCCCTTCGAGCACGCGCAGGCAGCGCACGAGCGGCAGGCCGGCGTTCACCAGGGTCGCGAGCTGCGTGGTGAACTGCGAGAGCGCGCGCGACGAGACCTTGCGGCGCCCCAGCCAGTCGCGGCGGGCGGCCGCGGGCGGGGCGGGCGCGCCCGGCGCCGGGCGCGCCGCGGGCCGCGCCGCCGGTCTGGCTGCGGGCTTGGCGGCGGCGGGACGGGAGACGGCCATGCCCAGGGGTTCCGGTGCGGGGGACGTGCGGGGCGCCGCGCGCCGAGTATAGCGACGACGCTCAGCTCTCCAGCAGCGTCTCGCGCAGCACTTCCTCGACGGTCGTGGACCCCTCGAGCACGGCGAGCTGTCCGGCCACGCGCAGCGGCCGCATGCCCTGCGCGATGGCCGCCGCGCGCAGTTCCTGGGTCGCCGCGCCGGCCAGCACGAGCTGCCGCAGCGACTCGCTCATGAGCATGATCTCGAAGATCGCGCGCCGGCCCTTGTGGCCCGACCAGTTGCACAGCTCGCACCCCTTGCCGTACGCGAAGCGCCGTCCGGCGACCTCGGCCTCGCTCAGGCCGATCTCGCGCAGCACGTCGGGGCCCGGCGCGTACTCCACGCGGCACCTGGGGCAGATCGTCCGCACGAGCCGCTGCGCCACGATGGCCTCGAGCGTCGACACGATCAGGTAGGGCGGGATCCCGATGTCGATCAGGCGCGTCACCGTCGAGGGCGCGTCGTTGGTGTGCAGGGTCGAGAGGATCAGGTGCCCGGTGAGGGCCGCCTCGACCGCGATCTGCGCCGTCTCCTTGTCGCGGATCTCGCCCACGAGCAGGATGTCGGGGTCCTGACGCAGGATCGTGCGCAGCACCCGCGCGTAGCTCACGCCGATCTCCTCGTTGACCTGCACCTGGATCACGCCGTCGAGGTCGTACTCGACCGGGTCCTCGACCGTGATGAGCTTGGTCTCGAGGTCGTTGAGCTTGTTGAGGGCCGAGTAGAGCGTGGTCGTCTTGCCCGAGCCGGTCGGGCCCGTGACGAGCACGATGCCGTGCGGTCGCGCCAGCAGCGCCTCGAACTGCGCGCGCTCGTCCTCGCGCAGCCCGATGTTGCCGAGGTCGAGGCTCACGACGCTGCGATCGAGCACGCGCAGCACGCAGGCCTCGCCGTGCACGGTCGGCATGGTCGCGACGCGCAGGTCGATCGGCTGGCCCCCCAGCGAGAGCTCGATGCGGCCGTCCTGCGGGATGCGCGTCTCGGCGATGTCGAGGTTGGCCATGACCTTCACGCGCGAGATGAGCGCGGCGGCCAGCGAGAGCGGCGGAGCCTCGACCTCGAACAGCACGCCGTCGACGCGATAGCGCACCTTGAACTCGTCCTCGAAGGGCTCGAGGTGGATGTCGCTGGCCTTGTCGCGGATGGCCTGCAGCAGGACGTAGTTGAGCAGCTTCACCACCGGCGCGGCCGCCGCCATGGCCTGCTTGTCCTCGAGGTCGAGGGCCGCGGCGCCCGCGCTGGCCTGCGCCACCACCGACGAGAGGCTCTCCTTCTTCGCGCCGCCGTAGAGCCGCTCGAGCGCGCGGTCGACGGCCTCCTCGGTCGCGATCGCGCCCTTGACCTCGCCACCCACGATGAAGGACAGGTCCTGCAGGATGTTCACGTTGACCGGGTCGGCCAGCGCCACGACGAGCGCGCCGCCCTCCTCGCGCACCGGCACGGCCCGGAACAGCGCGCAGGTCGCGCCGTCGAGCCGCCCCGCCACCGACGGCGGGATCTGCGCGGCGTCGAGGTCCACGGGAGCGAGACCGGCCTGCACGCCGAGCGCCAGCAGCAGCTGCGGCCGCTCGATCGCGCCCATCGCGACGAGCAGGTCTCCGACGTGGCCGCCCGCGCGCCGCTGCTCGGCGAGCGCCTTGTCGAGCTGCTCCCTGGTGCAGGCCCCGTGGGCGATCAGGATCGCCCCGAGCGGCTTTTTCGCGGCGCGCGGCGCGCTCATCGCGGCCCCTCGCCGAGCGCCTGCACGACCGAGAGCACCTCCGCGATCGTGGTCGTGCCGTCGAGCACCTTGCGCACGCCGTCGGCGCGCAGCGGCACCAGGCGCCCGCTGCGCTCGGCTTGCGCGCGGATGGCCAGCGTCGACTCGCTGCGGAAGGTCATGTCGCGCAGCGTGGCGTCGAGCACCAGCAGCTCGAACACGGCCACGCGCCCGTCGTAGCCCGAGAAGCCGCACTCGGCGCAGCCCTCCGGGCCGTACAGCGTGCGGCCGGCGACGGCGCCCGCGTCGAGGCCCACGGCCGCCAGTTCGGACGGCGCCGGCTGCACCGGCCGGCGGCACTTGCGGCACAGCCGCCGCACCAGCCGCTGCGCCATGATCGCCTGGATCGAGGCCGACACGAGGAAGGGCTTGACGCCCATGTCGACGAGGCGCGCGAGGGCCGAGGGCGCGTCGTTGGTGTGGAGCGTGGCGAACACGAGGTGACCGGTGAGCGCCGCCTGGATCGCGACTTCGGCCGTCTCGACGTCGCGGATCTCGCCCACCAGGATCACGTTGGGCGCCTGGCGCAGCATCGCCCGCAGGATGCGCGCGAAGTCGAGGCCGATGCGGTGGTGCACCTGCACCTGGTTGATGCCGGCGATCTCGTACTCGACCGGGTCCTCGGCCGTGATGATCTTCACGTCCGGTCGGTTGAGTTCCTT
>CAZBBB010000099.1:0-11808 GCA_964490005.1 uncultured Phycisphaerales bacterium | reverse complement strand
GGCGCCGCCGCGAAGGCCGCGCCGGCCGCGGCCGCCAAGGCCGACGGCGGCGACATGCAGGCGCGCGTCGCGGCGCTCAAGGCCAAGATGGAGGCCGGCAAGGCGCAGGCTCCGGGCGCGGCCAAGCCGGCCGCCGCGGCCGCCGCCAAGCCGGCCGCGCCCGCGGGCAAGCCGATCTTCCCGGTGAAGCCGATCAACCGCACCGGTTTCGGCGGCGAGAACCTCTACGGGCCCTTCACGCTGTCGCGCTGGTTCACGATCAGCGCGCTGGCCCTCGCCGCGATGGTCGTGGTCATGATCAACCACGACTACCAGCGCGACTGGAAGGGCATCCAGCGCGAGTTCCGCGAGATGAAGATCGCGGCCGCGAAGGCCGAACTGGCCGCGGCGGAGGCCGCGCTGGGCGAGGCCGACCTGCCCGCGCTGGAGGCCGCCGTCGCGCAGGCCGCCGAGGCGGTGGCGGCGCGCGCCGACGAGATCGCGCCCCTGCAGGCCCGCCTGGCCGAGCTCGAGGGCGAGTACTACCGCAACGACCAGAACTTCCAGTTCGCCAAGTCGGAGTTCGACGCGGCGCGCTACCTGTTCGAGGACCAGCGCCTGCTGCACGGCGGCGACGCGGCGCTGATGGCCAGCTCGCGCGAGCACCTGGCGGCGCTGCAGTCCGACATGGAGGCCAAGCAGGCCCTGGCCGACGGCAATGCCGTCGAGCTCGAGGCGCTCAAGGAGCGCATCGCCGAGAAGCTCGCCGAGCGCACGACCGCCGAGAAGGCGCTGGCCGCCGCGACCGAGAGCCGCGACCTGATCGCCGCGCGCTTGGCGAAGATCGACCACGGGATCTTCAACGACTTCATCCGCAACGCGCCGATCGCCGACATGCTCGCGCCGACGCTCAAGGTCGACCAGATCGTCCTCGAGAAGCTCACCGACAACTACAACTTCATGTACGTCGGCAAGGTCGACCGCTGCACGACCTGCCACGTCGCGATCGACGACCCCAAGTTCATCAAGCCGGAGTGGACGGCGCCCGACGAGGAGGGTTCGCGCCACAAGCGCGTCTTCCAGGCCCACCCGCGCCTCGACCTGTTCGTCGCCGACGACAGCCCGCACCCCAAGGGCGAGTTCGGCTGCACGGTCTGCCACCTCGGTCGCGGGCAGGCGGTCGAGTTCCCGCGCACCTTCCACGTGCCGACGGCCGACGCGCACGAGACGGTCGCGCAGAAGACCGAGCGCTGGGTCAAGGAGTACGGCTACGACGTCCACCGGCACTACTGGGACTGGCCGATGACGCCGAGCGACAAGCTCTACAGCTCGTGCAACCAGTGCCACTCGGGCACCGACCGCATCGCCGGCGTGCCCGAGTACAACGAGTCGCGCGAACTCGTCGAGACGCTGGGCTGCTACGGCTGCCACAAGATCGAGGGCTTCGAGCACCTGCGCAAGGTCGGCCCGGACCTGACGCACCTGGCCGCCAAGACCACCGAGCAGTGGACGCGCAAGTGGCTCATCGACCCCAAGGGGTTCCGGCCGACGACGCGCATGCCGCACTTCTGGAACCAGAGCAACACGGGCGGTCCGATGGCGACCGACCTGCCCTACGAGAACAACTCCGACCGCTGGGTGGCCGACTGGCGGGCGCGCAACGAGGTCGAGGCGCGCGCCGTGGCGGCCTACATCTTCGGGCAGTCGCGCGAGGTGCTCGCTCAGCCGGACGCCTACGCCGCGGGCCCCGCGCCCAAGTCGATCGGCGACGCCGGCCGCGGCCGCGAGCTGTTCGAGCAGCGCGGCTGCCTCGGCTGCCACTCGCTGGAGCGCGCCGGCCAGGTCGGCGAGGACCACGGCCCCGACCTGAGCGCCATCGGCAGCAAGGTCTCGGCCGCCTGGCTGCACGACTGGCTGCAGAACCCGCGCCACTACTTCGAGACGACGGTCATGCCCGACCTGCGGCTGCCCGCCGACGAGTCCTGGGACATCACGGCGTACCTGATGGAGGGCAAGGACCCGGCCTGGGAGGCGCGGCCCGACCTGCGCGCCGACGAGCAGGTGCTCGACGCCATCGCGGTCGAGTACATCGCGCCGACCTCGAGCGAGGAACTCGCCCGCGCGCAGGTCGCGACCTGGCGCGCCGAGGGCGGCCGCGAGCGCGTCGAGCAGTTCGTGGGCGGCAAGCTCTTCGCCCGCAACGGCTGCTCGGGCTGCCACCTCGTGCCCGGCCACTACGACGACATGGGCGTGGGCACCGAACTCACCAAGGAGGCCCTCAAGGAGGTCGCCAAGTTCGACTTCGGCTTCGAGGCCTCGGTGCACAACCCGCTGGCGATCCCGCACACGCGGCACGACTGGTTCCGCGCCAAGCTGCGCGACCCGCGCGTGTTCGACCGCATGCCGGTCATCGAGGGCAAGCACGACGACGCGCGCGTCACGCGCTGGGAGCAGAAGGTCAAGGCGCCGGGCGACAAGCTCAAGATGCCGAACTTCAACCTCACGGACGCCGAGACCGAACTCGTCGTGCAGTTCCTGATGGGCCTGCGCGCCGACGGCATCGACCCGACGATGAAGCGCAACCTCACGGCCGACGAGCAGGTGCTCGAGCAGGCCAGCCGGCTCATGACCGAGCGCAACTGCATGGGTTGCCACCAGATCGGCCAGCTCGCGCGCCCGCTCGGCGAACTCGACGAGGACGCCCTGTACGCCAACCACTGGATGGCAGCGCCGGTCACGGTCGGCAAGCGGGAGGTGCTCGCGCTCAACGCCTGGCTGCAGGACGAGATCTACGACCCGTGGGAGGAGGAGGACGCCGACACGCTGGAGTTCTTCGAGGAGCACCGGCCCGACGCGCCGCTGCTCGTGTACGGCAAGGACGAGGGCGGCATCGGCGCGTACATCGACGAGGCCGCGATGCGGCCGCCGGTGCTGCGCGGCGAGGGCGAGAAGGTCCATCCCGACTGGCTGTTCGAGTTCCTGCTCGCGCCCTACATCGTGCGCACGCACCTCGAGGTGCGCATGCCGAGCTTCGGCTTCACCGAGGACGAATCGATGGCGCTGGCGCGCTGGTTCGCGGCGCAGGCCGGTCAGCCCTGGCCCTTCGAGGTCGATGCCGACGCCACGCCCGACCCGAAGCTGCTCGCGGCCGGCGCGGCGCGCTTCGAGAAGCTGCAGTGCAACTCCTGCCACCCGGCCGGCGGCGTCAACCCCTCCAACCCCGACAGCAGCAACTGGGGCCCCGACCTCGGCATCGCGGCCGAGCGCCTCAAGGGCGCCTGGGTGCACGACTGGCTCAAGAACCCGCAGGCCAGCCAGCCCGGCACCAAGATGCCCAGCTTCTTCGGCGAGCTGAAGGACGGCGACTACAAGGCCTTCGTCGAGGACTGGGAGCAGCAGGTGCGCGAACTGCAGCACTACCTGCGGCACATGGGGGCCGCCGGAGCCGGCACCGCCGTCTCGATGGGCGACAAGTAGGCCACGAGGCCGGCTACTTCACGTAGCCGAGCTCGCGCAGCTGCTCGAGCGTCTCCTCGTCGACGTCGGCGCCCTGCCAGGCCCGGAACGGGTCGTCGGCGATGGCCTGCCGCAGCTTCTGCAGCAGCCACTGTCCGCGCGCGTCGAGCGGGCGCGGGTCGCGTTCGAGCGGGTCGGCGAGCACGTCGTACTGCACCGGCTGCCAGCCGTAGCGCTCGACCATGAGCGCGCTGGGGAGCACGACCTTGGTGCCGTCGGGCAGGCGCGCGGCGGCGTGTGCGTCGCCCGAGGTCGTGACCCACTCGACCGGCGGCACGGGCGCGCCGGTGCGCAGCGCGTCCGACAGGTCGCGCCCGGGGCCGGGCGGCACGGGCAGCCCGCACAGCCCGAGCAGCGTCGGCTGCAGGTCGAGATTGCTGGCGAGCGTGTCGATGCGCTGGCCGGGCGCGATGCCTGGGCCGGCGAAGACCAGCGGGACGCGCACGACCTCGCGGTAGGTCCAGTAGTAGTGCTGCCACTTGACCAGGTCGTGCAGCTCGAGGCGCAGGCCGCGCTTGTCCTTCCAGGCGCGGATCTCCTCGACGTGGTCGGGATGCTCGCGCCGGCGGAAGAGCGTCTCGCCGTGGTCGGAGGCCAGCACCACGATCGTGTCCTCGTCCAAGCCGCGCCGCGCGAGCAGGTCGAGCAGCTTGCCGACCGAGGCGTCGACCTCGGCGATCTCGGCGTCGTAGCGGTCGACGATGTCGGCCAGTTCGGGGATCTGCGCGCGCAGCTCGGCGCGCGCCTCGGCCGGCTGCTCGGCGATGACCTGCTCGATCTGTGCGCGCTCCCACGCATCGAAGACCTGGGCCGGTCCGCGATCCCAGGGCACGACGTCGGGATCGTTGGGCGCGTGCGTGTCGAGGTAGTGCAGCCAGAGCAGCCAGGGCCGGCCCTCGTCGGCCGCGAGGAACTCCAGCGCGTGGTGCTCGATGTCCTTCACCGACCACTTGCGCGTGTTCACGCGGCGCTCGGCGTAGCTGCCGAAGCCGCGCGCGAAGCCCGCGTCGCTCGTGAGCACCGAGTTGGCCACGGCGGCGCCGGTGCGGTAGCCGGCCGCCGCGAAGCGCTCGGCCAGCAGCGGCACCTCGTCGGGCACCTTGAAGATCGTCTGCAGGATCGGCTGGCCCGTGAGCAGGCTGATCATCGAGGCGGCCGTCCAGCTCGCCTGCGCGATGCACTCGGTGAACTGCGCGCCGCGCGCGACCAGCGCGTCCATCGCCGGCGAGGTCGGGAGCGGGTAGCCCCAGGCGCCGAGGTGGTCGGCGCGCAGCGTGTCGACCACGATGAGCAGCACGTTGGGGGGCGCGGCCGGCGCGCTCGCCGGCCCGGCCTCCGTCGCCGGAGACGGGCCGCAGGCGAAGAGCGCGGCGGAGGCGAGCGCCGCCGGCAGCAGCCGGCGGAGGCGGCGGCCGCGCGGCGCCTCGTCCGGCCGCGCGCGCCCGGTCCCGACCTTCAACGCGCCAGGCCGAGGGCGCCGGCGAGCAGCGCGAGCGCGCCGAGCCACAGGTTGCGCCGGGCCCAGGACGGCACGGCCGGCACGAAGGTCGGCCGGCTCCAGCGCTGCACGAGCAGCCGCCCGTCGGCCCCCGCGTGCAGTTCGAGGCGCCCGGCCTCGCCGCGCACGACGGTGCCGTGCACGAGCACGTTGTCGCCCGGGTCGAGGCGCGTCTCGCGCAGCAGGATCGCGCGTCGCACGCCCGGCGAGACGAAGGGGTCGATGCCCAGCTTGTGCAGACGCTCGCCGACGGCGCGCGGCGTCTGGTCGTGCGTGCGCAGGTCCTCGTCGATCTGCGGCGGGTAGTCGATGACGATGCCGGCGCTGCGCACGAGCAGGCTGCCGGTCACGTCCTTGAGCCAGAAGTCGGACTCCTTGTGCGCGGCGTCGACGACCTTGCGCTCGCCGGTGGCCTCGTCGAGCACCGTGACCTCGTAGTCGAAGTAGGCGCACTTGGTCGAGCTGAGCATCGAGAGCAGCGCGTGTTCGGGCGGCACGGCGCGCGCGACGATCTGCGCCGGGCCCTCGCGCAGCGTCGCGACCGCGAAGCAGGGCCCGTCGGCGGGCGGGCGCGCGGCGCGCACGGCGGCGAGGGCCGGCACGAGCAGCCGCAGTCCGATCACGAGCAGCAGCGCCCAGGGCGCCCAGGTCTGTCCGAGTCCCCAAGCGACGGCCAGCCCGACCAGCGCCAGCAGCGCGGCCAGGCGCGCGGCCGCCGCGAGGCGCGAGACCGTCGCGATCTCGGCGTGGTCCTGCGTCGTGCCGATCGTCCAGGCCATGGCCGCTTCAGGCCGCGGTGGTGGGCTTCTGCAGGCGACTCTGCGGGAAGCGGATCGGCTTGTTCTTGTAGCTCTCGAGCACGCGCGTGAAGACCTTGCCGATGATGCCCAGCACGGCCTTGGGGTCGTGGATCAGCGCGCGCAGGAAGCGGCCGGGGTTCCGCAGGTTGGCCCAGACCTGGTACTTGAGCAGCTCGGTGTTGGCCAGCTTCTGCACCTGCTCGGCCGTCCAGTCGGGCGTGGAGATCATGCCGCGGCTGTAGGTGGCGTCCTCGAAGCGGAAGTCGGCCGGCAGGTAGCCGTTGCGCACCGAGATGTCGTAGAGCCGCGTGCCGGGCAGCGGCTGCGCGATGAAGAAGCAGGCCGAGTTGAGCTGCAGCTCGCGCGCGAAGCGGAAGGTCTCGCGGATGTCGTCGAGCGTCTCGCCGGGGAAGCCGATGATGAAGAAGGCGTTGGTGTCGATCTTGAGCGCCCGGATCTCGCGGGCCAGCTCGCGCGCGCGCTCGAGCTTGAGCGGCTTGTGGATGATGTTGTCGAGCACCTGCTGGTTGCCGCTCTCGATGGCCAGCGTGAGCTGGTAGCAGCCGGCCTGGCGCGCCAGGCGCAGCAGCTCGACGTCGAGCGCCCACAGCGCGATGCCGTTGGGCGTGTTCCAGACCAACTTCTTGTGCAGTCCACGCTCGATCATGCCCTCGAAGATCAGGCGCGCGCGGCGCTTGTTCTGCGTGAGGTTGTCGTCCTCGAACTGGATCTCCTCGATGCCGTAGGTGTCGACGAGGAACTGCATCTCGTCGAGCAGGCTCTCGGGGCTGCGGTGGCGGTACTCGTGCCCCCAGAACTCGACCGAGGAGCAGAAGATGCACTTGGCCGCGCAGCCGCGGCTGCTGTACATGACCGCGACCTTGCGGTGCGTCTCGGCGATGCCGTGGTGCGTGCCGCCGCTGTAGAGCGAGAGGTCGAGCATGTCGCGCGCCGGGTAGGGCAGCGCGTCGAGGTCGGGGATGTAGCCGACCTTCTCGTTGATGAAGATCGAGCCGCCGTCGCGGAAGGCCAGCCCGTCGACGAGGCGCAGCTCGCCGCCCGAGTTGATCGCCGCGAGCAGGTCGCGCAGCGCGTACTCGCCCTCGCCCTTGACGATGAAGTCGAGTTCGGCGGCCTCCTCCATGCAGCGGCGCGTGAGGAAGGTCGGGTGGCAGCCGCCGGCCGCCGTGTGGATCGTCGGGTCGACGTCCTTGACGATCTGCGCCAGCTCGCGGATCACCGGCCAGACCGAGGAGAACAGGCAGGTCATGCCGACGAAGTCGGGCCGCCACTCCTCGATGACCGTACGGATGTCCTCGTAGCTCATGCCGTTGCGGCGGAAGCCGTTCTCGAGTTCGACGACCTGGTCGAAGTCGGTGCCGTTGGCGTCGAGCAGCCGCACCTCGTAGTCGTCGCGGATCACCGACGCGAGGTGGCTGATGCCGAGCGGCGGCATCAGGCGCGGCAGCAGCTCCTTGCCCAGCCGCGTCGGCGGGAACATGAGCAGCACGCGCTTCACGGGACGGCGCGCGACGGTCGAGGTGGCGGTCATGGCGGGGGCGCGCGGAGGAGGGCGAGGTGCGCTCGTCCCGGACCGGCGAGCGGGGCGTCAGCTTATCGGAAGAATCGCGCGCCGACCACACGCCCCGCTCCGCGCGACTCAGGCGACCCGAGCGTCACGAGTCGGCGCTCACCACGCCTTGCGCGCGGCCTGCACCTCCTCGAGCAGGCGCAGGTACGACTCGTGCCGGCTGGCGGGCACGCGCCCCTCGAGCACGGCGGCGCGGACCGCGCAGCCCGGTTCGGCGCGGTGCAGGCAGTCGGAGAAGCGACAGGCGTCGGGCAGGTCGAAGAAACCCGGATACAGGCGCGCGACGTCGGGTCCCGAGACTTCGGCGATGCCGAACTCGCGGATGCCCGGACTGTCGACCACGAACCCGCCCTGCTCGAGCGGCAGCAGCGCGACGGCGGTCGTCGTGTGCCGGCCGCGGCCGTGATAACCGGTCACGTCGCCGGTGGCGCGCCGCAGCGCGGGGCTCACGGCGTTGAGCAGGCTGCTCTTGCCCGTGCCCGAGTGGCCCACGAGCAGGCTGATGCCCGACGACATGAGCGCGCCGAGCGCGGCGAGGCCCTCGCCGCTCGTCGCGCTCACGTGCAGCACCTCGATGCCGAACGCGCGGTACTCGTCGGCGATCGCGCGCGGCGGGACCTCCGCGTCGCGGCCTTCGAGGTCGACCTTGTTGAGCAGCAGCACGGCCGGCAGCTGCTCGGCGGCGGCGGCGACGAGGAAGCGGTCGACGAGGCCCGGCCGGAAGGGCGGGTCGTGCAGCGCCGCGACGACGAGCACGCGGTCGATGTTCGCGGCGATGACCTGCGTCGTCTGGCGGCGTCCGCTGCCGATGCGCGGCCGGGCCCAGCGGCTCGTGCGCGGCGCGACCGACTCGATCACGCCCTCGTCGCCGTCGACGAGCAGCGCCACGCGGTCGCCGACCGCGATGGGGCGGCTCTCGCCGGTCTCCTCGTCGCGCCAGAGCAGCCCGCGCAGCGTGCAACGCAGCTCGCCGCGGCCCTCGACGTGCACCGTCGCCGAGCGACTGCCGACCGTCGTCACGATGCCCGCGTCCGCCATGGCTCGCGATTATGCGCCAGGCGCTCCGTTTTCGCGGCGCGGAGCGGGCCGCGGGCCGACTCCGGGCCGGCGCGGGGGGCGCCGGCCGCCCTCAGCGCCGCGCGGCGAGCTCGCGGAAGCGCTCGAGCTCCTCCTCGGTGAGCAGCCCTTCGCCGCGCATCTCGTCGAGCGCGTCGAGCGCGTCGGCCAGCGCCGGCCTCTCGGCCTCCTCCTCCGGCCCGGAGTCGGCGGTGCAGCGGGAGGCGAGCGCCGCCCGCCGCAGCCGCTCGAGGAACTCCGCCACGGCGGGTTCGTCGGCGCCATCGCGCAGGAAGGCCGGGTGCAGCGCGCCCTCGCGGTCGAGCAGCATCGTGACGCGGCGCGGCGAGATGACCGTGTGCAGCACGATCAGGACGGCCAGCGCCAGGACGCCCGGCGCGGCCCACGGGAAGGGCGGGGGGAGAGCCGCGCACGCGACCGCCAGCCCGAACACGGCGGCGGCCCAGGCCAGACGCTGCGTGCGCAGGCCGGTGGCGCCGGAGGGTTCGAGCACGAGGCGGTCGAAGCCCACGGTCGCGACCGAGGTGCGGAAGCGACGGTCGATCTGCAGCACGAGCCCCTCGTCGTGGATCGTGGTGCGCACCTTGTACAGGGCGGAGAAGCGCTGCTCGAGCGCGGGCCGCTCCGGGGCGTCGGGCGCGCTCACGGGCGGAAGCCGATGCGGCCGCTGCGGCGCCGGGCGAGCATCTCGGCGGCCGTGCGCAGGTCGGCCCGGTCGATGATGCCCTCGGCGTACAGCTCGCGGAACGCGATGAGCTCGCCGACGCGGTCGAAGCTGCGCTCGCCCTCGCGCGCCCGCTCGAGCGTCCGCAGCTCCTGGCCGAGCGACTCGATGCGCCGGACGACGTCGCTCACGAAGCGCCGCGCCAGCGAGGCGTCGGGCGCATCGCGGAACAGCTCGAGGTCGCCGATCTGCCCCGGGAACACGATGTACTGCCTGCGGCCCGTCCACCACAGCAGCGCACCCGCGCCCACCGCGAGTCCGGCGGCCGTGCGACCGGCGCCGGGCACCCACAGCAGCAGCGCCGCGAGGACCACGCTCGCGGCGAGCAGCGCGAGCGGCCCGCGCTGGCGGATGACGACGTGGGGCGAGAGCGTGTCGAGCGGCAGCGAGAGTTCGCGGCTGCCGAGCAGGTCGGAGACCTGCGCGAGCACGCGGTCGGGATACAGCTCGAAGTGGTTGCGGCGGCCGCCGACGCGCTGATCGAGCGTGGCGAGCGGCGCCTCGGCGGGCAGTTCGCGGGTGAAGAGCGTCATGGCGTGTAGTCCCGGATGCTCCGGATCAGGCGCTGCTTGTGCCGGGCGAAGACTTCCGGCCTGAGGTGCCCTTGCCGGAAGTGCTCGTGCAGACGGCGGATCTCAGACGCCATCGACACGCCGCCGCTGACGCTGTCAGAGTCGGCCGTGCCCGACAGGCGCGCACGCGTCGCCTCGACGAGCTGGTGCTCGAAGTGCCGGAAGCTGCCGGCGTCGGGCAGGTCGGCCGCCATCTGCAGCGCTCCGTGCAGCACCCACGTGCGTCCCGGCAGCGCGCGCGCGCCGAGGAGCGCGCCGGCGAGCAGCAGCAGCAGCCCGAGCGCCCAGGCCGTCGGCGACGCGACGGGCGCGGGCCAGCCGGCGAAGGCGGCCGCCGCGAGCGCGACGAGCGCGGCCGCCACGCCGAGCATCCGGCGGTCGGGTTGGCGCACGACCTGCGGCTCGGGGTCGACGGCCTCGAGCGGGATGTACTGGTCGTCGCGCTCGAGCGGCGTCTGGCGGATGACGCGCACGCGGTTCCCGTAGAGGATGAAGCGCGTCGTGCCGAACAGGCCGTCGCGTTGCGTGAGCGTCGGTCGCCGGAGCATCGCGTCACCCGGGGAGGAGGAGGGGTCGTGCCGCCGATCGCGGCGGTCGTTCCTATCGGCCCGCGGCGGCGCCCGACCCAAGCCGGCGGCGGCGCACCGCGGGAAACCGGCCCCGGGCGGGGGGGCGGCGGCCCCTCAGCGCTTGGTGCGCGGCCGCACCCAGCCCTGCATCGTGCGCACGTACTGCGGCGGCTTGGGCTCGGGCCGGGGCGCCTCGGCGAGCATCGCCGGGTGGTGGAAGTCCTCGTAGCGCTCGACCGAGATCTCCTGGTTGATGAGCTTCTCGATCGCGGTCAGGAACGGGCCGTCGTCGGGCCGCACGAGGGTCGCCGCGCGCCCCTCCTTGCCCATGCGCGCGGTGCGCCCGATGCGGTGCACGTAGTCCTCGGCGTTCTCGGGGATGTCGAAGTTGATCACGTGGCTGACGTCGTCGATGTCGAGACCGCGCGCGGCCACGTCGGTCGCGACGAGGTAGTTGAACTCGCCGTCGCGGAAGCCCTTGAGGATGCGTTCGCGCCGCTTCTGCGGCAGGCCGCTGTGGATCTCGTTGGCGCGCAGGCCCTTCTTCTGGAGCTGCTCGGCGAGGCGGTCGGCGCCGTGCTTGGTGCGCGTGAAGATGATCGAGCGTTCGGGCTGCTCGCGCTCGAGCACCTTGAGCAGCAGCAGCAGCTTGTGCTCCTGGTCGACCGGGAAGAAGCTCTGGCGCACCTTCTCGACCGTCATCTTGTCGGGCGCGAGGAACACGCGCGCCGGGTCGTTCATGTACTTCGCCGCGAGCCCGAGCACCTCGTCGGAGAGCGTGGCCGAAAACAGGAAGGTCTGCCGGCGGTTCGTCGCGCGCGCCATGATCCGGGCGATGTCGTCGCGGAAGCCGAGGTCGAACATGCGGTCGGCCTCGTCGAGCACGAGCACGTCGAGGTCCTCGAGACTCAGGTTGCCGCGCCCGAGATGGTCGAGCAGCCGGCCCGGCGTCGCCGCGATGACCTTGGCGCCCTTGCGCAGGTCGCGGATCTGGCGATCCATCGGGTCGCCGCCGTAGATGGCGGTCGACTTGACGCCGAGGAACTTGCCCAGCCGCTGCGACTCGCGCGCGACCTGCAGCGCGAGTTCGCGCGTGGGCAGCACGGCGCAGACGCGCGGCCCGGGCTTGTCGGAGAGCAGTTGCAGGGCCGGCACCAGGAACGCGGCCGTCTTGCCCGTGCCGGTGCGCGCCTGGCCGACGACGTCGCGACCCTCGAGGGCGTAGGGCAGGGTGCGCGCCTGGATCGGCGAGGGCGTGCGGTAGCCGCAGGCCGCGATGCCGCGCAGCAGGTCGACGTGCAGGTCGAACTCGGAGAACGCGCACTCCTCGATCGGAATGCCGACGTCCTCCTCCTCCGCTTCGATGTCCGCGGGCGCTTCGTCGCTGAGGCTCAGGCTCGAGGAGTTGCCGGAGCCGCCGTCGTGCCCGCGCCCGCCGCCGCGCGGTCCGCGCCCGCCGCCCGGCCCGCCCCGTCCGCCGCG
>CAZBBB010000098.1:0-12029 GCA_964490005.1 uncultured Phycisphaerales bacterium | reverse complement strand
GGGACCGCCTCGCGGCCTGCGTCGACGCCGTCGCCGCGCGCCCGGGCCTGCACCTGCTGCTGCGCCCGCACCCCGGCGACGAACCGGGCCCGTGGCGCGCGGCGGCGGCGCGGCTCGCCGGACGCGCGACGCTCGCGGTCGACGGGCGCCTGCACGACCTGCTCGCCGCCAGCGACGTCGTCGTGCAGTCGGCCAGCAGCGTCTGCCTCGACGCGGCGCTGCTCGGACGGCCGCTCATCCAGTACGAGCGCGCCGAGGTGCCGCCGCTGTTCGACTTCGCGGCCTGCGGCGTGCCCGTCGTCGGCAGCCCCGCACGGCTCGGCGCGGCGCTCGACCGGCTCTTCACGCCTCAGGGCGCGGCCGAGGCGCGCGCCGCGCTCGCGCGCCTGCTGTCGGAGCAGTACCTGGTCGGACAGGACACGGCCCGGCTCGGCGTCTCGGCGATCGAGGCGCTCGTGCGGGCAGCGCGGCCGGCCCGCGCCGCGCGCTGAGTCGCGCCCTCGGAGGTTGCCCGACGGCGGTCGCCGGGCGTATCTTCGCGCCCTTCACCACGCTGGCCGCGGCTGCCGTCCGCGCGGCGGCACGTTCCTCCGGGACCTCTCCAAGCACGTGATGACCTCCTTCTCGGGGAAAGCCGTGCTCGTCGTCGGCGGCACGGGCTCGGTCGGACAGGCCCTCGTCGATGCGCTGCTCGAGCGCGACGCGCGCGTCGTGCGCGTCTTCTCGCGCGACGAGTCCAAGCAGCACGAGATGCAGGCCCGCCTGCGCGGCCGCACGAACCTGCGCTTCCTGCTGGGCGACATCCGCGACGCCGAGCGGCTGCGCCACGCCGTCGAGGGCATCGACGTCATCCTGCACGCCGCGGCGCTCAAGCACGTGATGGCCTGCGAGTACAACCCCTTCGAGGCCGTGCGCACCAACGTCATGGGCACGCAGAACGTCATCGACGCCGCCATCGCCGAGCGCGTGCAGGCGCTGGTGTTCTGCTCGAGCGACAAGGCCGTCAACCCGACCAACGCCATGGGCGCCAGCAAGCTCATGGCCGAGCGGCTGGTGACGGCGGCGCACGAGTACAAGGGCCCGCGCGCGACGGTCTTCGCCAGCGTGCGCTTCGGCAACGTGGCCGGCAGCCGCGGCTCGCTCATCCCGCTCGTGAAGCGGCTGGTCTCCGAGGGGCGGCCGGTCACGGTCACGCACCCCGACATGACGCGCTTCTTCATGTCGATGCGCCAGGCGGTGGAGACCGTGCTGCACGCCGTGCGGCTCGCGCAGGGCGGCGAAGTGCTCGTGCCCAGGATGCCCGTGATGCGCCTCGGCGACCTGATCGAGGCGCAGCTCGCCGAACTGGGCGCGCCCGGCGCCGCGCTCGAGGAGATCGGCCCGCAGCCCGGCGAGAAGATGCACGAGGAACTCATGACCGAGACCGAGGCCGCGCGCGCGCTGCAGTGCGGCGAACTGCTCGTCATCCCGCCGGCCACGGCCGCGCGCGGCGCCGCGCGTTCCTACGCCGGCCAGCGCCCGGCGTCGCGCGGCGAGTGGTGCAGCCGCAGCGCCGAGCGGCTCGACGTGGGCGCCATCCGGCACTGGCTGCGGCAGCACGTGCCCGGAGAACTCGCGTGAAGGCGCTCGTCACCGGCGGCGCCGGCTTCATCGGCCGCGCGACCGTCGCGCAGCTGCTCGCGCGCGGCGACCGCGTCGTCGCGCTCGACGACTTCTCCAACAGCACGCCCGCCAACGTCGAGGAGTTCGCCGGCCACCCGCGCTTCACCCTCGTCGAGGGCGACCACGGCGACGCGCGCCTGCTCGCGCGCCTGCTCGGCGACGGCACGACCGACGTCTGCTGGCATCTGGGCGCGAGCATCGTGGTGCAGAACTCGATCGACCGTCCGCGCGAGACCTTCGACAACGACGTCGTCGGCACCTTCGAGGTGCTCGAGGCCTGCCGCGCGGCCGGCACCAGGCTGGTGTTCATGAGCACCTGCATGGTCTACGACCGCGCCGCCGACGGGCGCGCGATCGACGAGCGCCACCCGGTCGTGCCGCGCTCGCCCTACGCGGCCAGCAAGCTCGCCGGCGAGCAGCTCGTGCAGTCCTACCACCACGCCTACGGCATGGAGACCGTCGTCATCCGGCCCTTCAACACCTACGGGCCCTTCCAGCGCTCGGACGGCGAGGGCGGCGTGGTCTCGATCTTCCTGCACCGCGCGCTGGCCGGGCAGCCGCTGCGCATCTTCGGCGACGGCACGCAAACGCGCGATTTGCTCTACGTGGACGACTGCGCGCGCTTCGTGATCGAGGCCGGCAGCAACCCGGCGGCGGTGGGCGGCCTGTTCAACGCCGGCACGGGGCGCGACATCGCCGTCAACGAGCTGGCGCGCGTCGTGTCGAACGGGCGCGTGCCGATCGAGCACGTCACGCACATCCATCCGCAGGCGGAGATCGCCGTGCTGCGCGCCGACCCCGCTCTCGCGCAACGCGTGCTCGGCTGGAAGCCCGCCGTCACGCTCGAGGAGGGCGTGCGCCGCACCGAGGCCTGGGTCTCCGCCAAGCTCGCCGGCTCGGCCGCGTCGTCGTGACCGGGGCCGGCACGCCGCCGCTGCCCTACGGGCGCCAGTTCGTCGGCGAGGCCGAGATCGACGCCGTCGCGGGCGTGCTGCGCTCGGACTGGCTCACGCAGGGCCCCGAGATCGCGGCCTTCGAGCGCGAGGTGGCGGCGGCCTGCGGCGCGCGCTTCGCGCTCGCGGTCTCGAGCGGCACGGCGGCGCTGCACTGCGCCTACGCGGCGGCCGGCGTCGGGCCGGGACGCGAAGTGCTCACCGCGCCGATCACCTTTCTCGCGACGGCCAACGCGGCGCATGCGCTCGGCGGGCGCGCGGTCTTCGCCGACGTGCTCGCGCAGGGGCCGCCGCTGCTCGACCCGGCGGCCGCGCGCGCCGCGCTCGGGCCGGCGACGGCCGCGATCGTGCCCGTCGACTACGCCGGACATCCCGCCGACTACGACGCCTTGCGCGCGCTGGCGCGGGAGGCCGGCGTGCCGCTCGTCGCCGACGCCTGCCACTCGCTCGGCGCGCGCTGGCGCGACCGCCCCGTCGGCTCGCTGGCCGACATGACGGTGCTCTCCTTCCACCCGGTCAAGCACATCACGACCGGCGAGGGCGGCATGGTGCTCACCGACGACGAGGGCCACTACGGCCGGATGCTCGACTTCCGCAATCACGGCCTGACGCGCGATCCCGCGCGGCTGCAGCGCCCCGACGAGGGGCCGTGGTACTACGAGATGCACGCGCTGGGCCTGAACTACCGCATCACCGACATGGCCTGCGCGCTCGGCCGCGCGCAGCTGCGCCGGCTCGACGGCTTCGTCGAGCGCCGCCGCGCCCTCGTCGCGCGCTACCGCGAGGCGCTCGCGGCGCTGCCCGACGTGAGCTGCCTGCCCGAGCTGCCCGGTGCGCGCGCCTCGTGGCACCTGTTTCCCGTCCGCGTCGCCGCGCGCCGCCGCCGCGCGGTCTTCGACCATCTGCGCGCGCGCGGCCTGGGCGTGCAGGTGCACTACATCCCGGTGCACGTGCAGCCCTGGTATCGCGCGCGCGGCTGGCGCGAGGGGCAGTTCCCGCACGCCGAGCGCTGGTACGCCGAGACCATCAGCCTGCCGCTGTTCCCGGCGATGGCCGACGAGGACGTCGCGCGCGTCGTCGCGGCGCTCGCGGACGCCCCGCCGTGAGCGCGCCCGGCGGCGCCCGGCCCCCCGCCCGCGCCGAGGGCCCGCCCGCCGACGAGGCCTCCGTGCGCGCCTTCAAGCGCGGCGCGTGGACCGAGCCCGACTTCGTGCGCGGCTACGTGCGCCGCACGAGCGGCCGCAAGGGCGTGGCGCGCGTGAAGAACGCGCTCGAGCGGCGCTTCCTGCGCCGCCACGCGGCCGGGCGCGTGCTCGACGCCGGCTGCGGCGCGGGGCGCCACCTCGCGCCGCTCGCGGCGGCCGGGCTCACCGTGCACGGCAGCGACATCTCGGCCGCGATGCTGGCGCAGGCCGGCGCGGCCCTGGCCGAGGCCGGCGCCGCGGTGCGCGTCGCGCAGGCCGACATCGAGCGTCTGCCCTTCCGCGACGGCTGCTTCGACACGGTCTGCTCGATCACGGTCGTCGAGCACTTTCCGCAGTGGCGCGCGATCGTGGCCGAGTACGGGCGCGTGCTGCGCACCGGCGGCACGCTGCTCTTCGAGCTGCCCAACGCCGAGCAGGCGCCGACCGCGTCCGGCGCGGCGCTCGATCCGACGAGCTACGTCAGCCGGGCGCGCGCCGACGAGCTGCCCGGGCTGCTGTCGCCGCTCGGCCTCGAGGTGGTCGAACTGCTGCCCTACGACTTCTGGAACGGCAACGAGGCCCTCGCGCGACGCTGGTCGCTCGACCTCGACGGCCGCCGGCGCGTCTTGCGCTGGGCCGACCGGCTGCTCGCGCTGCCCGGCGCCGCCGCGCTGTGGCTGGCGCTCGAACCGCGACTGCTCGCGCGCCTCGGCACGGCCTGGGCCCCCAACCTGCTCGTGCGCGCCGTCAAGCGGGGCTGAGCAGCGCGCGCTCGAGCCCCTCGACCAGGCGCGCGGTCGGATCGTCGGGAAAGGCCGACAGGCACGCCGCGCGCAGCGCCGCGCCGCGCGCGAACGCCGCGCGCACCGCCGGCGGGCCGACGCCGGCGCAGCCCTTCCAGGCGTCGGCCGCGCGCAGGCACAGACCGGCCTGCTCGAGCAGCGCCGTGTCCTGCGCCTCGCCCTCGGTCTGGTTGATCACGACCGTCGGCAGGCCGAGGAAGCAGGCCTCGTACTTGGTGCGGCCGCCGCCCGAGACGACCACGTCGGCGTCGCCCAGCAGCGCGGCCAGGTCGGGCACGCGCGGCACCGCGCGGACGTTGCCCGGCAGCGCGGCGCCGCGCAGCTCGTCGTTGACGTCGACGAGGGTCAGCAGCAGGTCGGCGTGGCCGGCGAAGTCGGCGGCGAGCTGGCGCCCCGCGCCGTGCCGGTCGCTGCCGCCGATCGCGGCCAGCACGCGCACCACGCCGCCGGCCGGCGGCCGGCGGCCGGCGAGGCGCGCGCGCAGCGCCACGAGCGCGGCCGAGACCGGCATCACGCCCGCGCCGAGCAGGCAGACCCGCGCGGCGTAGCGCGCCCAGCGCTCGGCCCCGACGCGGAAGTTGATCACGAAGCGTGCGCCGGAGAAGTCGAGCGCGTTGTAGTCGTCGAAGGCGCCCCAGCGCAGGCCCGCGGCGCCCAGGTGCGCGCCCTGCGCCGCGGTGAACGCGTACGAGTCGACCAGGACCGCGCAACGCGCGGCGTCGTGCGCGCCCGCCCAGGCGAAGTCGTCCGCGGCGATCGGCGGCGTCTCCCGCACGTCGAGCCCGTCGGCCGCGAGCGCGGCGCGCGCGTGGGCGTCGAAGGCGCCGGCGAACAGCGGCCGCCAGGCGCGCAGCGCCCGCGCCAGCGCGCGGCAGCGCGCCACGTGCCCGTGACCGACGCGCGCGTCGGCGTCGCAGCGCAGGATGAGCGTGTCGACCGTCATGTCCCCCCGACCGTCGGCGGCACCCGTCGTCGCGGGCGCGGCGCGCACGGCGCGCGCCGCGTCGGATGATAGTATCGCGCCGCGCGCATCGAACGACTCTCGAGGACAGGGCATGCGGCTGGGGCAGCGCGAGATCGGTCGCCGACATCCGCCCTTCGTGATCGCCGAGCTGTCGGGCAACCACGACGGCTCGCTGGAGCGCGCGCTGGCGCTCGTCGAGGCCGCCGCGGCCGCCGGCGCCGACGCCGTCAAGCTGCAGACCTACACGGCCGACACGATGACCCTCGACCTGGCGAGCCCCGACTTCACCGTCGGCGAGCCGGGTTCGCCCTGGGAAGGTCGCACCCTGCACGAGCTGTACGCGCAGGCCGCCACGCCCTGGGAGTGGCACGCGCCGATCTTCGAGCGCTGCGCGCGACTCGGTCTGGTCGGCTTCTCCTCGCCCTTCGACGACGGCGCCGTGGCCTTCCTCGAGACGCTCGGAGTGCCCTGCCACAAGGTGGCCTCCTTCGAGGTGACGCACCTGCCGCTGCTGGCCACGATCGGGGCGACGCGCAAGCCCGTGATCATGTCGAGCGGCATGGCCAGCCGCGAGGAACTCGCCGCCGCCGTCGCGACGCTGCGCGCGGCGGGCACGACCGAGCTGGTGATCCTCAAGTGCACCTCGGCCTACCCGGCCCGCCCCGAGCACGCCCATCTCGCGACGCTCGGCGCGCTGCGCGAGGCCTTCGACGTCGAGGTCGGCCTCTCGGACCACACGCTGGGCCTGGCCGTGCCGCTCGCCGCCGTCGCGCTCGGCGCCTGCGTGATCGAGAAGCACCTGACGCTCTCGCGCGCCGAAGGCGGCGTCGACGCCTCCTTCTCGCTGGAGCCCGCGGAACTGGCGCTGCTCGTGCGCGAGGCGCGCGCCGCGCACGCCGCGCTCGGCACGCCGCGCTTCGGCCCCAGCGAGGGCGACCGCGCCTCGCTCAAGTACCGTCGCTCGATCTGGGTCGCGCGCGACATTGCGGCGGGCGAGACGCTCGACGCGCGCAACCTCGCCGTGCTGCGCCCCTGCGTGGGCCTGCCGCCCTCGGCCTGGCCGCGCGTGCTGGGCCGCCGCGCCCGCCGCGCCCTGCCGCGGGGGACGCCGCTGGCCGAGTCCGACCTCGCCGACTAGCGCGCGCAGCGCGCGTGCACGTCGCGGAACACGTCGACCATGAACCACGCGTCGGTGTTCGTGCGGCCGAGCAGCACGAGGTTCTGATAGGCGGCGCGCGCCGTCGCGATGAGCTGCCCGCGCGCGGCCGCGAAGGCCGGGCTCAGCACCGGGAAGCCGTTGGGGATCTCGAAGGCCGAACTCCACAGCACCGCCGTGCCCGCCGGGAAGACGCCCAGCGCGGCCAGTTCGCCGGGCGCCGCGTCGACGAACTCGGCCAGGCGCGCGTCGCCCGGGTCGCACAGGATCTCGATCGTGACGCGATGGCGGCCCGTCCGCTCGGCCTGCTCCGGCTGCATGTTCGAGTAGAGCGTCACGCGGAAGGCCGTGAAGTCCGGGTCGTAGTTGAAGAAGAAGTGGCAGGCGGGCCGCGGCGGGCGGTCGAGCACGAGGTTCACCACCACCGTGCGGCGCAGCGCCGGCGGCCCGCCCGCGAGCGGCAGCCCCGCCATCCGGAGCAGCGGCGGCAGCGGCGTCGTCCACAGCAGCTCGTCGGCGTCGATCGCCGCGCCGTCGTCGAGCGTCACGCCCGTGATGCGCCGCCCCTCGGCCGCGAGGCGCGTCACGCGCCGCCCGAGCGCCAGCTCGACGCCCTGCTCCCGCAGCGCCTGCGCCAGCCGTTCGACCCAGACGCCGGCCCCGCCCTCGTGCGGGTAGTACTGCGGCCGCGCCGCCGCGCCCGTGGCGTAGTGGTGGAAGGCCAGCCGGCGATCGAACTCGGGCAGGGTCTTGAGGCGCGCGGCCGTCTCCGGCGAGAAGGCCACGAGGCGCTTCATCGCGAAGCGCAGGTGCGCGTCGGGCGCGAGCTGCGCGAGCGGCACGCCGAAGAGCTTGCGCAGCGACGGCGCGTACAGCTCGTCGGTCAGCGTCGGGCCGTACTCGGCGCGCAACTGCGCGTCGAGATCGGTCTCGCGCCCCGTCGCGCCCGGCGCCTCGAGCAGCTCGGTCATCGCCCGGCAGTAGCTCTCGCGCGGCAGTCCGCGCGCATCGACGAAGATGCAGTCGGGCGCCAGCCGGCCGGCGAAGACGTTGCCGGCGCGCTCGTTGGGGAAGCGCTGCCAGGCGTCGGTCCAGGCGCGCGGCAGGATCGTCGCGTCGATCGCCGGGTCTTCCGTGCCCGCGATGAAGTGCGTGCCGTAGTCGAAGGAGTCGCCGTGCTCGTTGGTCCAGCTGTTGAGCAGGCCGCCGAGGCGCGGCTCGGCTTCGACGAGCACGACCTCGGCGCCGGCGCGGCGCGACAGCAGCGCGGCGTAGATGCCGGCGATGCCTCCGCCGACGACGACCGACCTGCGCGGCATGGCTGCTCCCGGGCGTACGGCGAGATCCGGCGCCGACGCGAGCGGCGGCGCGCCGCGCTCCGTCGTGTGGCGCGGCACGCGCGGCGCGGCCTACAATCGCCGGCACCGGCCTCGGAGAATGGCACCCGCGCGCATGGTCATTCAAGACCTCAGGAGCCATTACCGCGCGCTGTGGAGACGCCACGGCCGCAGCCCGCACGCGCTGCAGTGGAGCTCGACGCAGACGCAGGTGCGACGCTTCGAGGCCCTCGCCGCGCACGTCGGCCCCGAGGACGCGGTGCTCGACGTCGGCTGCGGACTCGGCGACCTGGCCGGCTGGCTCTGTGCCGAACGCGGCTTCCGCGGCCGCTACACGGGCGTCGACTTCGTCGAGGAGTTCGTCGAGGCCGGCTGTCGCGACGAACGCGCGCAGATCGAGTACGTCCTGCTCGACGTCACGCGCGACGCGCTGCCCGGCGGCCACGACTGGTGCCTGGCCTCGGGCATCTTCAACAACGCGGTGCCGGACCCGCAGGACCGGCTGCAGACCGTCGTGGGGCGCATGTTCGCCGCGGCCCGTCGCGGCGCGAGCTTCAATCTGCTCTCGACGCACGTCGACTGGCGCGACGAGGGCCTGCACTACCACGATCCGGCCGAGGTCTTCGCGTTCTGCAAGAGCCTGTCGCCCTTCGTGCAGCTCGATCACGCCTACCGCGTCAAGCCCGGCGTCACGCCTTTCGAATTCACCGTGCACCTGTTCGCCGACGCGCCCTGACCGCCGCGCCCCCGCGCTCGCCCGGGCTTCCCCGACGGGCTATCATCGCGCGCTCGTCCGCCGCCGGGAGGAGTCGACCGATGACACGCATGCAACGCCGCTGGCTCGTCTGCGTCCTGTGGGTCGCCATCGGGCTGCTGCTCATCTGGCGCGGCCTGCCCTACGCCGGCTTCCGCGCCGAGGAGGGTATCGTCGCGCTCTCGGGCCTCGACCGCTACTACGCGCTGGGGCTGGCCTTCGTCGTGGGCGTGGGCAAGGGCTTCACGGCCCTGCGCAAGGGCGCGCGCCGCATCGCCGGCTCGATCGAGCGCGCCGGCGAGCGCGCGCCGGCCTGGTCGGTCTTCTCGCCGTTCATGATCGTGCTCGTCGCGCTCATGATCGGCGCCGGCCTCGCGCTGCGCCTCTCGCCCTACGACCCGGTCGTCAAGGCCTGGATCGTCGGCGTCCTGTACCCGGCCATCGGGCTGGCGCTGATCATCGGCGGCCGGCTGGTGCTGCACGCGCAGCCGCTGGCCGACTGAAGGGCGCGCCGATGGCCGACCGCGCGCGCGCCCTGCCCGAGAACGCCGCCGGCGACCTGTACGTCGATGCGAGCTGCATCGACTGCGACACCTGCCGCTGGATGGCGCCCGAGACCTTCGACCGGCGCGGCAGCCAGAGCCGCGTGCACCGACAGCCCGTCCAGGACGAGCCGCGGCGCCGCGCGCTCATGGCCGCGCTGGCCTGCCCGACGACCTCGATCGGCACCGAGGCGCGCGCCGAGCTGGCCGCCGCCGCGGCCGCCTTCCCCGACCCGATCGACGAGGTCGTGAGCCACTGCGGCTTCCACAGCGAGGCCAGCTTCGGCGCGACGAGCTACCTGCTGCGGCGGCCGCAGGGCAACGTGCTCGTCGACAGTCCGCGCTTCGCCGGCCCGCTCGTGCGGCGGCTGCACGAACTGGGCGGCGTGGCCTGGATGTTCCTCACGCATCGCGACGACGTGGCCGACCACGCGCGCTTCGCGGCCGAGTTCGGCTGCCAGCGCGTGCTGCACGAGGCCGACCTCACGCCCGACACGCGCGACGTCGAACGCGTCGTGCGCGGCGCCGACCCGGTGGCGCTGGCCGACGACCTGCTCGTCATCCCGACGCCCGGCCACACGGCCGGCTCGGCCTGCCTGCTGCACGACGAGCGGCACCTGTTCACCGGCGACCATTTGGCCTTCAGCCCGCGCCTGCAGCACCTCTACGGGTTCCGCGGCGCCTGCTGGTACGACTGGAAGCAGGTCGTGGCGAGCACGCGCCGCCTGGCGCGCCTGCGCTTCAACTGGGTGCTGCCCGGACACGGGCGGCGCGCGCACTTTTCGCCCGACGCGCTGGCCGAGCAGTTCGAGCTGTGCCTCGACTGGATGGCGACGGCCTGAGCGCGCGAGGCCGCGGGGCCGGGCGCCGGGCGACCGTGCTAGTCTGGCCGGCCCATGGCGCGCTTTCCGGGCACCGAGACGCCGCGCAACCGCGCCGGCCTGAGCCCCGGCGCGCTGGTGCGCTGCCGGCGCGCGCGCAGCAACGCCGAACTGGGGCTCGCCGACGCGCGCGGGCTGGTCGTCGAGGTGCGGCTCGATCACGCGCGCGTGGTCTTCGACGCCGCGGGCGGCGGCGCCTGGCTGCCCAACGAGGCGCTGCTGCCCTGCGAGCAGGCGCCCTCAGCCGACCTCGCGCTCCTCGGGAAGCTGCTCGTCGCGCTGCGCGCCGAACGCGTCGAATTCGAAGAGGACGCCCTGGTGATCCTCTCGGCGGGCTTTGCGGCGGCCGCGCTCGACGAGGCGCGCGCGCTCGTCGGCGAGCGCCTGCTGGCCTGCGAGCTGCGCGCCGAGGGCGTGCACCTGCTCGCGACGCGGCTGCGGCTCGC
Organism: uncultured Phycisphaerales bacterium; assembly: GCA_964490005.1. Classification (GTDB taxonomy): domain Bacteria; phylum Planctomycetota; class B15-G4; order B15-G4; family B15-G4; genus CAZBBB01. The sequence continues at coordinate 1,347 of CAZBBB010000098.1, read as the reverse complement.
CCAAGCTGGACCCTCGCGCCCGCCCGACCTATAGTGTGCGGTTCCCATCGACCCGCGGAGCGGCGCCTGCAAGGGCCGGCTCCCCCACTGCCGGAATCATCGCCTCATGGCCACCGTCGCTGAGAAGTACGCCGACAACGTCCCGGGCCCGTTCTACGTCGACAAGCAGTGCATCCTGTGCCACCTCTGCTCCGACATCGCGCCCGCCCACTTCAAGGAGAGCGCGGACGGCGACCACGACTTCGTGCACACCCAGCCGACGACCGACGAGGAGATCAAGCTCTGCCTCGAGGCCAAGGAGCAGTGCCCGGTCGAGGCCATCGGCGACGACGGCTGAGCCGGTCGCGGACGGCGCCCGCGGCGCCATCCGTGCACGCTCGGTGCACGCTCAGTGCACGAAGGACCCGGCGCGCAGGATGCCGAGCACGCCGATCGCGATCCAGAAGCCGTTGAGCAGCGTGTAGGCCGGGTCGCGGCGCAGCACCGCGCACCAGGTGAGCAGCAGCGCGTCGGTCGTGTTGAAGATCCACACGAACATGAAGGGGCTGTCGGGCCCCAGCCAGCTCACCAGGCTGAAGCTGAAGATCCGCATGACCACGCCGATGAGTTCGATCGCGCGGATGTGACGCAGGACGAAGGCGTTCAGCACGGCCAGGCGGCCCGCGCGCGGGGGTTCAGTCGGCACCGTGCTTCTCGAGCAGCGCGCGCGGCGCGGTGAAGCGCCAGGCGGCGGCCAGCGCGTTGCGCGCGGCGGTCTTGCGCGCGCGCGCGAGCACGACCTTGGTGCAGCCCGCCTTGCCCCACGCGCCGGGGAAGGGCTGGAAGGTGCCGGGGTCGGCGAGCACGACGGCCGCCTGACCCTCGGGCGAGAGCTTGACCATGCCCCACGTGCCGTCGGGGCCGAGCGTCGCGAAGATCCTGCCGCCCACGCGGAAGTCGGGATGCGCCTGGTGCTCGCCCTCGACGACCTCGGGCAGCGCGAGCGCCAGCGCGCGGAATTCGTCGGGACTCAGCATCGGACACTCCGGGGCGCGGCGCGCGGAAGGTGGCCCGGCGCGGACGCCGAGTATCCCATGCGCGCCCCGGGCGCGGGGGCCGGCAGCCCGGCGGTACAGTGCCTCCCCGCCGATGTCCCGACCGATCGCGATCGACGTGCTGACCTTTCCGCTCGACGTCGCGCCGGACGAGCGCGAGCGCCTGGCCCGCTGGCTGGCCCCCGACGAACGGGCCCGCGTGGCGCGACTGCACTCGCAGCGCGAGCGGGAGCGCGCCCAGGTCGCGCGCGGCCGGCTGCGCGAGCGGCTCGCCGCCCGGCTCGGCGCGCCGCCCGACGCGCTGCGCTTTGCG
>CAZBBB010000097.1:0-12170 GCA_964490005.1 uncultured Phycisphaerales bacterium | reverse complement strand
GCCGCCCCCCGCCGCACGCCGCGCGGCGAGGGCGGCGCGCGCGCGCGCCACGGCGCGGCGGGCCATGGCGCGGTTGACCTGCCCGGCCAGCTCGATGAAGCGCGCGGGCTGCCCGGCCTGCCGCGCCCGCCACGCCAGATAGAACGGAGCGATCGGGATGCAGTGCCCGCCCCAGCCGGGCCCGGGACGGAAGGCGGTGAAGCCGAAGGGCTTGGTCTCGGCGGCGTCGAGCACCTCCTGCACGTCGATGTCGAGCGCCGTGAGCAGCATCTTCATCTCGTTGACCATCGCGATGTTCACCGCGCGATAGATGTTCTCGAGCAGCTTGGCCGCCTCGGCGACCTCGGCCGAGCGCACCGCGACCACGCGCTCGAAGGCCGCCGCGTAGAGCGCGGCCAGCGCCGTGCCGCTCGCCGCGTCGAGCCCGCCCACCACGCGCGGGATGCGCCCCGAGGCCGGCGTCGCGCGCCCGGGATCGACGCGCTCGGGCGCGTGCGCCACGAACAGATCGTGCCCGCAGCGCAGGCCCGAGGCGGCCAGCAGCGGCAACAGCTCCTCGCGCGTGGTGCCCGGATAGGTCGTCGACTCCAGCGCGACGAGCGCGCCCGGGCGCAGCGCCCCGGCCACCGCGCGCCCCGCCGCGCGCACCTCGTCGAGGTCGGGCTGGTCGTCGGCGCCGAGCGGGGTCGGCACGCACAGCAGGAAGGCGTCGGCCTCGCGCAGACGCGCCGCGTCGTCCGTCGCGGAAAAGCGCCCGGTGGCCGCGAGCCGCGCCACGAAGTCCTGGCCGAGATGACGCAGCGGCGTGCCGCCGCCCGCGATCCGCTCGACGCGCGCGCGGTCGGCGTCGTAGCCCAGCACCCGGAAGCCGGCCTCGACGAAGGCCTGCGCGACGGGCAGGCCGATGTAGCCCAGCCCCAGCACCGCGACGACGAGCCGCCGCGCCTCGATGTCCGACAGCCGCTGCGCGAGCAGCCCTCCGGACGCGTCGCGGGCGGGGGCGCCCCCCGGCCCGGGCGGCGGGCTGGCCGTGTCCGACACGCGCGCCCGTCAGCGCTCGTCGAGCAGGAAGGGCGGCTCGGCGTCGCGCGTGCCCAGCACCAGGCGGAACGAGCCGCCGTTGCGGCCGAGCTGCCAGATCAGGCGCGCCTCGTGGCGCGAGATCCACTGCAGTTGCAGCAGCAGGCGCTCGCTCGCCCAGCCGAACTCGAGCGGCTCGGAGGACAGCGGCACGACGTCGGCGCCGTCGACCAGCGCGAAGTTCATCCGGCCGCCGACGCCCACGGTGAAGAACAGCCCGTAGCGCCCCGGCTCGAGCACGCGGTCGCCCACGCGCAAAAAGGCGTCGCTCTGCAGGCTCGCGCCCTGCGCGAGCAGCGAGGCGACCTGCAGGCGCTTGAGGTCGCCCGCCGAGAGCCCCTCGCCCTCGCTGAAGACCGCCAGGTCGGGCGGGAGCTGCCGCCACGCCACCCGCAGTTGCAGCGACGATTCGGGCAGCGTGAGCGACGCGACCGCGTCGGGCCGCTCGGCCGCGGGCGGCGCGAGCGCCAGGGCGGCGCCGATCAGCAGCGGCAGCGTGAGTTTCACCAGGAGGGCCCTCGGCGTGCGCCGGGATTGTAGACCCGCGCGGCGCGGGGAAGAATGGCCGCGTGGGCGCTCGCGTCATCGTCGCCGGAGGAGGCCCCGCGGGCCTGATGGCCGGCCGGCTGCTCGCCGCCGACGGCCACGCCGTCGAGGTCTTCGAGGCCGCCGACGAGATCGGCGGCCTGTGCCGCAGCCGCACGACCGACGGCTTCACCTGGGACCTCGCCGGCGGCCACATCATGTACACCAAGGACGCCCGCGTCGCGCGCTTCTGGGACGAGCTGTTCGCCGACGATCCCTGCGTCGTCACGAAGCGCGACGCGCGCATCTACCACGAGCGCGGGCTGTTCGCGAGCTACCCCTTCGAGAACGCGCTCGGCGAACTGCCGCTCGAGCACAACCTGCAGTGCACCGAGGGCGTGGTGCGCGCCTGGCTCGCGCGGCCCACGACGCCCGAGCCCGACAACTTCCACGACTGGATCCGCTGGCGCATGGGCGAGGGCGTCGCGCGCCACTTCATGGATCCCTACAACCGCAAGATCTGGAAGGCCGATCTGGCGGAGATGGGCACGCAGTGGATCTCGGGCCGCGTGCCGGAGGCGCCGCTGGCCGACATCCTGCGCGCCTCGCTGGGCGAGACGACCGAGGGCTACGCGCACCAGTCGGTCTTCCGCTATCCGCGCCGCGGCGGTTTCGCCGCGATGCACGCGCGCATCGCGCGTCCGATCGCCGACCGCATCACGACCGGCCGGCGCGTGCGGCGCATCGAGCGCGCGCCGGGCCGCGACGGCGGCTGGATCGTCGACGGCGAGCGCTGCGACCAGGTCGTCTCGACGATCCCGCTGCACGTGCTGCCCGACCTGATGGACCTGCCCGCCGACGTGGCCGGCGCGGCGCGCGCGCTGCGCTGGCGCGGCGTCGCCAGCTACCTGTTCTCGATCGACGCCGAGGACGTGCGGCCCTACTGCTGGGTCTACCTGCCGCACGCCTGGCAGGGGCCGGCCAACCGCATCACCTACCTGTCGAACTACAGCCCGCACAACGCGCCCGCGGGGCGCGGCTCGATCCTGGCCGAGGTCACCTACGCGCCGGGGCAGGAGCCCGACGTCTCGCCGGCGGGCCAGGCGGCGCTCGCGCGGGCGCTCGGCGAGGCCGGCCTGATCCGCGGCGGGCGCGCACCGGTCAGCGACGCCGCGCTCAACCCGCTGGCCTACATCCTCTACGACCGCGACTTCGAGTCGAAGCGCTCGACCGTGCTGGCGCATCTCGACGCGCTGCCCGGCTTCCACGCGATCGGCCGCTTCGGTCGCTACGAGTACCACAACAGCGATCAGGTGCTCAGCCAGGCCTTCGACCTGCACGCGCGCCTGTCCCCCGCGCTGGCGCGCGGCGCATGAGCGGCGCGGCCCCCGCCGCCGGCCGGGTCGCGCTGGTCATCCCCACGCTCAACGGCGGCGAGCTGTTCGGGCGCGTGCTCGACATGTGGCGCGCGCAGCAGGACGTGGGTGCGCTCGAGATCGTCTGCCCCGACTCGGGCAGCCGCGACGGCACGCTCGACCGGCTGCGCGCCGCGGGCGTGAAGACCATGCCCATCGCGCCCAGCGAGTTCAACCACGGCGAGACGCGCAACCGCGCCATCGCCGCCACGCGCAGCGAGTTCGTGATCCTCTCCGTGCAGGACGCGCTGCCGCTCTCGACGACGCTCGCGGCCGAACTCGTCGCGCCGCTCGTCGCCGACCCCGCGCTCGCGGCGACCTACGGGCGCCAGCAGCCGCGCCCCGACTGCCACCCGGTGCTGGCCGAGCGCATCGGCGCCTGGGCCGGCGGCACGGAGCCCGTCGTGCAGGAACTGGGCGCGCGCGACTGGGAGCGCCTGGCCCCGCTCGAGCGGCTGGCGCTCATCCGCTACGACCACGTGATCGCCTGCCTGCGCCGCAGCGCCTGGGAGCGGCAGCGCCTCGACATGGCGCCCTTCGGCGAGGACGTGCGCTGGTCGGCGCGCGTCATCCGCGGCGGCGGCCGCATCGCCTTCGTGCCGACGGCCGTGGTCGAGCACAGCCACAACCGCAGCGTGGGCGCCGAGGCGCGGCGGATCTACTGCGACCACGGCAACCTGCGCCGGCTCGTCGGGCTGGTCGCGGTGCCCCGGCGCACGGCCATCGACGGCAACGTGCGCGCCGCGCGCCGCCACTATCACGCGCTGGTCGCGCGCCGCACCGACGTCGACGCGACCACGCGCGCGCTGTGGCACGACTGGGCCGATCGCCTGGCGCTGTGCGAGAACTGGGCGCAGTTCCTGGGCGCCAACTTCAGCCATCGCTGGTGGTTCGCCCCGCTCGACCGTTGGCTGCGGCGCGGCATCTGAGCGCGGACGGGCCCGGCTTGCAGCCACCGTCCGAGCGGGCCACGATGGTGCGTTGATGCCCGCCCTGCGACGACTGCTGCCGCTGCTGCTCGCCCTCGCGGGACTCGCCGCGCTCGCGGTCTGGCGCCCGTGGGCCAGCCCGCCGCGGACGGTCGTGCTCATCAGCATCGACACGCTGCGGCCCGACCGGCTGGGCGTCTACGGCAACGACCCGCAGGTCTCGCCGCGCATCGACGCGCTGGCCGCCTCGTCGGTGGTGTTCGACCAGGCGCTGGCGCCCTCGCCCTGGACGCTGCCCTCGCACATGTCGATGCTCACCGGCCTCGACCCGATGGCGCACGGCGTGTGGCGCAAGGGCAACGAACTCAGCACGCGCGTCGAGACGCTGGCCGAGTTGCTGCGGCGCGAGGGCTTCCGCACGGCGGCCTTCACCGACGGCGGCTTCGTCAGCAAGTTCTTCGGGTTCGGCCAGGGCTTCGAGATCTACCGCGACACGCGCGACACGGCCGGCGGCCCCAACGGGTTCCGCCGCCTGCTGCCCGAGGCCCTGCAGTGGATGCGCCGCACGCGCACCGAGGACAGCTTCGTGTTCCTGCACACCTTCGACGTGCACGCGCCCTTCCAGGACGGCGATCCCGAACTGCTCGAGACCTTCCGCGCGCTGCCGACGCGCGCGGGGCCCCGCGATCACCTGCTCAAGCGCCTGGTGTACTTCGAACAGCAGGCCGCGATGCGCGTGCACGAGTACCCCAGCCTCGACGCGCTGGCCCGCGACTACGACGCCGGCGTCCACGAAGCCGACCTGGGCGTGGGGCGCGTGCTCGACCTGCTGGCCGAGACGGGGCGCCTCGAGAACGCGCTGGTCATCATCACCAGCGACCACGGCGAGTCCTTCCTCGAGCAGGGCCTGCACGTGGGGCACGGCATCGGGCTCACCGACGACGAGATCGCGATCCCGCTCATCATGAAGCTCCCGGGCGCGGAGGGCGCCGGACGGCGGCTCGACGCGGCGATCGACCTCACCGACATCGCGCCCACCGTGCTCGAGCTGTTCGGCATCGCGGCGCCCGAGGTCATGACCGGCGAGAGCCTGCTGGGGCTGCTGCGCGGGCGCGCGCGCCGCCGCGCCTACGTCATGGGCATGTCGCAGAACACCGAGTCGTTCTTCCTGGTGAAGGACGGCCTGAAGTTCATCAGCCCGCCGGCCATGGAGGCGCTCGAGATCGCGCGCCGCCACCTGCAGCCCGTGACGCCGCCGGCCCCCTGGCTGGGCGACCCCGACGAGATCGTGCGCGACGAGAAGGGTTGGCCGATCTACGACCGGCTGGCCGACCCGCTCGGCCTGCGCGACCTGATCCCCTCCTGGCCGCGGCTGCACGACCGCGCGACCGACCCCGGCGAGCAGGTCAACCTGTTCGCGGCCCGGCGCGAGACGGGCGAGCGCTACGCCAAACTGCTGCGCGAGCTGGCGCAGGCCTCGCTCGACCTGCGCGACAGCCTCGACGACCACTCGGCGGCCCGTCCCTTCGACCCGCACATCGAGCAGCAGCTCGGCCAGCTCGGCTACATCGCGGCCGCCAGCACCGACAGCACCGCCGCGCGCAGCGAGCTCAGCAAGCTGCCGATCGACCTGCGCATCCCGCTGCAGTCGCTCTGGACGCCGCCCGACATGTCGCTCGTGGACCAGGCCGACCGCGAGCGCGCGATCCTCGAGCAGCGCGTCGACATCGACCGCGCCAAGCCCGAATGGGTCGAGCACGAGATCCGCAAGATCGGCGACAAGTACGTCGCCTGGGCCTCCGAGCACATCGAGCACTTCGCGCGCGTCGGCTGGCGCGTCGAGCAGCTCGTGCGCCTCGGGCGGCGGGTCGGCGTGCCCGTCGATCTCGAGCGCTGGAGCCGCATGCTGGGCGAGTACCGTCTCAAGGCCGAGCGCGCGGCCGCGCCCGTCGACGACGCGCCGGGCGGCGACCCGACCGAGGGCGGCGAGGCCGCCGCCGGCGCCGTGCCCGACGAGGGCGCCAAGGGCGGTCCTTGAGGGCGCGGGTGCGCGCGGCGCTGCTGGCGGGCGCGCTGGCCGCCTGCGGCCCGCAGCCCGCGCCGCCCGGTGACGGCCTGCTGCTGCTCGCCGAGCGCAGCTTCGCGGGCAGCACGCGCGTGGCCGAGCGCCTGGACGACATCCTCGGCGCGACCGACGTGCTCGGCCCGGCGCACGCGCGGGCGCTGTCCGCCCCACGCGCGAGCTGGCCCGCCCTCGTGGGCGAGGCCGAAGACCTGCGCGCGGTGATCGCGATCGTCGGCGACCTCTCGCTGCTGCGCGGCGTCGACCCGTCGATCCTGCACCGCGAGCCGGGGCCGCTCACGAGCCGCGACGTCGACGAGGCGGCGCTCGATGCGCTGCTCGACGAGCTGCAGGGCGCGGCCGACGCGCGCGACGTGCCGCTGCTGCTGGCCACCGCCCCGCTGGGCCTGCAGGGCCGCATCGAACTGCCCGAGCTGGGGCAGGTCGCCGAGCGCCTGCGCGCGCGCGGCGCGGCGCTCGACCTCGCGGCCGGCTTCCAGGAGCGCGAGGAGGCCGAGCTGTTCTCGAACGGCATCGACCTGCTCGACCCGTGGGGGCACGACGAACTGGCGCGCCAGCTCGTCGCGCGCCTCGCCGGCCGGGAGGGCGCGCTGCCGCCCCGCGACCGCGCCGAGCGCGAGGCCCGCGTCGAGGCCTTCGCGCTCGGCGAACTCGTCGCCGGCCGCGCCGAAGCGGCCTTCGACGCCGCCGAAGCGCTGTCCGTCGCGGACGCGCCCACGCCCCGGCACGCCGCGCGACGCATGGCGCTGCGCAGCGCGCGCGAGGGGATCGTCGAGCCCGCGGTCATCGCGGGCTGGACCTCGATCGCCGACGCGGAGGGCGACGTGCCCGCGCTCGCGGCCGGGCTGCGGCTGTGCCGGCTGCCGCCGAACGAGGCGCTGGCCCCCGGCGACCCGGTCGAGCGCGAGTTGCTCGCGCTGCTCGACGCGATCGCGTCGGAGGCCGACGACGCGCGCGCGCGCGCCGAGGCGCTCGTCGACGCCTTCCCCTGGCGCATCGAGGCCTGGATCGGCCTGCAGCTCGTGGCCCTCGTGACGGAGCCGGTCGTGATCGTGCGCCACGAGGCCTGCCGCGCGATGCGGCACACGCCGCGCATCTCGCTCACGCCCTCCGACGCCGCGGTGCTGCTCGACGGCTGGCCCGCGACGATCTCGGCCCTGCCCGCCCTGCTCGCGGCGCAGCGCGCCGAGGCCCACGCGCTGCCGACGGGGCCGGCCTTCGACCGCGCGCGCCGCCGCGCGCGCCTCGGTTACGTGCCGCACGTGCGCGAGCTGCTGCCCGCCGAACTCGCGGGCGACCGTTGGCCGCCGGCCTGGCGCGCCTGGTACGAGGCGCTGCCCGAGGGCTGAGTCAGCCGCCCATGCGGTTCATCTGCCCGTGCCCCGCGCCGGCGTGCACGGGCGGCTTGACGCGCCGCAGCCACTCGAGCGCCTCGGCCAGGCGCCGCTCGACGTCGCGGCCCGAGCGCAGCAGTTCGCGCACGCCCAGCTCGCCGCCCTCGAACAGGCAGCTGCGCAGCACGCCCTCCGACGTGAGGCGCAGTCGGTTGCAGGTCGCGCAGAAGGGCAGCGAGATCGCGGCGATGATGCCCACGCGCTGTCCCGTCGACGACAGCGTGAAGACGTCGGCCGGGCCGCTGCCGCGGCCCTCGGGCCGCAGTTCGCCGAAGGCCTCCACGCGCCGCCGGATCTCGTCGAGCGGCACGCGCCGCGCCCCGTGGCCGTAGTCGTTGCTGGCCATCGGCATGAACTCGATGAAGCGCTGCTGCAGCCCGTGACGCGCGGAGAAGGCGAGCAGTTCGCCGAGTTCGTCGTCGTTCACGCCGCCGAGCACGACCGTGTTGAGCTTGGTGTCGCGGAAGCCGACCGCCTCGCAGGCCTCGATGCCGGCGAGCACGTCGTCCAGGCCGGGCCGGCGCGCGATGCGCAGGAAGCGCTCGGGCCGCAGCGTGTCGAGACTGATGTTGAGCCGGTCGAGGCCGGCCTCGCGCAGCGCGCGCGCGTGGCGCGCGAGCAGCATGCCGTTCGTCGTGAGCACCACGCGCGGCGCGCCCGGCAGCGCCTTGAGCAGCGCCACGAGCCGCGGCAGCTCGCGCCGCAGCAGCGGTTCGCCGCCCGTCAGGCGGATCTTCCCGACGCCGTGGCGCACGAGCAGCCCCGCGACGGTCGCGATCTCCTCGAAGCTCAGCAGCCGGTCGTGCTCGAGGAATTCCTGCCCTTCGGGCATGCAGTAGCTGCAGCGCAGGTTGCAGCGGTCGGTGACCGAGACGCGCAGGTAGGTGATCGCGCGCGCCTCGCCCAGTTCGGGCGCGGCGCCGACACCGGCCGGCCGCGCCTGCGGCGGATCGGCGATGTGGATGACCAAGGCGGCGCTCCCGCGGGGTGCGAGCGAGCAGCCTAGAGGAAGCCGGCCGAATCCTCCAGCCGGGCCGGGCGGTCGTCCGGGAACCGGGCGCGGCCGCGCGCCCCGTTCAGAGCGCCATGACCTGCAGCACGAGATGGTAGACGCCGAGCAGGAAGTAGAAGGTGAAGCCCACCGCCAGCGCCGCGCGCGCGGGCCGGAAGTTCTTGTGCAGCATCACGAACAGCAGGCACAGGCCCGACAGCAGGCCCTTGCCGAGCACGAAGAACGTGTTGCCCTGGTCGATCATCATCTGCGCGATCGGGTTCAGCTCGCGCCCGCCCTTGCCCAGGTAGACCAGCGTCGAGACCGAGTCGATGACCGTGAGCGCGAAGAAGAACAGCAGCAGCCACACCAGGCGCGGACTGTAGACGTCGACGTAGCTGCCCTCGGTCTCGCCCTGCCGCCGCGCGCCCACGCGGCGCCCGCCGAAGAAGGTGTAGCGCGAGATCATCGGCGTCGGCCGCTTGCGGCGGTCGGGGCCGCGCGGCCGCGCGGTCGGGTTCGCTGCTGGCTCCATGCTCGGTCCTATCGGCTGCCGGCCCCCCGGGACTTGTCGCCCGTCGGCGCGAAATCGGCGGCCGAGCGCATCCTATAGACTCGCCGCCCGATGCCGCGCCGCGCCGCCCCCGCCCTGCTCGTCGTCCTCGTCGCGCTGCTGGCCTGCTGGCCCGCCGTGGACGGCGACTTCGTCTACGACGACCAATACTACGTCGTCGAGAATCCGGCCGTCTCCGGCGAGGCCCCGGTGTTCGGCACGCCGCTCGGCACGCCCGGCCAGGCCCTCTGGCGCCCGCTCACCGTCGCGAGCTGGAAGGCGCAGTGGCGCCACGCCGGCGCGGCCGGGCCGCTGCGCGCGGGCAACGTCGTGCTGCACGCCGCCGTCGCGCTGGCCCTGTACGCGCTGGCCCGCCGCCTCGGCCTGACGCGCGCGCCGGCCTGCGGCGCCGCGCTGCTGTTCGCCGCCCACCCGCTGCACGCCGAGGCGGTCGGCTGGGTCTCGGGCCGGGCCGAACTGCTCGCGGCGCTGGGCGTGCTGCTGGCCTGGAACGCGCACCTGCGCCCCGGCCGGGCCGCCGCCGGGCTGGCGGCGCTGCTCGTCGGGCTGGCGCTGCTCTGCAAGGAGAGCGCGGCCGTGGCGCCGCTGCTGTTCCTGGGGCACGACCTGCTCGCGCGGCGGCGGCCGCCGCCGTGGGGGCGTCTGCTGCTCTGCGCGCTGCCCCTCGTCGCCGTGTACGTCGCGCGCGCGGTCGTGCTGCTCCAGCAGCTGCCCGACGACGCGCCCTTCGGCGCCTTCGGCCCGGCGACGCGCGTCCTCGTCGCGGCCAACATCCTCGGCCGCGCGCTGCAGCTCATGCTCTGGCCCGGCGCGCTGCGCGTCTACTACCACCGCGACGAGTTCCTCGCGCCCGACGCCGCCGCGCTCGCCACGCTCGCCGCGGTGCTGCTCGCGGCGCTCGCGCTGCGCCGCCGCCACCCCGGCATCGCCGTGCCGCTGCTGCTCGTGCCCGTCGCGCTAGCCACCGTGCTCAACCTCGTGCCCATCGGCGCCACCTTCGCCGAGCGTTTCCTGTACCTGCCGTCGGCGCTGGTCTGCCTGGCGGCCGGCGGGGCGCTCGCCGCGCTCGGCCGCGCCGAACTGGCCGCGGGCCGCGGCCCGGGATGGTCGGTGGCCCTGCCGCTCGTCGCGCTGCTGCTCGCGCTGCCCGCCTGCCGCCGCGCCGTGCGCGTCCTTCGCGACGACCTCTCGATCTGGGCGCACGCGGCGAGCGTCGCGCCGCAGGTCGCGCACATCCGCTACAACCACGGCTACTTCCTCGACGCCGCCGGGCGCCACCTCGCGCTCGACGCCCGCCGGCCCGGCGCCGCCGACGAACTGCGCGCCTCGCTGCAGATCGACCCCGACCACCTGTACGCCGGGCTGGCGCACCAGATCCTGGGGAACCTCGCGCTCGGGCAGCGCTTCCCCGACGCGCTCGACGCGGCGGGTCACTACCGCGCGGCGCTCGACAAGCTGCCGGGGCTCGTGCCGGCGCGCATCAACCTGGCGCAGCTTGCGCTCGTGCCGCCCCGCGCCGTGGGCCCCGCCGAGGCGCGCGCCGTGCTCGAGGCGATCGAAGGCGAGCCGCGGCTGAGCGCCGACGAGCGGCGCGCCGTCGAGGCGCTGCTCGTTCAGTTGCGCGCGTCGGAGCCCGCGTCGACGGGCACGTCGTCGCCCGAAGGGTCGTAGCCCGAGAGCAGGCCGGCCACGAAGTCCACGGCCTCGAAGGGGCGCAGCTCGAATTCGGCGCCAGCCAGCAGCAGGTGCGCCCCGACGCCGATCGAGTGGCGCCAGTTGTCGGCCCGGCCGTCGAGCGGCACCACGCCGGCGATCGGATCGCGCAGCACCGGGCTCGTGGGCCCGTCGCGGTTGCTCCAGCCCGGCAGGTAGACCTCGCTCGTGCCCTCGTACCAGACGCCGCCGTAGCGGCCGATGGTGCCGACGACCAGGCAGGGCAGGCCGCGCACGCGGAAGTCGTCGGGCCGCGCCGTCTCGGAGGCGATCACCAGCCGCGACTCGGCCGGGCCGCGCACCATGAAGCCGAGCTGCGCGTACTCGGTGACGCGCACCCAGCCCCCCACGCCCACGCCGGCCGCGAGGCGCAGGCCGAAGACGTCCATGAGGTCGGCGCCGCGCGCCTCCATCCAGCTCGAGACGTCGCGCCGGCCCGCCGCGCCCGCGCAGCCGACCAGGCCGGCGGCGAGCAGCACGAGCGCTCCCAGCGAGCGCAACGACGGGCCGCAGTTCACGAAGGGCACCTCCCACGCCGGACGGTCCGTCCATGGTGTCACGGAGACGGGGCGCGAAAAAGCGCCCGCGGGGCGACGCGGCACGCTCGTTAGACTCCGGGCATGTCCGCCGCGGCCGTCGTGGTGATCAACTACAACGGAGGCCGCTCGCTCGCGCGCTGCCTCGACGCGGCCCGCGCGCAGTCGCCGGCCGAGCTGCTCGTCGTCGACAACGCCTCGAGCGACGGCTCGGCCGACGCCCTCCCGCCCGGTGTGCGCTCGCTGCGGCTGCCCGTCAACGGGGGTTTCGCCGCCGGCGTGATCGCCGGACTGGCGGCGACGCACTCGCCCTTCGTGCTCACGCTCAACCCCGACGTCGAGCTGCTGCCCGGCGCGCTCGCGCCCGCCGAGGAGGCGCTGGCGGCCGACCCCGCGCTGGGCTCGGTGGCGTTGACGGTGCTCGACGCGCGCGACCCCGAGCGCATCGACGCCACCGGCATCGGACTGACTTCCTTCCTCGGGCAGATCAACTGCGACCACGGCCGGCGCGCGCGCGAGCTCGACGCCGCGCCGCGAGCCGTGCTCGGCCCGCTCGGCGGCGCCGCGCTCTGGCGGCGCGCCGCGCTGGAGGCCGTCGGCGGCCCCGCGCCCGACTACTTCCTGTACTGGGAGGACGTCGACCTCGCGCTGCGGCTCGCGAGCGCGGGCTACGCTTGCCGCACCGTGCCGCAGGCGCGCGCCCTGCACGAGGGCGGCGGCTCGGTCGGCCGCATGTCGGCGCGCAACGTCTTCTACATGACCCGCAACCACTGGCCCTGCCTGCTCGCCGCGCTGCCCGCACCCCTGCCCGGCCGGCGCTGGGCGGCCTTCCTGCTCGCGCCGCTGCGCGCGGGCGCTCTCTACGCGCTCCGCGGACGGGCGCTCTCCGCGCTGGGCGGCCTGCTGTGCGCGCCGTGGCTGCTGCCCGGC
>CAZBBB010000096.1:0-12269 GCA_964490005.1 uncultured Phycisphaerales bacterium | reverse complement strand
CGCGTCGCCAGCGCGGCGAGGATCGCCTGCGCACCCGCCGCGTCGCCGAGCGCGAGTTGCGCGCGCGCCGCGACGATGAGCACGTCCAGGCGCTGGTCGAAGTCGGTCCAGCGCACGAGCCGCTCGACGAGCGCCTTGGCGGCTTCGGGCTGGCCGCGCGCGAGCAGCAGCTCGCCGTAGCGCGCGGCGCCGACGCCCAGCGGGTCGTCGAGGATCATGCGCGAGACGAGCTGCGCGGCGCGGTCGGGGCGGCCCAGCGCCTTCCAGGTCCGCACGGCCAGGTCGAGCGCCTCGGTGTCGCCCGGCACGTCCTGCAGCAGGCGCTCGAACTCCGCCGCCGCCGACTCGTACTGACCCTCGCGCACGAGCAGGCGCCCGAGCCGGAAGCGGAACTCCTGCACGCCGGTGTGCGCGTCGGAGAGCTTGCGCAGCTCGCCGCGCGCCCGCTCGAGCCGGCCGGCGGCGGCCAGCTCCTCGACGATGGCCCAGCTCAGCGCCGGGTCGCGCGGCACGTAGAGCTGGTTGGGCAGGTCGGGCACGCGCGTGGCGGGGAGCGCGACCCCGAGCACCTTGTAGGTCTCGAAACTGGCCTCGTCGGTCGAGCGCAGCCAGCTGTCGGCGTCGCGCACCTTGGCGCGGGCGCGCGCGGCCAGTCCCGCGCCGTGCTGCTGCTGCGAGAGGGCGTCGGCGGCGGCGACCCAGCGGTCGAAGTCGGGTCGCTCGCGCCGCTCGCGCACGAGCAGCGCGAAGGCGTCGTGCATGGCGGCCTCGGGGCGGTTCTGCTCGCGCGCGAGGTCGCTGCGCAGGCGCAGCGCCTCGGCGTCGTCGGGGATGTGCAGCAGCAGCCCGTCGAGCGCGCTCAGCGCGCGCGGGTCGCCGATCTCCTGGAACAGCCGGTAGCCCAGCATGATGATCGCGCGGCGGCGCTTGGGGTAGCCGCGGATGCTGGCCGAGGTCGAGGTGCGCGTACCCAGCGTCGCGCTCGCGAGCGGGTCGAGGATCGCGTCGCGCGCCTCCGCCGTGCGGCCGGTGCCGGCGAGCGCCTCGGCGCGCGCCCAGCGCAGCGTCGCGTCCTGGTTCCAGAGCGGCAGGTCGGTCTCGACGCGCGCCAGGATCCAGTCCCACTGCGCGGCGGCGACGCGCTGTTCGTACAGCGCCCAGATCAGCCACGGCGGCGGGCGCTCGCCGGCCGCCTCGTGGCTCTGCACGATGCGCTCGTAGAGGTCGGCCGCCAGGCCGGGCTGGCCCACGAGGATCGAGCACTGCGCCTGCGCGTCGAGAAAGTCGCGCTGCACGCCGAGCGGCAGGGCGGGCTCGGCCAGGCACATGCCGGCCTCGATGTGCGCGTCGTAGAGCCGGCCGGTGCGCTGCAGCACGTTGACGCGGGCGCGCGAGGCCATCGGGTCGAAGCCCGCCAGGCGCGGATAGTCGGCCAGGATCGCGTCGGCCTGCAGGAAGCTCTCGCGGGCCTCGACGAGTTCGGCGCGCACCTCCTGGCGCAGGATCGGGTCGGCGGCGGGCAGCAGCTCGTCGAGCAGGTCCTCGACGTCGGGCTCGCGCCAGATGTCGGTGACGAAGGACTCGATGCGCTGCTCGACCTGCAGGTCGCGCCAGCGCTTCTGCGCGGGGTCGACCGAGCGCGCCAGCACCTTGGCCTGCGCCGATTGGCTGCCGCGCAGGTAGACGTGGCCCAGCTGCAGGCGGCGCCGCAGGTCCTCGGGCAGCAGCTCGATCACGGCCCGGCCCATCGCGACCGCCTCCTCGTGGCGATCGGCGATCTGGAGCACGAACATGGCGTCGGTCATCGCGCGCGTCTTGAGCGCCAGGTCGGCGGTGTTCTCGGCCGCGGCGCGCAGGGCGTTGACCGACTTGTCCCAGGCGCGCAGGTCCTGCCAGCACTTGGCGATCTCGACCAGAGCCTCGTAGTGGCCGGGATGCCGGTCGAGAAAGGCGTCGAGCACGTCGAGCGCGGCGATCGGGTCGGGCGGCTCGGCGGTCGTCGCGTCGCCGGTGCGCAGGTTGCGCGCCGCCGCGACGAGGTCGCGCTCGCCGAGCGCGTTGAGCAGCGAGCGGCCGACGAGCACCACGAGCGCGGCCGTGAACAGCCAGGGCAGCAGGCGCCGCGGGCCGCGACGACGGCGACGGCCGCTCACGCCGCGCCTCCCGCCCGCGCCGGGAGACGGCCCTCGAGGCGCAGCACCTGGTCGGCACGCGCGAAGGCCAACAGCTCGCCGCCGTGTCCGCGGAAGGCCGAGCGCGCGGCGGTGAGGCTCAGACCCGCGGGCAGTCCGAGCGCCTGGCGCGCCCAGAGCGGCACGAACAGGCGGGTGGGGGCGTCGGCGGGCAGCCGCGGCAGCCGCGCGTCGGCGCGGATGCACAGGATGCCGTCGCGGCGGGCGCCGGCGTGCACGTCGAGCGGCGCGTCGGCCTCGCCGGCCAGCAGCAGCGACTGCCAGACGTCGGCGAGGGCGTCGGCCAGCAGCCCGCCGTCGACGTCCAGCCGGGCGCCCGGGCAGGTGCGCAGGACCAGCCGCGCGGCCAACTGCGGCTGGCGCTCCGCCAGCCGGGCCCCGGCCCGCTCGAGCAGCTCCGGCAGGGTCGTCGTGGCGCGCTGCACGCGGCCGGGGTGCGCGGCCCGCTCGACGTCGGCCACCACGTCGGCGATCCGGCGGCCCTGCGCGCGCAGCTCGGCGAGTTCGTCGCGCAGCTCGACGGCGCGCGCGTCCTCGGCCAGCAGTTCGAGCTGCATGAGCAGCGCCGCGAGCGGATTGCGCACCTCGTGCGCCAGCCCGGCGGCGAGGTCGGCCAGGTGGTGGGCGCGCGGCGGCGCGGTCTGCGCGTGCCGGCACCAGCGGACGACCTCGCTCAGGTAGAAGGGCGCGGTGAGCGCGGCGTCGACGTCGGCGGGCGCGACGTCTCCCGGGTCGAGCAGCGCGAGGCTCTCGCGTCCGCCGACGAGCGCCGCCAGCCGGCTGGCCTGGTGCGCGGCGGCGGCGGACGCGCCGCGCAGGTCGATGACGAGCGGTGCGCGCGGCTCGGCGGCGCAGGCGTCGAAGGCCTGCTCGAGCGTCGCGACGAGGCGCGCGGGGCGGCACGCCGCCGCCAGCGCGAGCCCGAGCGCCGATGCCGACGAACTGCTGCGCGGGCAGAACACGACGAGGCCGGACATCGATCTCATGTTAGCGACCCGGAAGGTACGATGCGCCCGTCTCGAGAGGTTTCCCGGGAGGCGGCACCGCGTGGTTGCCCTGAGCGTCATCCTTCCCGTCTACAACGAGAAGGACTCCATCGGCCAGGTGCTCGTCCGACTCGAGGCCGTCCTCGACGCGCTGCCGCGCGCGGCCGAGATCATCGTCGTCGACGACGGCAGCCGGGACGGCACCGGCGAGGTGCTCGAAGCGCACCGGCGGCGCTCGCGCCGCCTGCGCGTGCTGCGCCTGCGGCGCAACTTCGGCCAGACGCCGGCGCTGGCGGCCGGGTTCCACGCGGCGCGCGGCGACGTCTTCATCACCATGGACGGCGACGGCCAGAACGACCCGGCCGACATCCCCGGGCTGCTGGCCGACCTCGACCGCGGCTACGACATCATCTCGGGCTGGCGCCGCGAGCGGCGCGACAGCTTCGTCATGCGGCGGCTGCCCTCGATCGCCGCCAACCGCCTGCTGGCGGCGATCACGGGCGTGCCGCTGCACGACTTCGGCTGCACGCTCAAGGCCTACCGGGCCGACCTCATCCGGCGGCTGAACCTGTACGCCGAGATGCACCGCTTCATCCCCGGGCTGGCGGCGGCGGTGGGGGCGCGCGTGGGCGAGCGCGTCGTGGCGCACCATCCGCGCCGCGCCGGGTCGAGCAAGTACGGCATCGGGCGCACCTGGCGGCTCATGACCGACATGGTCGCGCTGCGCCTGCTCGTGCGCTTCGCCGTGCAGCCGCTGCACTACTTCGGCCTGCTCTCGATCGCGAGCGCGATCATGTCGCTGGTGATGCTGTTCCTGGCCTTCGTCGACACGACGACGGTGCGCCTGGTGGGCTACACGACCGTCGTGATGCCCTCGGTCGCCGTGCTGGGCTTCTTCCTGGCGGTCGACTTCCTGGTGATGGGGCTGCTGTGCGAGCTGGCGCTGCGCAGCCGTCCCGGGCGCGACGACGTGCGCGCGCCGATGCTGCGCCGGGAGTCGCTGGCGTGAGCGCCGCCGTCGACGTCAGCGCCGTGCTGGCGCTCTCCGACGACTGTCCCGAGCTGGCCGAGATCCTCGAGCAGTACGCGGCGGAGTTCCGCGACCGCGGCGCGAGCTTCGAGTTCGTGCTCGTGCTCGACGGCCTGGGCGAGTCGCGCGGCGCCGCCATCCGCAAGGCCATCCCGGCCGGGCTGCCGGTGCGCCTGCTGCAGTTCAACCAGCCCTTCGGCGAGGAGCGGGCGCTGACCAGCGGCTATCGCGAGTCGCGCGGCCGGCTGCTCGTCGCGCTGCCCAGCTACCTGCAGCTCGACCCGGGCGACATCCACCCGGTGCTCGACGCGCTCGAGCGCGACTACGACCTGGTGCTCGGCTGGCGCGTGCCGCGCGTCGACCCCTGGACCAACCGCCTGCAGTCCTGGGCCTACAATCGGCTCATGAGCGCCTTCACCGGCGTGACGCTGCACGACCTCAACTGCGGCCTCGTCGGCATGCGGCGCGTCATCGTGGGCGAGGTGCTCGTGGAGGCCAACGTCTCGCGCTTCTTGCCGGTGCTGGCGCACCGGCGCGGCTTCCGCGTGGGCGAGGTGCGCGTGCGCCACCTGCGCGAGAAGGGACGCGAGGGCTTTCTCGGCCTGGGCGTGTACATGCGCCGCATCCTCGACGTGGCCGCGCTGCTGTTCCTCACGCGCTTCACGACCAAGCCGCTGCGCTTCTTCGGCGTGGCCGGCGGGCTGTGCGTGCTGCTCGGCGCGCTCGTGTGCGGCTACCTGACGCTCGACTACCTGTTCGGCTGGAGCCAGCTGGGCGATCCGCGCAATCGCGCCTCGCTCGTGGCGGGCGTGGCCCTGATCGTGATGGGCGTGCAGATCTTCGCCGTCGGTCTGGTGGCCGAGATCATCATCTTCACGACGGCGCGCCACGTGCGCGAGTACACGGTCGAGCGCGAGGATCCCCCCGGCGCCGAGGGCGAGGCGGGGCCGACGGGGGGCGCCGGCGCGTGAGGCGCCGCTGGCCGATCGCGTTCGCCATCGTCGTCGCCGCGGCCGGATGGCGGCTCTGCGGCCTGGGCGCGTGGAGCCTCGACGCCGACGAGATCTACAGCCACTACGACGTGGCGAGTTTGCTCGCGGGCGAGAGCTGGCCCGAGGGCGTGCGCAGCCATCCGCTGGGCTACCTGCTCATGGCGGCCGGCGCGTCGCTGTTCGGCGAGACGGCTTTCGGGCTGCGCCTGCTGCCGGCGCTGTGCGCGCTCGCGGCGGTCGCCGCGCTGGCGCTCCTGCGGCGCGACGTGCTGAGCCCGACCGTGGCCCTCGTGGCGTCGCTGCTCGCGGCGATCTCGCCCTGGCTGATCTTCCACGCCCAGGAGGCGCGCTTCTACGGGCCGCTGCTGCTGTGCGCGACGCTCGCCACGCTGTGGGCGCTGCCCGGACGCGGCGGCCGCCCGCTGCCCTCGGCGCTGGCCTTCGGTGCGGCGCTCGCCTGCCATCCGAGCGCGGCCGCCCTCGGGCCGGGCCTCGCGCTGGGCTGGTGGGCCGCCGGCGGGCGTCGGCGCGCGTGGATCGTGCTCGGTCTGCTGGCGCTCGCCGGCGGCGTCGTCCTGCTGTTCGGCCGTGGCCAGGCGCTGGAACTCGTGCAGCAGGCCCTGGCGCGCCGCGGCTTTGCGCACTACGACGCGGCCGACTTCGTCGCCGGCCTGGGCTACAACGTCGGGCCGGGGACGGGCCTGCTCGCGCTGCTGGGCGTCCTCGCGGTCCGGCGCGAGGCCCTCGCCGCGCGCGCCTGCCTGCTCACTTGCGCGCTGCTGCCTCCGCTGGTGCTGCTGCTCGTGGCCCTGGCGGGCGCCTCGACGCAGCAGCGCTACGCGCTCGGCGCGATGCCGGCGATCCTGCTGCTCGCCGGTCACGGCTTCCAGTCGCTGCAGGGTCGGCGCCGCGCGCGCGTGCTCGTCGGGGCGCTGGCGCTGGCTGCGCCGGTCCCCGAACTGCTCAACTACGCGGCCAGCGGCGACCGCCACGACTGGCGCGCCGCGGCCGCCTTCATCGACGCCCACGCCGGCCCGGAGGACCTGCTGCTCGCCGACGAGCACGCGCTGCTCGACCTGTATCTCGCGCAGGGCGGCGGTCCCGAGCGGCGCACGAGTTTCGAGGCGCCGGCCGAGGAGCCGGTGCGGCGCTCGATGATCGGCAACCGGCTCTCCGCCTGGATCGTGCTCAAGATCAGCCGCATGGGCGCGGGCTACGGCCGGGACTTCAGCGAGTGGGTCGAGCGTCACTTCGATCGGGTGGCGACGATCGGCGCGCCGCCGCCGCCGCTCGCGCGCCACGACAACCGGCTGCTGATCTTCCACCGGCGCCAGCGCGTCGTGCAGCCGCCGGATCCGGCGCCGCGATGAGCCGCCGCGTCGAGCTGCTGGAGAGCGCCGCCGCGCGCCCCGTCGACCGCTTCATCCAGGGGCATCCCGGCGGGACGCCCTTCCACGAGACGCGCTGGCTCGACCTGGCGCGCGCGAGCTTCGGCTTCCCCACGCGCACGCTCGTGGCCTGGCGCGACGGCGAGGTGGCCGGCGTGCTCCCGCTCGCGCTCGTCGTCGCGCCGATCACGGGCCGACGGCTGGTCTCGGTGCCCTTCGGCGTGTACGGCGGCATCCTCGCGCGGGACGACGAGACGGCCGCGGCCCTCGACCACGCCTCGATGACGCTGGCCGCCAAGCTGCACGTGCGCTACTTCGAGGCGCGCTATCTGGGCGTCGCGCCGACGCACCACCACTCGGTCCCGTCGCACGAGACCTTCCGGCGCGAGCTGCCCGCGCGGGTCGAGGACGTGCTGGGGATCATCCCGCGCAAGGCGCGCGCCGAGGTGCGCAAGGCGCGCGAGCGCCACGGGCTGCGCCTGGTGGAGGGGCGGGAGCTGTTCGACGACTTCTACCGGCTCTACGTGGTGAACAAGCGCAGCCTGGGTTCGCCGATCTTCGGGCCGGCCTACTTCCGCCGGCTGCTCGACCTGTACGGGCCGCGCGCCGTGCTGCACGCCGTGCGCGGCGAGGACCGCGTGCACGCCGCCGTGCTCTCGCTCGTGACGCGCGGCGAGATGCTGCCCTACTACTCCGGTTCGGAACTGGGCGCCGACCGCCTCGGCGCGAACAACGCGCTCTACGCGGCGCTCATGGAGGACGCGGTGCGGCGCGGCTGCCGCATCTTCGATTTCGGCCGCAGCCGCATCGGTTCGGGGCCGGCGGCCTTCAAGCGGCACATGGGCTTCCTGCCGACGCCGCTCGACTACCAGTTCCACTTCCCGCACGGCGGCCGGCCGCCGAAGCTGCATCCCGGCAATCCGCGGCTCGCGCTCGGACAGCGGCTGCTCGCGGCGCTGCCGCTGCCGCTCGCGCGCATCGTGGGGCCGGCGCTCATGCGTCACGTCGTCTGAGGCGCGGCGGCCTGCGAGCGCGCCAGCAGCCAGTCGACGGCGGCCGGCAGGTCGTCGGCGACATGGTCGGCGCAGCCGTCCTCCGGCAGCGGATGGCCGCTGCGCACGAGGATCCGCGGGCCGGCGCCGGGCACGTCCCGGAACAGGTCGCGCAGGCTGTCGCCGATGAAGGCGCTGCGCGACAGGTCGATCGCGTGGCGGGCCAGCGCCAGGTCGAGCAGGCCGCGCGCGGGCTTGCGGCAGGTGCAGGCGAAGGCGTAGCCGACGGCGCGGCCCTCGGGATGGTGCGGGCAGTAGTACAGCGCGTCGAAGCCGCCGCCCCCGCTGACGAGCCGCGCCTGGAGTTCGGCGTGCAGCCGCTCGAGTTCCTGCTCGTCGAGCAGGCCGCGCGCGACGGCCGACTGGTTGGTGAGCACGATCGTCAGATAGCCCGCCGACGACAGCCGGCGCAGCGCGCGCCCGACGCCCCGCAGCGGGACGATGTCCTCGCTGCGGCACGGATAGCGCCGCTCTTCGATGAGCGTGCCGTCGCGGTCGAGGAAGACGGCCGGCCGTCGGCTCACGGGCGCGGGAACAGCGCGCGCTCGACGGCCTCGCACAGCGTGTGGCCGGCGAGGATGTGCAGCTCCTGGATGCGCGGCGTGTGCGCCGAGGGCGCGCGGATGGTGACGTCGGCCAGCTCGGCGCAGGCCCCGCCGCCCGCGCCGGTGAAGGCGATGCTGGGCAGCTTGAGCGCGCGGGCCTTCCGCAGGGCGGCCACGACGTTCTTCGAGTTGCCGCTGGTCGACAGGCCGCAGGCGACGTCCCCGGGGCGGGCCTGCGCCTCGAGCAGGCGCGCGAAGCTCTCGTCGTAGCCGTAGTCGTTGGCGATCGCGGTCAGGCCGGCGGCCCCGCCGCCGAGCGCCACGGCCGGCAGGCCCGGACGGTCGTAGTTGAAGCGCCCGAGCAGTTCGCCCTCGATGTGCAGCGCGTCGGTCATGCTGCCGCCGTTGCCGAACCACAGGGACTTGCCGCCCTGACGGTAGGCCGTGACGAGCAGTTGGGCGGCGGTCGCGACCGACTGCGCGAACTCGGTTCCGGCGGCTTCGACCACGCGCCGGTGCTCGGCGAGGGCTTCGTCGACGAGGCGCCGCAGATCGAGGGGACCGTCCATGGGCGCGCCAGTCTAGCGCAGGCCGGGCGCGGGCCACAGCGCGGCGCGCGCGGGATGGACGGGCGGCCGTCCCGCGCCCGACAATGCGCCTCGCGCCGAGCGCGTCGCCCCGCCGGAGTCGTCCTTCGAAGATGTTCCCGACCGTGCCCTCGCCCGCCGAGCGCGCCGTGCGCGCCGCGCGTCCGATCCGTCGCGCGCGGTTCGCCTCCGACCTGCACCTGCACGGCGGCGACCGGGAGGGCATCGAGCGCGCGCTGCGCTTCCTCGCGGATGCGCGCGCGCAGGACGTCGACGCGCTGTTCCTGCTGGGGGACGTGTTTCGCGCCTGGCTCGGGCCGCGGTCGCTGCGCGACCCCGGGCTGCGGCCCTTCCTCTCGGCGCTCGCCGCCGCGTCGGCGGCCGGACAGCGGGTGGTCCTCGCGCACGGCAACCACGACTTCATGTGCGCGCGCGAACTCGAGCAGGCGCTCGGCGTCGAGGTGGTCGGCGAGGCCCTCGACGTCGCGCTCGGCGGCCAACGCGCCCGGCTGCTGCACGGCGATGCCTTCTGCACGCTCGACGTCTCCTACCACCGGCTGCACGCCGTGATCCGTTCGGCGCCCTTCCGGGCCCTCGTGCGGCGGCTGCCCGCGCGCGTGGCCGAGGGGCTGGCCCGGGTCCTGCTGGCGGCGGCGCACCGCGGGGCGCGGCCGAAGACCGAAGCGGAGACCTCGATCGTGGACGACGACGTGCGGCGCGTCCTGCAGGCCGGGGCCGACGTCGTCGTCTGCGGGCACGTGCACCGTTCGCGCGATCGGCGCTTCGGCGCCGGTCGGCTCGTCGTGCTGTCGGACTTCGAGCGGACGGGCAGCCACGCCCGCTGGGAGGACGGCGCACTGACGCTCGTGCGCTGCGACGAGCGCTACGCGCCGGCGCCCGGGCCGGTGCTCGCCATCGACGGGCCGGCCGGCAGCGGCAAGTCGTCCGTCGCGCGGCGCGTCGCGGCGGCGCTCGGCTGGGCGCACCTCGACTCGGGCGCGCTGTACCGGGCCGTGACGTGGCACGCCCTGCGCGGCGGTCAGTTCGTCGACGGGGCGCCGCCCGACGGCGCGTTGGGACGGCTCGCGCGCGAGCTGGGCCTCGAACTCGACGTCCGCGGCGGGCTGCTGTTCGACGGGCGGAGCATCGACGACGCCGAACTGCGCGGCGCGGAGGTGGCGCGCCACGTCAGTCGCGTGGCGGCCGATCCCGAGGTGCGGGCCGCCCTGCTGCCGGTGCAGCGCGCGCTCGCGCGCCGGGCGCGCGGCCTGGTGGCCGAGGGGCGCGACATGGCGAGCGTGGTCTTCCCCGAGGCCGTGGCCCGGGTCTATCTCGATGCGCGTCCCGAGGTGCGACAGGCGCGGCGGGCCCGGCAGGCCGGCGGGGCGGGGGCGGGCGAGGCGGCGGGCAATCTGGCCGAGCGCGACCGGATCGACAGCTCGCGCGCCCACGCTCCGCTGCGCGTGGTCGCGGCGGGCGACGTGCTCGACACCTCCGATCTCGACCTCGACGGGGTCGTGGCGCAGGTCCTGCGCCGGTTGGGTCCGGCCACGGGCCTTTTGCCCGGGTCGGCCGGTCGGTAGGATGACCCCCTTTTCGCCGCCCCTCTGAACGGGGCGGCGGCCGACCGCGGGCCGGAGCCCCGCACGTGCGTATCCAACCCCTCCCGCGCCGCGCACATCGCGCGTCGGCGCGCGACCGGAGGCTCATGGCCCTTTCGACCAACAAGGAACTCCTCAAGCGCTTCGCCGTCCCCGAGGCTGAGCTCGACCGCGCCGTCGCCGAGGCCCTCGACGGCCTGCAGACCGCCCAGGTCGCCGACCTCTACGCCGAGTCGGTGCGCGACTTCGCGCCCAACGCGCTGATCACCGGCCGCATCCTGCGCGTCGTCAACGACGACGTGATGGTCGACATCGGCTTCAAGAGCGAGGGCGTCGTTCCGCTCTACGAGTTCGAGGGCGAGGAGCCCGCTGCCGGTCAGGTCATCGAGGTGCTCATGGAGGGCATCGACGACGGCACCGGCCTGCTGCTGCTCTCGCGCCGCCGCGCCGAGCGCCTGCGCGGCTGGGAGCGCATCGTCCAGAGCCACGGCGAGGGCGACATCATCACCGGCATGGCGACGCGCAAGATCAAGGGCGGCCTGCTGCTCGACGTGGGCGGCGTGCCGGTGTTCCTGCCGGCCAGCCAGATCGACATCCGCCGCGTGCCCGACGTGGGCTCGTTCATCGAGCGCGAGCTTGAGTGCAAGATCATCAAGATCGACCGCGAGCGCATGAACATCGTCGTCAGCCGCCGCAAGCTGCTCGAGGAGCGGCGCGCGCGCATGCGTGACGATCTGCTCGCGACGCTGCAGGAAGGCCAGGTGCGCAAGGGCACGGTCAAGAACATCGCCGACTTCGGCGCCTTCCTCGACATCGGCGGCGTGGACGGCCTGCTGCACATCACCGACATGAGCTGGGGCCGCGTCAATCACCCCAGCGAGGTCGTCAAGCTCGAGCAGGAACTCGAGGTCAAGGTGCTGCGCTACGACCGCGAGCGCAACCGCATCGCGCTCGGCCTCAAGCAGCTCGAGCCTTCGCCGTGGGAGCAGATCGAGAAGAAGTACCCGATCGGCTGCAAGGCGAAGGGCGAGGTCGTCAACCTCATGCCCTACGGCGCCTTCGTCAAGTTGCAGGACGGCATCGAGGGCCTCGTGCACATCTCCGAGATGTCGTGGACGCGCCGCGTCAGCCATCCGTCCGAGCTGGTGCAGATCGGCGACGAGGTCGACGTGGCCGTGCTCGACATCAACCAGGAGAAGCAGGAGATCTCGCTGGGCATGAAGCAGACCGAGACCAATCCCTGGACGGAGGTCGAGGACCGCTACCCGGTCGGCACGATCATCGAGGGTCTGGTGCGCAACCTCACGAGCTACGGCGCCTTCGTCGAGATCGAGGAGGGCATCGACGGCCTGCTGCACGTGTCGGTCATGAGCTGGACCAAGAAGGTCACGCACCCGTCCGAACTGGTGAAGAAGGGCGACCTGGTGCGCGCGGTCGTGCTCTCGGTCGACACCGAGAAGCACCGCGTCGCGCTCGGCATCAAGCAGCTCGAGCAGGACCCGTGGCAGGACGAGATCCCGCGGCGCTACGGCCCGGGCGACATCGTCGCCGGTCACGTCACCAAGATCACCAACTTCGGCGTGTTCGTCTCGCTCGAGGACGGCCTCGAGGGCCTGCTGCACATCTCCGAGCTGACCGACCACAAGGTCGAGACGGCCGAGGACGTGGTCAAGTACGGCCAGGTCGTCGACGTGCGCGTGCTCAAGGTCGACACCGAGGAGCGCAAGATCGGCCTCTCGATGATCGGCGTGCCGCAGCACAGTCACCTGACGATCGCGCCGCTGCCGGCGCTGCCGGTCGAGGCGCAGGGCCAGCCGGGCCCGGCCGAGGAGGCGGGCGACGAGGCGCGCGCCGACCAGGCCTCGTCCGCGGATGTCGGCAACGGCTGAGGTCCGC
>CAZBBB010000095.1:0-12406 GCA_964490005.1 uncultured Phycisphaerales bacterium | reverse complement strand
CTGGCCGTCGCGTGCGCGGCGGCGCTCGCCGGCGCCTGCGCCGAGCGGCCGCCGGTCCCGCGCCACGTGCTGCTCGTCGTGCTCGACGCGACGCACGGCGACCAGCTCTCGTGCCAGGGCGGCCCGCCGGGCCTGACGCCCGCGCTCGACGCGCTCGCGGCGCGCGGCACGCGTTTCGACCGCGCCTTCAGCGTCGCCCCCTGGACCCTGCCCGCGACGAGTTCGCTGCTCACCGGCCTGCTGCCCGAGCAGCACGGCGCGACCGACGACGCGCGCGCCCTCCCGCCGACGGCGCACACGCTGGCCGAGGCCTTCGCCGCGGCCGGCTGGTCCACCGCCGGTTTCGTGCAGATGGTCTACGCCTCCGACGCCTACGGCCTGGCGCAGGGTTTCGAGCACTACCGCTACTACGCGTCGGCCACCGAGAAGCAGGACGGCCTGCTGGTGGCCGACGTGCTCGCGCACTGGCGGGAGCGCGACGAGCGCCCTTCGCTGACCTACGTGCACTTCCGCCGGCCGCACGGGCCCTACAACCCCGATCTCGCCGGCCTCGCGGCGGTGCGCTGGCAGGGCTTCCCGGGCGACGACGAGCGCCTGGCCGTGGTGCAGAACGCCGACTGGCGGGTGCAGCACGCCGCGCAGCTCAGCGCCGAGGAACTCTCCGCGGCCACCGCGCTGTACCGCGCCAACCTCGCCACCGTCGACGCCTCGCTCGGCACGCTCCTGCAGGACGCCGGCCCCGACACGCTCGTCGTCGTGCTCTCCGATCACGGCGAGGCCTTCGGCCAGCACGACGCGTTCGGACACGGCGCGCACGTCTGGGCCGAGACGCTCGACATCCCGCTCATCGCGGCCGGGCCCGGCGTGCAGGCGCGCGTCGACCGCGAGCCGGCCTGCACGATCGACGTGCTGCCGACGCTGCTCGAACTGTGCCGCGTGCCGTCGCCGACGCCGCTGCCCGGCGTCTCCCTCGCGGCGCGCCTGCGCGGCCCGTCGCCGGCGGCCGAGCGCGAGCCGATCGTGGTGTCGGCGCGCGCCGCCGGGGACACCGCGCCGGCGCTGGCCGTCTTCGACGCGCGCTGGAAGCTGCACCTGCGCGCCGACGGCGGCGCGCAGCTCGGCGATCGCCTCGCCGACCGCGGCGAGACGCGCGACCTCTCGTCGGAGCACGCGGCGCTCGCCGCGCGACTGGCGGACCGCGCCCGCGCCTTCCGGGCCCGCCCGCCGGCCGCCGCCCTGCCGGGCGCGTCGCCCGAGCTCGACGCGCAGCGCCTCGCCGAGCTGCGCGCGCTCGGCTACGTGAAGTAGGACCCGCGCCCCGGCTTGATCGGACGCGGGCGCGCCCCGATGATCGCCCGCCCATGCCGCCCGGCGCCCTCAGGACCGCGATCGCAGCGCTGGCGCTCGGTTGCGCGCCGCTCGCGGTCGGCCAGGACGTCTCCGCCACGCCCGGAAGCCCCGCGATGATCCGCTACGAGGTCACACTCCCCGAGGTGCAGGCCCATCGCGTCCACGTGCGCCTCTCGGTGCTCGTGCCCGAAGGCGGCGAGTGCCGGCTGGCGCTGCCCGTCTGGACGCCCGGCAGCTACCTCGTGCGCGAGTTCGCGCGCCACGTCCTCGACCTCGGCGCCGTGGACGACGCCGGGCGACCGCTCGCCGTGCGCAAGCTCGAGAAGAACACCTGGAGCGTCACGCTCGGCGCCGCGCGCGTGGCGCACGTCGACTACGTCCTGTACGCCAACGAACGCTCCGTCCGCACCAACCACGCCGACGCCGACCACGCCTTCCTGTCGCCGGCCGCGACCTTCCTGCGGGTGGTCGGCCGCGAGCACTCGCCGCACCGCGTGACGGTCGACGCACCGGCCGGCTGGGAGGTGTTCACCGGCTTGAAGCGCGACGGCGCGGGCTGGACGGCCGCCGACTACGACGAACTCGTCGACTGCCCGATCGAGATCGGTCCGCACCGCGTGCTGGGCTTCGAGCGCGCCGGCGTCCCCTACCGCATCGTGCTCGCGGGCCGCGGCGCGCTCGACGAGACCCGCCTCGCGGCCGACGTCGAGAAGATCGTCGCCGAGGTCGAGTCGATCTTCGGGCTCGTGCCCTACGACGACTACACCTTCATCGTGCCCCTGCAGGACACCGGCGGCGGCGGACTCGAGCACAGGAACTCCAGCGTGTGCGTCGCGCCGCGCTGGGGCCTGTCCGTCAAGAAGGACTATCGGCGCTTTCTGTCGCTCGTGGCGCACGAGCTGTTCCACGCCTGGAACGTCAAGCGCTTCCGGCCCGAGGCGCTGGGGCCCTTCGACTGGGACCGCGAGAACTACACGCGCGACCTGTGGGTGGCCGAAGGCATCACCAGCTACTACGACGACCTGGTCACGCTGCGCGCCGGCTTCGCCGACAAGGTCGGCGAGTATCTCGACGCCCGGGCGCAGGCCTTCCGCAGCATCGACGAGTTGCCCGGCGCGCGCCGCACGAGCCTCGCCGCCGCGAGCTTCGACGCCTGGATCAAGTTCTACAGGCCCGACGAGAACAGCCGCAACAGCACCGTGAGCTACTACGAGAAGGGCGCGCTCGTCGCGCTCATGCTCGACCTGCGCCTGCGCCGGCTCACGCACGGCGAGCGGGCGCTGTCCGACGTGCTGCGCCTCGGCTGGCGGCGCTTCGTGCAGGCCGGACGCGGCTACCCCGAGGGCGCGCTCGCCGCGCTCGCCTCGGAGGTCGCCGGCGCCGATCTCTCCGAGTTCTTCGCCGCGCACGTCGACGGCACCGCGCCGCTGCAGCCCGACGCCGATCTGGCCTGGGTCGGCCTGCGCCTGGCGCGCCTGCCCGCCAAGACCACGCGCGACCTGGCGCGCGACGAGGAGGGTTTCGCGCTCGAGCCCGATCTCGGCATCCTCACCGAGGACAGCGGCGGCCTGTGCCGCGTGACGGCCGTGCTCGAGGACGGCGCGGCCTTCGCCGCGGGCCTCAACGTCGACGATCTGCTGCTCGCCGTCGACGGCATGCGCGTCACCCACGCCACGCTCGCCGACCGTCTCGATCGCACGCGCGGCGAGCCGATCGAGCTGAGTTTCTACCGGGGACAGTCGCTGCGCACGCTGCGCCTGCGCCCGGCCCTGCGGCGCCTGGCCGACTGGAAGCTCGTGCCGCTCGAGGACGCCGGCGAAGCGCAGCGCGCGGCCTTCAAGGACTGGTGCGGCTGGGACTTCCCGGCCGCGCCGACCGCGCCGGGCGCCGACGGCGAGGAGGAGCCCGCCGCGGGCTGAGACTCCGGCGGGCAGGCGGCGCCCGCGCGCCGCCCTGGGCCGCTCAGCGCGCGCGCGCCCGGCCGGACGCCGCGACGGCCGCGACCTCCTCCTTCTGCGAGCGTGTCATCAGGTCGGCCACCGCGCGCAGCGGATTCTTGTCCTCGTAGAGGACGGCGTGGATCTCGCGCGAGATCGGCATCTCGACGCGCAGCTCGTCCGACAGCTCGACCACGGCCTTCGACGTGAGCACGCCCTCGGGCACGCCCGGGATCGAGTGCAGCACCTGCTCGAGGCTCTCGCCCGCGCCGATGCGCTCGCCCACGAGACGGTTGCGCCCGTGCCGCGACGTGCAGGACACGACCAGGTCGCCGATGCCCGACAGGCCGCTGAAGGTGATCGCCTGCCCGCCGAGCGCCACTCCCAGCCGCGTCATCTCGGCCTGCCCGCGCGTGAGCAGCGCCGCCTTGGCGTTGTCGCCGAGCGAAAGGCCGTCGACCAGACCGCCGGCGATCGCGAGCACGTTCTTGAGCGCGCCCCCGAGTTCGACGCCGGTCGGGTCGTTCGAGGTGTAGACGCGGAAGCGTTCGGTCGTGAGCAGGTCCTGCACGCGCAGCGCGAGCCCGCTGTCGGACGAGGCGGCGACGACGGCGGTCGGCAGGCGGCGCGCGACCTCCTCGGCGTGGCTGGGCCCCGAGAGCACCGCCAGCGGCCGGTCGCCGAGCACCTGCCGCAGGATCTCGCTGGGCCGCGCCCGCCCGGGGAACTCCAGGCCCTTGGTGGCCGAGACGACCGGCACGCCGGGCGGCAGCGCGGCGCCCAGCGGCGCGATGGCCCCGCGCAGGTAGCGGCTCGGGATCACGCTCAGGCACAGATCGGCGTCCTCGAACTCGGCCGTGTCGGTCACGATCGAGACCTCGGGCGGGATCGGCACGCCCGGCAGGTAGCGGCGATTGAGCCGCTCGCGCTGCATCGCGCGCCCCTGTTCGGGCGAGTGGCTCCACAGCACGACCGAGGCGCCCCGCTCGACGAGCACCAGCGCGAGCGCCGTCCCCCAGGCTCCGTCTCCGAGAATGACGACTTTTTCCATGCGATCAGGTGCTCTCGGGGCCGGAGGCGTGCGGAAGAGGCTCGCGTTCGCCGTGGCGGCGCTCGGTGCCCGCCCGGATCCTGCCAAGGTTGTCCGCGTGGCGCAACGTGACCAGCAGCGCCAGCCCGACCGTCGCGGCCAGGCCGCGCGCCGGCGCCAGGCCCGCGCCCGCACCGACGAGCTGCAGCACGGGCACGCTCACGGCCAGGGCCACGCTCGCCAGGCTCACGTAGCCCGAGAGGCGGCGCACCGCGAAGTGCACGACCAGCGCACACGCCGCCAGCCGCCAGTCGAAGCCGAGCAGCCCGCCGATCAGCGTCGCCACGCCCTTGCCGCCGGCGAAGCGCGCCGTCACGGGGTAGACGTGCCCGACGACGGCCGCCACGAGCAGCAGCGCGCGGGCCTCGTGGTCGACGATCCAGTCGGGCAGGGCCAGCGGCGGCTGCGGCGCGAGCAGCGCCACCGGCAGCAGCCCCTTGAGGATGTCCGCCACCAGCACCAGCCGCCCCCAACCCTTGCCCAGCAGGCGCGCCACGTTGGTGGCGCCGGGATTGCCGCTGCCCACCGAGCGCACGTCGACGCCGTGCAGACGCGCCACCAGGCTCGCAAACGAGACGCAGCCCGCGGCGTACGCGACGGCAAGACAGGCGAGCAGGCCCATGATCGGGGCGCCATTCTAGACGCGGCGCTGGGAGCTTTTGCCCGCGTGCTCTATGATTCGGCCCGCTCCGCCGCGCCTCCCGAGACCCCCCGTGCGCCTCCTCGCCTCGACGCTCCTGACGTCCGCCCTGGCGCTGCCCGCCTCAGCGCAGATCTCGGAATTCACCGACCCCGACTTCGGCTTCCGCATGCAGCTTCCGGCCGGCATGTCCGAGGTGCCCGCCGCCGATCGCGCCAAGCTGCTCGATCTCGAGCTGGACCAGGTGGCCAACCTCGCGCGCGGCGAGGTCGGCGACCAGCCGCTGCGCCATAACTTCATCTGGCTCGACGCCGCGACGCCCTACAACCGCCAGATCACGGTGCTGCTGCAGGACGGCCCGCCGCCCTTCCGCTCGCCCGCCGAGGCGCGCACCGCGCTCGGCGGCGGCGGCATGACGATCGACAAGGAGGCCGTGCTGCCGCCGCCGGTCGACGGCCTGCGCGTGGACGGCAGCTTCACGCGGCCCGACGGGGTCAAGCTGCGCAAGGTCAGCGCCTACCTGCCGGACTTCGTCGCCAATCGCTGGGCGCTCGTGTCGATCCAGGCTTTCGACGGCGACTTCGCCATCGTCGCGCCCGAGGTCGAGGCCTTCGTGAGCAGCCTGCGCTTTCAGCGCCAGCGCCCCGAGGCGCCGGCCGCCGTGGCGCGCGGACCGATCCGGCCCGGCGGAAAGAACGCCGCGCCGCCGCCCGCGGCCGACTGGGGCAGCCTGCGCGTGGGCGGCAGCCTGGCGCTCGCGGCGCTGCTGCTCGGCCACCTGCTGCTCGGCGGCCGCTCCTCGGGATGATCCGGCGGCGGGCCGCCACGCTCGCCGCGCTGCTCGGCGCGGCCCTGGCGGCCGCCTGCGCGCGCGCGGCCGACGACGGCGACGGATTGCTCTTTCCCCGCGCGCCGCTGCTGATCGTCTCGATCGACACGCTGCGCGCCGACCGGCTCGGCTGCTACGGCAGCACGACCGGCGCCAGCCCCGAACTCGACGCCTTCGCGGCCCAGGCGGTGCGCTTCGAGTCGGCCTACGCCAACTCGTGCAAGACGGCCGAGTCGCACATGAGCCTGTTCACCTCGCTGCCCGTGACGGCCCACGGCGTCACGAACGCCTCGGCGCGGCTCGAGTTGCCCGTCTATGAAGTCGCGCGCAATCGGCTCACCCTGCCGCAGGTGCTGCGGCGCGCGGGCTACTGGAACGCGGCCGTCGCCTGCGGCGGCAACCTGATGCCCAAGATGGGTTTCGCGCGCGGCTTCCCGCCCGGCCGCTTCCTGAGCGACGCGCAGGACGTCTCGGTGATCGTCGACCGCGGCCTGGCGGCGCTCGACGCGGGCCTCGCGCAGGACGACCCGGTGTTCCTGTTCCTGCACACCTACCAGACGCACGGTCCCTACGTGCCGCCCGAGGGCTACCGGCTGCGCTTCGCGCCCGAGTTCCGCGGGCAGGTCGGTGAACGCGTGCAGGCCATCAAGGACCTGCCCTACCAGCAGCAGTGGGCCGCGATGAACACGGTCTTCTGGGCCGGGGTCGAGCACTTCACGGCCGAAGACGCCGCGTACCTCTCGGACCTCTACGACGGCGAGGTCGCCTACACCGACGAGCACTTCGGCCGGCTGATGCGCGGCCTGCAGGAGCGCGGACTGCTCGACGAGCTGATCGTGGTCGTGCTCTCCGACCACGGCGAGGAGTTCGCCGAGCACGGCCACTACGAGCACGACCAGCTCTACGAGGAGGCGCTGCGCGTGCCGCTGCTCATCCGCCTGCCGGGCGGGCGGCTCGGCGGCACGACCGTCACGGGCCTCACGAGCCTGCTCGACGTGATGCCGACGCTGCTCGAACTGCTCGGGCTGCAGGGCCCCGAGCAGATGATGGGCCGCTCGCTCGTGCCGGCGATGCTCGCCGGCCGCGTCTCCGAGCGGCCGATCCTGGCCGAGCGCACGATGTTTCCCGGGGCGTACATGGCCACCCTGCGCACGCCCGGCACGACCGTCTACTTCCGCGAGGAGCAGGGCCGGATCGAGGTCTACGACCGCGCCGCCGACCCGGCCGAGCGGGCGGCCCTGCCCGCAGACGCCGCCAGCCACGGCCCGGCCCGCCAGGCCCTGCTCGACCAGCTCACGGCCCTGTTCGCCCTGCGCGCGGCACTCGACGACGAGGCGACGGGCGGCACCTTCGTGCTCGACGAGGCCACGCGGCAGCAGCTGCTCGAGCTGAACTACACCGGCGAGGGGCAGTTGCCCCCCCTGCCCGAGAACAACCCGCTGCGGCGCTACCCGGCCGGCCCGGGGCCGAAGTAGTCGACGAAGTTCATCCGCGACTCGTAGAGGCGCAGGCGGTGCAGGCGGCCGCCGAGCGGCCCGGCCAGTCGCTCCCAGATCGCGGCGACCACGTTCTCCGCCGTCGAGATGCGGCCGGCCAGCCAGGGGACGTCGTGGTCGAGGTGGCGATGGTCGACCTCGCGGAAGACCAGCTCGTCGAGCAACACGGCCAGCCGGTTGAGGTCCATGACCATGCCGTGGGCATCGAGTGGCCCCTCGACGGTGACGTCGAGGACGTAGTTGTGGCCGTGCCCCTTCTCGTTGTTGCAGACCCCGAAGATGCGGCGGTTCTCGGCCGCCGAGAGGGCCGGATCGTGCAGTCGGTGCGCCGCCGAGAATTCGAGGCGGCGCGAGAGCCGGAAGCGGGGCGCGGAGCGGGAAGCCATGGACGGCCTTTATCACCGCCCGCGAGACCCCACGCAAGCCGGGAGCGCGCAGCGACGGCTGCGGGACGGGCCTTCCAAACTACTGGGATCAAACGACTTGCAAGAACGAATCGACCGCATCAAATGCGTCACCGGCGCGCCGGGCCGGGCTTTCTGGACGGGCGCGCCGTGGTACGATGGCCGCTTCCCACGGCGGTGGGAGAAAGGTCGGGCACCGGACGGCAAGCCAACGCTGGCCGCCCGCGACACGGACCTCCACGCCGCACGGGGAGGACGGCGCACTTCGGGCCCGCAGGGGCCGGCGCCGAGGACATCGCACTCAAACCCAGGAATCCGAATCGATGACGACTCTCGAACTGTGCGCGAAGCTGGAAAGCGTAGGT
This sequence comes from uncultured Phycisphaerales bacterium, assembly GCA_964490005.1. Classification (GTDB taxonomy): domain Bacteria; phylum Planctomycetota; class B15-G4; order B15-G4; family B15-G4; genus CAZBBB01. The sequence continues at coordinate 4,295 of CAZBBB010000095.1, read as the reverse complement.
TCCGGCGAGGTGGCGACGCTGTTCTTCAAGGACGGCGAAGTCATCCGCGGGGGCATGCTCTACAACTCGACCCAGCAGCGCGGCGTCATCATCGATCCCGACACCGAGACCGAGCGGCGCTTCGAAGCCAACGAAGTCTCCAAGGTCTGGCGTCGCTGAGTCCGGCGAAACGACGGGGTCGCCGCTGAGCGCCCGTCGCGTTCCAACCCGCCCCTCGCCGCCCCGGCCGCCGTCCGTCGCGCCCGCCCGCGACGGCCAGCCCGCGGGCGCCGGGCCGCCCCCCCGGCCCCCCATCCCCGCCCTGCTGCCGTGACGTCGAGAAAGCCACCTTCGCTCCAGAGCCTGCACGACCCCGCCGCCCTGGCGGGCCTGCAGGCCACGTTCGAGGAGCGGCTGGCCGCGGCGGACGCGGGGCTCGCCGCCCGCTACGCGGCCTGGCGTCGCGGTGAGGCGCTGACCGAGCGCGCCGAGGCCGACCTGATCGTCGAGACGGCCCGGCACGTCTCGCGCCTGGTGGGCGAGATCTACGGCGCACAGGCCGCCCAGGACCGGATCGCGCGCCGCGTGGCCCGCGACAAGGCGCTCTTCGCCTTCCGCAAGACCTTCGTCGCGCGCCGCTGCGCCCGCCAGGAGCCGGGCCCCGACGACGACCTGACGCTCCTGACGGCGCAGCTGCAGGTGGCGCTCGGTGCGCCGCTCAGCGAGGCCGGGCTGGCGCAGGCGGTGCTCGAACGCCTCGCCGCGCCCGACACGGCGGCCGACGACCCGCTGCTCGCGCTCGCGCAGCGCTGGGTGGTCTGCGCGCGCGCGAGCGGCCGCCACCGCGACTGGCCCTCGCTGCGCCTGCAGCACAAGGTCGACTGGAGCCGGCTCGTCGCCACCGAAGCGGCCGACGAGATCGCGCCCGGCGCGGTGCGCGGCCCGGCGGCCGTCCAGCGCCCGCGCGACGGCTTTGCGCTCACCGACGACCGGGGCACGCCGGCCGAGCGCCAGGGGCAGCTCGACACCTGCCTCGTCTGCCACGACCGCGGCGTCGACAGCTGCCGCAAGGGGCTGCGCGACAAGCACGGCGCGCTCAAGAGCAACCCGCTCGAGATCGAGCTGGGCGGCTGCCCGCTCGACGAGCGCATCTCCGAGGCCCACCGCCTCGCCGACGAGGGCGACGTCGTGGCCGCGCTGGCCGTCGTGATGATCGACAACCCGCTCTGCCCGGGCACCGGCCACCGCATCTGCAACGACTGCATGAAGGCGTGCATCTTCCAGAACCAGGAGCCGGTCGACATCCCGCGCATCGAGACGGGCGTGCTCACCGACGTGCTCGGCCTGCCCCACGGCCCCGACATCTACGGCCTGCTGGCGCGCTGGAACCCGCTGCACCGCGCGCGCCCCTTCGCCCTGCCCTACAACGGCATCGACGTGCTCGTCGTCGGCCTCGGGCCGGCGGGCTACACGCTCGCGCACTACCTGCTCAACGATGGTTTCGGCGTCGTCGGCGTCGACGGCCTGAAGATCGAGCCGCTGCCGGCCGCGCTGACCGGCGCGCCGGGCGCCGCGCCGCCTCCGCTGCCCGCCTGGGCCGAGCTGGTGGCTCCGCTCGACGAGCGCTTGCCCTCGGGCTTCGGCGGCGTGTCGGAGTACGGCATCACCGTGCGCTGGGACAAGAACTTCCTGAAGCTCATCCACCTGACGCTCGCGCGCCGGCCGCACTTCGCCGCCTGGGGCGGCGTGCGCTTCGGCGGCACGCTCACGCTCGACGATGCCTGGCGGCTGGGCTTCCGCCACGTCGCGCTCGCCACCGGCGCCGGCCGGCCCACGATCATCGACCTGAAGAACAACCTCACGCGCGGCGTGCGCAAGGCGTCCGACTTCCTGATGAGCCTGCAGCTCTCGGGCGCCTTCCTGCGCGACGGGCTGGCGAACCTGCAGGTCGAACTGCCCGCGCTCGTCGTCGGCGGCGGACTCACGGCGATCGACACGGCGACCGAGGTGCTGGCCTACTACCCGGTGCAGTGCGAGCGGCTGCTCGAGCGCCACGAGACGCTGCTGGCCGAGACGGCCGAGAGCGAGGTGCTCGCGCGGCTCACGCCGCCCGAGCGGGAGATCCATGCGCGCCTGCTGGCCCACGGCCGCGCGCTGCGCGAGGAGCGGCGCGCGGCGGCCGCCGAGGGCCGGCCGCCCCGCTTCGCGCCGCTCGTCGCGTCCTGGGGCGGCGTGACCATCTGCTACCGCAAGGGGCTGGACGAATCGCCCGCCTACCGCCTCAACCACGAGGAGGTCGCCAAGGCGCTCGAAGAGGGGATCGCCTTCCTCGAGGGCGTCTCGCCGCTGCAGGCCGTCGACGACGAGCACGACGCGCTCAAGTCGGTCGTGCTCGACCGGCACGCGCGCGACGAGCAGGGCCGCTGGCGCAGCACGGGCGAGACGCTGACGCTGCCGGCGCGCTCGCTGTTCATCGCCGCCGGCACGCAGCCCAACACCGTCTGCGAGAAGGAGGCCCCCGGCACCTTCCGGCTCGACGCGCGCGGCCGCTTCTTCGAGACCTGCGACGCGCAGGGCCGACCCGACCCGCAGGGTTTCTTCACCAGTCACGTCGACGCCGGCCGCCGGGTGAGCTTCTACGGCGACAACCACCCGCGCTACGCCGGCAACGTCGTGCGCGCGATGGCCTCCGCCAAGCACGGCTACCGCAAGGTCGTCGAGCTGTTCGCCGACGAGCTGGCCGCGCTCGACCCGGCCGGCCAGCCGGCGCGCGAGGCGGCCTTCGCGGCCCTGCGCGCGCGGCTCGACGACGAGCTGCTCGCCACGGTCGTGCGCATCGACCGCCTCACGCCGACGATCGTCGACGTGATCGTGCGCGCCCCGCTCGCGGCGCGCCGCTTCCGGCCCGGCCAGTTCTACCGCCTGCAGAACTTCGCCGACCAGGCGCCCGTGCGCCTCGGCACGCCGCTGCTCATGGAGGGCCTGGCGCTTACCGGCGCCTGGGTCGACCGCGAGGCCGGCCTGCTCTCGATGATCGTGCTCGAGATGGGCGGCAGCAGCAATCTCTGCGCGCTGCTGCGGCCGGGCGAGCCGGTGCTCGTCATGGGCCCGACCGGCACGCCCACCGAGATCCCGCGCGACGAGACCGTCGCGCTCGTGGGCGGGGGCCTGGGCAACGCCGTGCTGTTCTCGATCGCCGGCGCGCTGCGCGAGGCCGGCAACCGCGTGCTCTACTTCGCCGGGTACCGGGACAGCCGCGACGTGTTCAAGCGCGAGCAGATCGAGGCCGCGACCGACGCCGTCGTGTGGTGCTGCGACCACGGACCCGACATCGAGGTGCGCCGCCCGAGCGACGCCTTCTTCCGCGGCAACATCGTCGCCGCCATGCTCGCCGCCGGGCGCGGCGAGCTGCCGGCGCTGCCGATCGCGCTGCGCGAGGCCTCCCGCCTGATCGTCATCGGCAGCGACGGCATGATGCGCGCCGTCAAGGAGGCCCGCCACGCCGCCCTGCGCCCCTACCTCGGCCCGCACGTCGCCCTCGGCTCGATCAACTCGCCGATGCAGTGCATGCTCAAGGAGGTCTGCGCGCAGTGCCTGCAGCGGCACGTCGACCCGGTGACGGGCGAGCCCGTCGAACCCGTGTTCTCGTGCTTCAACCAGGACCAGCCGCTCGACGCCGTCGACTTCGGCAACCTGCACGAGCGGCTCGCGACCAACGCCGTGCTCGAGAAGGCCACGGCGCGCTGGCTGGCGCGGCTGCTCGCGGCCCCCGAAATGCGCGCAGCACGCCGCGACGCGGCCCACGCGCCGCCCGCGACGGGCTATGATGTCCCCGATCCCGAAACCCGACAGGGAGCCCTGCCATGATCACCGTGACCGAGAAGGCCGTCGCCGAAGTGCGGCGGATCATCGCCGACCAGGGACTGCAGCCGTCCACCTTCCTGCGCCTCGGCGTGTCGGGCGGCGGCTGCAACGGCATGAGCTACGTGCTCGGCTTCGACACCGACGAGAAGCCCGGCGACGTGGCCAGCGAGTTCCACGGCCTGAAGGTCGTGCTCAGCGGCGACGCGGTGCCCTACATGGACGACACCGTCGTCGACTTCAACGACGGCGTCATGCAGCGCGGCTTCACCTTCAACAACCCCAACGCCACCGGCACCTGCGGCTGCGGCACCTCGTTCTCGGTCTGAGCGCGGGGCGCCCGGCGCGCTCCCGGCGTCGACGCGCCGCGCGCCGCAGCGCCTCCGGGATCAGCCGCGCGGGCTGCCCGCGCCCCGCGGCGGACCGCGACGCGCCGGGCTCGGCCCGCGCGGATC
>CAZBBB010000094.1:0-12641 GCA_964490005.1 uncultured Phycisphaerales bacterium | reverse complement strand
GGCGCGGGCTCCGGCCGCTCGTCCGCCTCGCGCAGCGCGAGCAGCAGCAGGGCCAGCGTCGGGTAGAGCGTGTCCTGCGCGCCGCCGAGGTCGATGGCGTTGCCGGCCCAGCCGACCGCCAGCGCCGCGCTCGCGCCCGCGGCGACCGCGCCGCCGCCCCGCGGGCGGCGCAACGAGGCCGCCACGAGCAGCGCCAGCGCGGCCAGGCCCGGCCAACCGAGCGACTGTCCCACCAGCAGCACGACGCTGTGCGGATGGTCGTCCTTCGGGCGGCCGTCGAGCGGCCCGGTGCGCGCGTGGGCCGCCTGGCGGTAGAGCGTGCCGGGTCCGTACCCCGTCCACGGCGCGGCCGCGAGCGTGTCGCGTCCCAGCTCCCACATGGCCGAGCGGAAGGTCACGGCCTTGCTCACCATGCTCGACGAGCGCTCGGTGATCGTGGTGTCGGTCGCGCCGCTGAGCGGCAGCAGCAGCAGGCCCGCCACGCCGGCCACGCCCAGCACGCGGGCGCGGCGCGCCCAGCCCGTGCGCCGCTCGAGCGCCAGCCAGATCAGCCCGCCGACGGTCACGAGCGCGCCGGTGCGCGAGCCGCCCGCGAGCAGCGCTGCCAGCAGCACGAGCAGCGCGCACAGCGTGGACGGCCGCCGCCGACCGCTCCAGTGCAGCGCCGCGCCGAGCACGACGAGCGTCGCGAGCTGCGGCACGACGAGGTTGGGGTGCAGGCCGAGCAGGCGCAGCCGCGTGCCGGTCAGCGCCGCGAGCGGCAGATCGAGCCGGCGCGCCAGGCTCAGGTATCCGACGAGCGCGAAGGCGGCGATGAGCGCGGCGCCGACGAGCAGCGCGCGCACGACGCGCCGGCTGCGCGCGCCGGCGTACAGCGCGGGCAGCAGGGCGGTCAGGCCCAGCGGCGGCAGGAAGAACACCAGCCAGGTGGCGGCGCCGTGGGGCGTGGACGAGGCTGCCAGCGCCGGCAGCGCGCACAGCAGCGCGAGGGCTCCGAGGCGCAGCGTGCGCGACGCGTGCAGGGCCGGCGCCGCCGCGACGAGCGCCGCACCCAGCAGCGCCAGCCGGGCGCCCTGGCCGGCCGGAATCGCGGCCGGCCCGAACAGCAGCAGCACGGCCAGCGCCAGCGTGAGCACGCGCGCGACGTCGAGCCGCGCGCGCGCGCGCAGCACCGCGCTGGCGAAGCCCGCTCCGGCGAGCGCCCACAGCACCGCGAGTTCGCCGGGCGCGCCGAAGGTCGACAGTCCGTCGACGCGCGGCTGGCGCAGCGCCGCCTCCGCGAAGGGCCAGCCGGCCAGGGCGGCGGCCAGCAGCCGCGACGCCGCGCGCATCAACGCGGCGCGGGGGCCGGCGTCGGCGCCGGAGCCGGCTCGTCGGTCTCGGGCGGCGTGAGGTCGATGTCGCCCGGCTGCAGCGGCACGCCGAACTCGAAGTCGGGGCGCAGCGGCCGCGCGTTGCGCAGATGGTAGGCCACGCGGTCGGGGAGGATGCGCGCCAGCTCGGGCAGTCCGATGTAGCCCAGCGCCAGCTCCTCGGGCTCCTCGTCGAGGCCGGCGAGCAGGCCGGCCAGCAGACCCGCGATCTGCCAGCGCCCCTCGCGCAGGACGTACAGCCCCGCGCCCCGCAGGCGCGGCGCGAGTTCCCGCGCGTCCCCGCCGGGCAGCAGCACCCAGTCGCCGTACTCGCCGTCGCGCCAGACGGACACCGGCTGCATCACGGGCTCGTCGGCCGCGTCGCGCAGCGCGACGTAGAGCGTCTCGCCGCGTTCGGGCAGGCGCGTGGCGAAGCGTCCCTCCAGCAGCCGCGCGGTGATGGGGCGGATGACCATGAGCGTGTCGTTGATGCGGTCGACGCGCCCCCAGTCGCGCACGAAGGAGTTTCCGACGGGGAACTGGATCTCCCACACGTCGTCGACGTGCGCGTCGGGCATCGCGAGCGTCACGACGCCGTCCTCGGTGGACAGGCCGAGCAGCGGCGCGCCCGTATGCCCCTCGGGCCACAGCCGCGTCAGGTGGCTCGGCGGCGCGGGGGCCGCGCAGCCGAGCGCGACGAGCGCGAGCGCGGCGAGAAGGAGGCGGGGCATGCTCGCGAAGGTAGCGCCGCCCGGCGAGCCGGACAAGGATCGTGCGGACGACGGCGGGCGGAGGCTCAGCGCGGCTCGGCGTTCTCGGCGGCGGGCGCGGCGGCGGCCAGGTCCTCGCTGAAGTCGGGGACGTCCTTGAGCGCCACCCAGGCCTTGTCCCACGGGTTCTCGCCCGGGATCGGCTCGCCGGTCTCGGCGTCGGTCAGGTAGAAGGACTGGAAGACCGAGTCGTTCGCCTTGACGACGCCCGAGCGGATGAGTTCGCGCAGATCGGCGGTCGAGAGGTCCTTGATCTGCTCGGGGACCGGCTGGCCCTCGTAGTAGAAGGGCATCACGAACCAGATGCGCCGGTCGAGCTTGGCGAGCGCCGCCGCCTCTTCGGCCCGCTTGCGCGCCTTCTCGCGCGCCGGCTCGATGAGCGACATGAGCTCGTCGTGCAGCAGCTTGGTGCCGATGTCGCGCGACCCGGCGATGGCCAGCGCGGTGGCGGCCAGGTCGGCGGCGCGGTCGAGGTCCTGGATCGGGCTGTCCATGATCAGGATGCCGGCCGCCTCGCAGTAGACGCGCGGATCGACCGGGTCGAGCGCGATGGCGCGCTGCACCATCTCCCAGGCTTTCTCGGGGTCGGGCTTGAAGCCGACGGTCGTGCCGCGCGCCTCGCGCACGCCGCCCTTGCGCAGCAGCTCGGCGTAGTCGCGGAAGCACTTGGCGCTCTGCAGCCCGAGATCGATCGCCTTCTGGTAGAAGGCGGCCGCCTTGGCCACGTCGGGGCCCTCGTCGCCCGCGAGGTTCAGCTCGATGCGCGCGGCGTCGTAGTAGGCCTGCGGCCGCATCTCGCCGTAGGCCTGCGGCATCCAGGCGCGCCACTCGCGGTCGAGCTGTTCGAGGCTCTTGCCCAGGCGCTTCTCGAGCGCCGTCACGACCGAGGGCAGGTCGGCGATCGCCATCGTCGCGCCCTGGTACTCGCCGCCGAAGGCCTGGTTGGTGAACTTCACGTCGCGGTTGGTGGCGAAGTTCCCGAAGAAGCCCTGGAAGGGCTTGGCGTACTCGGGCGACTGCATCAGGAAGTGGACGAAGGACCAGGCGTAGGAGTAGTCGAGCGCGTCGAAGGCCTGCTTCTCGGTGAGCAGCACGTCGCGCAACTGGCGGCCCTTGCCGTTGGCCTCGGCGAAATTCATCGCCACGATCCGGCCGTCCTGCTGGCGGCCGACGTGGAACCCGCCCTGCTCGTCGACCTCGATCGAGCCGTAGTACTCGGCCATGCCCTCGTTCATCCACGAGGGGTAGAAGACCTTGGGCGCCATCATCTGCGTGAGCAGGTGGTTGCCCTCGTGGAACAGCACGTCGATGCCGTACTCGGGGTCGTCGGGGTGGTGCGCGAGGTGCAGCTCGAAGGTCGGCGGCATGAAGAAGCCCAGCACGCCGTACGGCACGCCCGTCACGCGGTAGAAGTCGCTCAGGTTGCGGTACAGCGAGACCTCCGGCTTGCCCTTCTTCTCGCCGGGCGTGAGCTTGATGCCCCAGAAGTCGTTGAAGTTCTTGTAATAGGCCTCGAGCAGCGTCTCGTAGGTGTCGATCCACTCGTCCTCGAGGTTGGAGTGGATCGTGAAGTGCTTGGTCTCGCGCGTGACGTGGTTGCGCCAGTCCTGCCGCTTCTTGGCGTCCTCGATGAACTTCTTGTCGGCGTCGGCGCGCTTCTTGAGCTCGTCCTCGCGTCGCTTGCGCGACATCCAGTTGCCCTCGAAGAGCACGAAACCCTTCTTGAGGTAGTCCTCCTCCTGCTTGGTCTGCGGGACGTAACCCTCGAGGTCCTCGACCCAGCTCTTCTCGATCATCGCGCTGGGGACCGGCACTTCGGCGCCGCGGATCTGCAGCACGACGACGTCGGGGCTCTCGCCCGGCACGATCTTGCCCTCGATGAGCCGGCCGTCCTTCAGCAGCAGCTTGTCGAAGGCCGGAGCGGCCGCCGGCCAGGCGGACGCGAACACGAGCGATGCCAACACGTGCAGCACGGGAACCTCCCTGCGGTCAGAGCTGCTTCTCCACGTAATCCCACCACGCCTCGTCGAAGGCCTGCCAGTCGGCGTCCGTCCAGTCGGCGAAGGTCTTCTCGTAGGCCAGCACCTGGACGGCGCGGTCGTCGACGCGGCCGTACCAGTCGGACGGCTCGTCGTCGGCCAGATCGGCCGAAGAACCCTCCTCGACGGCCTCGGCGTCGGCGCGCGCCTTGGCCAGCGCCTCGACGGCCTTCTCGTGCCGGGCCGCGAGCAGGTTCTCCAGGTAGTCGGGCAGGATCTTCGCGACCTTGGGGGAGAGGCGCTTGGACTGCCGCAGCATGTGCACGACCGCCCAGCCCTCGGGGTAGAAGCCGACCGGCCGCGCATTGGAGTAGTACTCGGGCTGGCTGTAGTTGAGCAGTTCCTTGAGCGGCGGCGCCGCGCCCTCGGCCAGCGACTTGCCCTGCCGCGCGAGACGCACGCGCTCCTTGATGAAGTCGCGCCGGTTGAAGCCGCCCGGCGCGGCGCCGTAACCCGTGATGCGGTAGCTCTTGGTCAGTTCGGCGCCGGAGAAGTAATCGCCGTGGCCTTCGTTGTACCAGGAGTGCGGCGCCAGCTCGCCGTAGAAGTAGTAGATGTACTGGTGCAGCGCCTCGTGGTTGAGCACGCACAGAGTCTCGTCGCGCGGGTGCTTGTCGTAGAACACCAGCTCGCGCTGGCCGGAGGCCCAGTAGCCGCCGACGCCGGGGCCCGCGCCGCTGTAGGCCTGGAACTCCTCGACGCTGTTGCAGACGCGCACGATCGAGATCGCCTCGATGGGGCGGTCGGGCGGGTACAGCTCCTCGTAGGCCGCGCGCATGCCCTCGATCTGGTCGGCCATCTGCTTCACGAAACCCTTCTCGGCGTTGTACAGGAACAGGTAGTGCTCGGTGCGCAGCGAGCTCCAGCCCGGGGGCAGCTTGTCGATCTGGGTCTTGAGGAAGCGCTCCTGCTCGCTGAGCTGCGCGTCGGCCGCCTGGCGCTCCTCGGCGTCCTCCTTCTCGATGCGCTTGAACGAGCGCGCCGCCTTGGCGAACTCGTTCTTGGCCTTGTCGAAGGCGTCGGCCAGCGCCATGCCCTCGAGCAGGAACACGCCGTCGTCCTGCTCGACGAGCACGACGTGCGCACGCACGGGCTGGTCCTTGCCGGGCTTGATCTGCAGCTCGCGCGCGTCGCGACCGGCGACCTTGAGCGTCTTGTCGCGCTCGATCTCGTAGTAGCCGAAGGCGGCTTCGAGATAGCGCATGGCCGCGTCGAGCGCGCCGGGCGGCGGCTCGCCGCCCGTGGCCGAGCCGGCGCCGCCCGCGGAGGCCTCGACGTTCGCCTGCGCCTTGGGCGCGCGATAGAAGCGCACCTCGTAGGTGCTGTGCATGGCGTAGTCGCCGGCGGTCTTGCGCGACTCGTCCTGGTAGCGCGCGACGGCGATGCTCTCGCCCGGCTGGATCGCGACGGCCTTGAAGTCCTTGGGTGCCTTGAACTGGAAGCCGAGCCGGCTGTCCTTGTGGAGCTGCGCGGAGGCCTGGCCCGCGAGCAGTCCCGAGAGCAGCGAGCCGACCGCGAGGAGGAGGATGCGGTGCATGTGCGACTCCGTCACGCGACGCGGAAATCGGCGCGCCCGCGCGCGCCAACGTGGCCCTCGTCGGGGCGTATGATAATCGATCCCACGGGCGGGATTCCGGGTGCGCGCATCGCAGAGGAGCGAGGCGTCGGACGTCGCCGCAGGATCCTCGGGAGCCTCGACCATGAGTCGTTCTGCGCTGTTGTCCGTCGCGGGTGTCGTCCTCGTCGCCGGTGCCTTGGGAGCCTGGCTGCTCGCCTCCGGAGGCGGGTCCGCCGACACGCTGCCGGCCGCCGCGCCCGCGTCGTCGCCGGAGGCCGCATCGGCGCCGAGCTTCGAGCGCGAGGCGCCGTCGGTCGAGGCCGGGCGCGCGCAGCCGCTGCAACTGGCACCCGCGACGCCGGAGCAGGTCTCCGCCGCCGCTCCGGCCGCGGCCACGGCCGCCGAGGACGCTCCGCCGCGCGTCGAGGTCGCGCTCAGCGGCCGCGTCACCGACGAGAGCGGGCGCGGCGTCGAGGGCGCGCGCGTGGTCTTCGTCGACACCGAGTTCGGCGTGCGCCGGCTGGCGTCGCGCGCGGGCGGGCCGGCGGCGCCGCCGCCGCCCTCGACCCTCACCGGGCGCGACGGCGGCTTCACGCTCGCGGCGAGCATGCTGGCCGACGAGCCGCGCGGGCCCTTCGGCCTGGGGCCGCGTCTCGTGGTGGGCCACGACGCCTTCGCGCATCTCGTCCACCCGCTGGGCGTGTTCGACGAGGGCGAACACGACGTGGGCCGGCTGATGCTCGAGCCCGGCGCGTGGGTCTCGGGGCGCGTCGTCGACGCGCAGGGGCGACCCGTCGCCGGCGCGGAGGTGCGCGGCGAGGCCTCCGAGGGCGCGGCCCATGGCAGCCCGATGTTCCGCCTGCCGGAGCTTGGCGCCGGCGCCAGCGAGGCGCTCGGGCCGGCCACGAGCGGCGCCGACGGCCGCTTCCGCCTGGCCGGCCTGCCGGCCGGCACGGCGAGCCTGACGGCGCGCAAGCAGGGGCTGCGGCCCGCCTACGTCGACGACGTGGAGCTCGAGGCCCGCGTCACGCGCGACGTCGGCGACATCACGCTCGAGAGCGGCGAACTCATCTCCGGCGTCGTGCTCGACGACGACGGCGAACCGGTCGCGGACGCGCGCATCTCGGTGAGCAGCATGTCGCGCGTGGTGGTCAACCGCCTCGAGGACATGCCGCGCCGCGGCCTGTTCGCCGACTTCGGGCAGTCGACGCTGACCGACGCCGGCGGGCGCTTCGAGATCGCGGGGCTCGGCGCCGGCACCTACACCGTGCACGCCTCGGCCGACGGGCACGCCGGCGACCGTCGCGAGAACGTCGCGGCGGGCAGCAAGGGCGTGCGGCTCACCCTGCCGCGTCTCGGTTCGCTCTTCGTGCGCGTGACGGCCGCCGACGCCTCGCCCGTGAGCGGTGCGCGCATCAGCGCGCGCGCCGAGTCGGCGCGCGAGGGACCGATGGTCCTCCGCCGCAACGACGCGGCATCCGAGGTGCTCGAGGGCGCCGAGGCGCTGGCGGCCGCCGGACGCTCGGGCGACCCGGCCGGCGCCTACTTCGTCGTGCACGCCGGCACCGAGGGCACCGAACTCGTGGTGCGCGCCGAGGGCTTCGGTGCGACGGCCGCGCGCGCCCCGGCCGTGGCGCCCGGAGCGATCGGCGAACTCACGCTCAGTCTTCCGGCCGAAGCGCGCCTGGCGGGGCGCGTCGTCGATCAGTCGGGGCAGCCCGTGGCCGGCGCGCGCCTGCGCCTCGTGCAGGACGAGGCGCCCTCCGGGCTGAGCTTCGGCGGGGGCGAGATGCGCTTCGAGCGGCGCATCAGCGTCGGCGGCCCGGCCGACGAGGGCGGCGCCAGGTCGGCCACCGCGCGCAGCGGGCTGGACGGCCGCTACGAGATCGCCGGTCTGGCCGCCGGCGACTGGAAGCTCACCGCGAGCGCGGCCGGCCACGTGCGCAGCGACGTGCAGCGCTACACGCTCGCCGCGGGGCAGGCGCAGCAGGACGCCGACGTCGAGCTGCAGGCCTCGGGCGCCATCGAGGGTCTCGTGACCGAGTTCGACGGCCGGCCCGCGCCGGGCATCGAGGTCGTCGTGATGCCGCTCGACGTGGCGGCGCCCGACGAGGGCGAGGACGGTCCTTCGCGCGCCCTCGAGCGCATGCTCGGGCTGCCCGGCGCCGACGGCGGGGGGCGCGCCGATCCGCGGCACGCGACGGCCGACGCGACCGGACGCTACCGCGTCGACGGACTGGCGCCCGGCAACTACGAGGTCAAGCTCTCCGAGGGCTTGCACGGCCGCGGCTTCGGTCGCGGCATGGTGTTCGTGCTCGAGGGCGCCGAGGCCGAGGAAGGGCCGCCGGGCGTCCACGCCGTCGTGACGGCCGGCGAGGACGCCGTCGTGAACCTGCTGCGGCCGCGGCGCGCGGCGCTTTCCGGTCGCGTGCTGGCCGCGGGCGCGCCCGTCGAGGGCGCCGAAGTCACGCTCGGCGTCGATTCCCCCTTCAGCTTCGGATCCGGTCACGTCACCGTCACCGACGCGGGCGGCGGCTACCGCTTCGACGACGTGCAGGCCGGCAAGTACAAGGTGTCGACGATCGTGCCCGGAGCGGCGCTCGAGCAGTCGCGGTCGCTCGAGATCGGCGAAGGCGAATCGCGCGCGGTCGACCTGGTGTTCGGCGGCGCGACGATCGCAGGGCGCGTGGTCGACGCCGACGACCGGGGCGTGGAGGGCGTCACGCTCACCGTCGTCGAGGTCGGCGACGCGCGGCCCCCGTCGGGCGGCCCGGGCGGTGCGAGCTTCGAGATGGTGATGGTCAGCCGCGACGGCGGCTCGGGCGGATCGGGCGGCGCGTCGATCACGGTCGGCGGCGGATCGGTCTCGACCGTGCGCAGCGACGCGTCGGGCAACTTCGAGATCCGCTTCCTCGACGCCGGCAGCTACGAGATCGAGGCCGGCGGCGCCGGCTTCGTGCGCTCGACGGCCGGCCCGGTGCAGCTCGACGACGGCCAGCGCAAGGAGGATCTGCGCATCGAGCTGACGCGCGGCGCGGTGCTCTCGGGCGTGGTGCGCGACGCCGCATCCGGTCAGCGGCTCGACAACGTGCCCGTGAGCCTCTCGGGCTCCGGGGCGCGCCAGATGACGGTCACCGAGGACGGTCGCTACGCCTTCGAGGGCCTCGCGACCGGCGACTACGAGATCACGGTGCTGGGCAGCGGTTTCGGCGGCGACCCGCTCGCCGCCCGGACGGTCTCCATCGAGGGCGGCAAGGACCAGACGCTCGACCTCGTGACCGGAGGCTGAGCGGCGCGGCGGCTCAGCCCGAGGCCCCGGGCGCGTTGCCGGGAAAGCGGGCCGGCCCGGTGAGCACGACGCAGGTCCGGCAGACCTCGGGGTAGTCGCCGGCGAACATCCGCCGACGGAACTCGCGGTACTTCGGGCCGTTCCAGATCGACTCGAAGTCGTGCTTGAGGAGATTCCCCATCTCGAGTTCCGCCGGGCCGCGGCAGCAGGGGTACACGGCGCCGTCGGGCGTGACCTTGAGGTAGTTCATCGCCATCTGGCAGAAAGCCGGGTGCATCTCGGCCAGGCTGTCCATGTGCAGGTCGCGGATCTCGGCCAGCGGCGCCTTGCTGCCCTGCCGCGGCGGCGTGGCGACGATCTCGCCGCCCCAGGGCTGGTGCAGGTGCAGGCTGATCGAGACGCCGCGCGCCTGCGCCCGCTCGTGCACGGCGCCGACCATCGCGCCGAAGACCTCTTCGCGCACGCGGCCCTCGAGCTTCAGCTCGTCGTAGCCGGTCGAGTTGGGCAGCAGCTCCTGCATCGACATGCGCGTGCCGCCGAGATCGGCGACGAAGTCGACCAGCGCCGGCATCTGGTGCCAGTTGGGCTCCATCACGACGGCGTTGAAGCCGATCTCGATGCGCGCCTCGGCCGCGAGCGGCATGACCGTGCGGACGTTGGCCAGCACCTGGTCGAAGTCGGCGTTCACGCGCAGCCGCTCGAACAGCTCCTTCTCGGGAGAGTCGATCGAGAACCAGATGCGGTGCGTGACCGGCGCGATCTTGCGGAAGACGCTCTCGTCGAGCAGCGTGGCGTTGCAGTACAGCAGCAGCTGCACGTCGTGCTCCCTGCACAGCCGCACGACCTCGTCGAGGTCGTTCATCAGCGGTTCCGACGCGTCGCTGGGCGTCAGGTGCAGCGCGTGCGGCAGGATCTGCCCGAGCACCTGCCGCGCCCGCGGCGCCGGCATGACCTTCGAGGGGATGCCGTCGGCCTGATGGCACATCACGCACAGCAGGTTGCAGTGGTTGTTGAAGCCGAATTCGATCTCGGTCGGGCGGCTCTTCCACTCCAGGCGCTGCAGGCCGAGATCCTCGGCGAGCTGCAGCACGTTGAGGCTCTCGCGCGGGATCTTGGGGGGCGGCAGGCGAGTCATGGCGATGTCCGAGTGTGCCACAGCGTCACGGCTGGCGGGGCGCCGAGCCGGCCCGCACTCATCGGCGCGCGGGGCGCGACGGGCTCAGTTCTTCCCGCGACGGGTGCGAGCGGCGGGCTGCTTCGGTCGCGTGGCAGACGGCCCGGATGCGGCCGGGCCCGCGTCGGAGGGCTTCCCGCCTTCGCTCGCCGCGGCGGGCGCGCAGGGCGCGGCCGGCGCGTTCGCGTCGGCTCCCGCCGCGGGGCGGGTGGTCCGTTCCTCGGCGGGCTGCTTGCCGCCGTCGCCGTCCTTCGCGTCGCTCGCGGCGGCGCCCTTCGCGGGGCGCTTGTAGTCGGTCTCGTAGAAGCCGCTGCCCTTGAACATGACGCCGGCGCCGGTGCCGATGAGCCGCTCGAGCCGGCGCTTGCGGCAGCGCGGGCACGCGCGCAGCGCCTCCTCCGTGATGCCCTGGAAGTGCTCGAAGGCGTGTCCGCAGGCGCGGCAGACGTAGTCGTAGGTGGGCATCAGGCCTCGGGGGGCGGGGCCCCGTCGGAGGGCGGCGGCGCGTCGGGCGCGCGCGCGACGACCACCTGCGCCTCGCGCAGCAGTCGGTCGTGCAGGCGATAGCCGGGCAGTACCACGGTGAGGATCGTGCCGGGCGGCACCTGGTCGCTGGGTTGCTCGAGCAGCGCCAGATGCGCCATCGGGTCGGGCGCCTGGCCCGGCGCGGCCGGCACGCGGCTCACGCCGGCCGTCGCGAGCGCCGTCATGAAGCGCTGCTCGACCAGCTTCAGTCCGTCGAGGAAGGCCGGATCGATTCCCTCGGGCGGCGCGGCGAGCGCGCGCTGCAGGTCGTCGAGCGCGCCGAGCAGTCCGACGAGCAGAGAGGAGCTGCCGTAGCGTCGCGCCGCGTCGAGATCCTGGCGCGCCGAGCGGCGCACGTTCTCGGCCTCGGCCAGGGCGCGCAGCCACTTGTCCTTGAACTCGGCGGAGAGTTGGCCGGGGTCGGGAGCCGCCGCCGGCGCGCTCGCCTCGCCGCCCTGGGCCGACGCGGCCGGAGCGTCGGCGCGTGCGGCGGCCTGCTCGGCGGCCCCGGCAGGCGTCGCGTCGGACGCGTCGCCCTCCGCCTCCGCAGGATCCGCGCCGGCGCCCTGCGGCGCCTCGGCCCCGGCTTCGGCGTGCTCCGCGCGCGCCGCGGCCTCCCGGCCGCGCGCGCGTCCCGCTGCACCCGTCTTGTGCTTGCCGAACTTCACTCGAACAGATCCTTCACCTTGTCGAGAAACGAACGACGGCTCGAGGTGGCGGATTCGCCCTCGATCTGCGCGAGTTCCTCGAGCAACTCGCGCTGGCGCGCCGTGAGCTTGCGCGGCACCTCGACCGTCACGCGCGCGAGCAGATCGCCGCTGCCGTGTCCGTGCACCGAGGGCATGCCTTGGCCGCGCAGGCGGAAGACCTTGCCGCTGGGCGTGCCGGCCGGGATCTTGAGCGCCGCGCGGCCGGCGAGCGTGGGGACGTCGATCTCGGCCCCCAGCGCGGCCTGGCTGTAGCCGATCGGGATCTCGCACAGCAGGTCGTCCTCGTCGCGCACGAAGAGCGGGTGCTCCTCGACGTCGACGACCACGAACAGGTCGCCCCGCGGCGCGCCGCGCTCGCCCGGCTCGCCCTCGCCCGCGATGCGCAGCTGGCTGCCGGCGCGCACGCCGCGCGGAATGCGCACCTTGATGTCGCGCGTCTGAGGCACGTGGCCGCTGCCGCGGCACTCGCGGCAGGGCGTCTTGATCGTGCGCCCGGCGCCGCGGCAGGTCGGGCAGGCCGTCTGCATCATGAAGAAGCCCTGGCTGCGCTGCACGCGCCCGCGGCCGTGGCAGGTCGCGCAGGTCTCGGGCGAGGTGCCCTTGGCCGCGCCGCTGCCGGCGCACTCGCCGCAGTGCTCGTGACGCTCGAGCGCGATCGTGCGTTCGGTGCCGGCCCAGGCCTCCTTGAGCGGGATGCGCACGCCGACGCGCAGGTGGCTGCCCTGGCGCGGTCCGCCGCGGCCGGCGCCGCCGCCGAAGAAACCCTCGAACAGGTCGCCGAGTCCGCCGCCGCCGCCGCCGGCCGCGCCGCCGAAGAACTGCTCGAAGATGTCGCGCGGGTCGACGCCGCCGCCGGAGAATCCGCGGCCCTTCAGGCCGTCATGGCCGTGCTGGTCGTAGATCCGGCGCTTGCCCTCGTCGGAGAGGACCTCGTAGGCCTCGGCGACCTCCTTGAACTTCTCGGCCGCCTTCGCGTCGCCCTCGTTCCGGTCGGGATGGAACTTGAGCGCCAGCTTGCGGTAGGCCTTCTTGATGTCGGCTTCCGCGGCCCCGCGCTCGACCCCGAGCACCTCGTAGTAGTCGCGCGGCGCCGCCATCCGATCAGCTCAGCGCGCCCTCGATCTCCTGCTCGTCCTTGAGCTCGGTGACGATCGTCTCGGTGGTCAGCATCAGGCCCGCGACGGAGGCCGCGTTCTGCAGCGCCGTACGCGTGACCTTGGTCGG
>CAZBBB010000093.1:0-12834 GCA_964490005.1 uncultured Phycisphaerales bacterium | reverse complement strand
GCAAGAACTACTTCTATCCCGACCTGCCCAAGGGCTACCAGATCAGCCAGTACGACCGGCCGCTGTGCCGCGACGGCGCGCTCGACGTGCCGCTGCCGGGCGGCGCGACCAAGCGCGTCTCGATCGTGCGCGCGCACCTCGAGGAGGACAGCGGCAAGATCATCCACCCCGAGGGGTTGCCGCTCTCGCTCGTCGACCTCAACCGCGCGGGCATGGCGCTGCTCGAGATCGTCTCGGGGCCCGACCTGTCGAGCCCCGAGGAGGCCGGCGCCTACCTGCAGACGCTGCGGCGCGCGCTGCGCTACGCCGGCGCCTCCGAGTGCGACATGGAGAAGGGCGGCTTCCGCTGCGACGCCAACATCTCGCTGCGTCCCGCCGGGAGCGCGCGCCTCGGCACGCGCACCGAGATCAAGAACCTCAACTCCTTCCGCTTCGTGATGCAGGCGCTGCAGGCCGAGATCGACCGGCAGACGCAGGTGCTGCGCGCGGGCGGCGCGATCGTGCAGCAGACGATGGCCTTCGACCCGGCCAGCGGCCGCACGGCCGCGATGCGCAGCAAGGAGCAGGCCGACGACTACCGTTACTTCCCCGAGCCCGACCTGCCCGAGTTCGCCGTGCCGCCGGACTGGGTGGCGGCGCTGCGCGCGTCGATGCCCGAGGCGCCCGCCGCGCGCGAGGCGCGCCTGCGCGACGTGCTCGGCCTGCCCGCGCGCGACGCCGAGGCGCTCACCGCCGAGCGCGAGCTGGCCGACTACTTCGAGCAGGCGCTCGCCGCCGCGGGGCCCGGCGTGCCGGCCGCGACCGTCGCCAGCTTCGTGCAGACCGACGCGCTGCGCCTGTGCAACGAGCGCAAGCGCGCGCTGGGCGAGCTGGCCCTGACCGGCAAGCGCCTCGGCGGGGTCGTGCGCCTGGTCCACGACGGCGCGCTCTCGGTGCAGGCGGCGCGCGCGGTCATCGTGGCGCTCGAGGAAGCGCCGGGCGAGTCGGCCCTCGACGCGGCGCGGCGCCTCGACCTCGTGCAGCTCTCCGACACCGACGCGCTGGGTGCGCTCGTCGAGCGCGTGCTGGCCGAGGAGACCGACCTCGTGGCGCGCCATCGCGCCGGCAAGCCGGGACTGTTCAACGCGCTGCTGGGCGCGGTCATGAAGGCCAGCGGCGGCAAGGCCAATCCGGCGGCCGTGCGCGCGCTGCTCGAGCGCGCGCTCAGGGCTCCGTAGCGGCCGCGTCGGCGCCCGCGGCTGCGGCGGGCGGTGCAGCGGCGTCCGCCGCCTCGAGCGCCGCCTCCTCCTCGGCCGCCCAGCGCTGCACGAACAGCGAGAAGTCCTCCAGCTCGGCCAGCGAGAGCGGCGAGTGCTCGATGATCTCCTTGAAGAACTTCTCGCCGCCGAAGGCCCAGGCGCGGCGGCTGAACTCGCGGCCGTAGGCGTACTGCATGAGCTTGGCGCGCGCGACGACGTTGGCCAGGCCCTTGCCGGCCGCGAGCGCCGCGTTGTCGTCGCGGCGCACGCGGAACACGTCGACGTCGCGCGCCTCCTCGATCGAGAACATGTCCATCGGCGGCACGCCGGCGTGCTCGCACGCGAGTTCGGCGATGAAGGTCGCGCGGCCCTCGAGCAGGCTCATGCGCGTCTGCAGCTCGGCCAGCTTGCTGCCGTCGGCGGCGGCCTGGACGATGACCTGCGCCGGGTCGGGCATGATGCCGTGCACCTGGTCGTCGTAGGCGTGCACGAGTTCGTGGGCCATGACGCCGAAGAGCAGGACTTCGGCCGCCTGCGGGTCGAGCTCGCCGTCGCGCAGCGCCAGCCGCTCGAGCACGTTCGAGAGGATGTACAGCACCTTCTCGTCGGGCAGGTAGCGGCCCAGCATCGAGTCGGCGAAGACGAAGTCGGCCACGACGTCGATGCCCGCCGCCAGTCCGCCGGCCTCCTCCAGGCTCGCCGTGTAGGCCTTGCGGCGCGCGAGCGCCTGCTCCGACGTGAGGTAGACGGCCGGAACGTGCCGCGGCAGGACGAGGCCCGGGCCCTCGGCGAGGGCCGCGAGCACCTTGGCCTGCGTGGCCTCGATGACCTGCGGACTGAAGACCTCGTCGCCCCGCGCCGTGGCGCGCACCTTGAGCACGACCTTCGGCGCCGCGGGGCCGAGCGTGGCGGACGCCGCCGGCCCGTCGACCGCGGCCGACGGCCCGCAGCCCGACGCGAGCGCCACCAGCGCCCCACCCACGGTGTTCCGGACCGACCGCCAGCTCATGGCGGCCGAGTGTAGCGTCGTCCCCTGTTCCCCGGCGGCTCGAGCGTGCGACAATCGCGCCCGCCGCGGCGACGAGGCCCCGCCGCCGCAACGAGACCCATGTTCAGACCGCTCACCCTCGCGCTGCTCGCCGCCTCGGCGCTGACCGGCTGCCGCTCGCCGCAGGGCGCGCTCGCGCCGCGCGCGGACACCGAGCTGCGGCAGGCCGACCTGGCCGCCGCGCAGGCGCTCTTCAACGAGAATCTCGCGGCGATCACGCGCCGCGATCGCGAGGGCTATCTGTCCTGCTACTGGCAGGACGAGCGCCTCGTGCGCCTCGGGCCCGACGGCCCGCAGACCGGCTGGCAGGGGCTGGCCGACAGCCTGACGGGCGACTGGCCGACCGAACTGCTCTCGGACGAGGTCACGCTGCACTGGCTCGAGCCGGGCCTCGTCTGGGGCCACTACCGCTATCGCGCCACATGGGCCGACGCGCGGGTTCAACAGGGCGTCTCGGAGCGACTGTTCCGCAGGACGCCCGCGGGTTGGCGCATCGTGGTCACGACGGCCTGGCCGCAGCCGGCGCCCGAGCCGGACGCGCCGCGAGACGACTGAGCCGGTGCGTGCGCTGCCGCCGGCGTCGGCACCCCGCGCGGCGCGCTGAAGGGCGTATCATGAGCGCCGCCATGAGCACGACCCGCCTCGTCCTGTTGGTGCTGCTCGGCATCGCGGCGACGGCCGCGCCGGCCCCGGCCCAGGCCGTGGTCTACGGCACGGCCTGCGGCGGGCTGCTGCCGCCGCCCCAGATCAGCTTCACGGGCAGCAACGTGCCGGGCGAGTTCGCGCAGGTGCATCTGTCGGGCGCGCCGCCCGGCGCCTTCGTCGTGATGCAGATCGGCTTCTCCGACGAGACCTCGCCCTTCGGCCCGCTGCCGCTCGACCTGAACGGCATCGCCGGCGTCGCGCCAGGCTGCCAGCTGCTCAACTCCTCGCAGATCCGCATCAACCTCAACGCCAAGCCCGACGGCACGCTCAAGCTGGCCTTCAAGGTGCCCGCCACGCTCGGCAGCGACCTGCACTTCCAGTGGGCGGTGGCCGAGTCGCTCGCGCCGCTCTCGATCGCGCTCTCGCGCGGCGTGCACCTGTCGATCGCGACCAACCCGCTGCTGCACGCGGTGATCCTGGCGCCCGACACCGTCGTCGACTACGACGGCGATGGCAGCGAAGCGGTGCCGCTCGACGGCGGCGACAGCCACACGCACGAGATCGGCCACGCGCTCACCGCCTGGAAGTGGAAGTCGAACGGCGTGCCGCTCGCCAGCGGCGCGCAGGTCAGCGTGCCGCTGCCGCACGGCAGCCACGAGATCGTGCTGCTCATCGAGGACGACGCCGTCCCGCCCCACACGCTCATCGACCTGCACACGGTGGCGGTCGTGCCGGGCACGGCCGTGCCGGGCGTCATGGCGCGCTACCACGACAGCGGCGCGGCCGACCCCGCGACGCTGCTCGACGCGGTGCCGGCCTTCGCCGACTGGGCCGAGGTGCTGGGCCAGATGCAGGTCGGCGGCGGCAGCGGCACGGTGGGCGGCTCGCCCTTCACCGGCAACGTGCTGGCCGTGCTTCGCGCCGACGTCGTGCTGCCGGCTACCGGCAACTACGCGTTCGTCGCGAGCGGCGGCAGCGATCGGCGGCTGTTCGTCGACGGGCTGCCCGCGAGCGGGCCGCTGCAACTCGCGGCCGGCAGCCACGAGGTCGAGGCGCGCTTCGCCGTGCCGACGCTCGCCGCGCTGCCCGCGAGCGTCAGTCTCGCGGCGGCGGGCGGCGCGCCGGCGATCGTCGGCGGCACGGGCACGAGCCACGACCAGACCGCGCTGCCGCCCGTCCTCAACCTGCTCGCTCCGAACGCCGGCACGACCGCGGGCGGCAACGCCATCGTGATCGAGGGCCTCGGCTTCTTCCCGGCCGCGCAGGTGCAGGTGAACTGGGGCGGCCAGCCGCTCGGCGCCGCGCAGGGCCTGTCGATCACGCCCACGCGGATCGAGTTCGCCTCGCCGCCGCACGCGGCGGGCACGATCGCCGTCAGCGTGCAGACCCCGCACGGCACGAGCAACGCGCAGGACTTCAGCTACTCGGGCGGCGGCCCGGTGCCCGTCGACTTCGCCTCGGTGTTCAGCATGGGCCTGCAGTCGCCCACGAGCGGCGAGTTCGGGCCCGACGGGCGGCTGTACGTCACGACGCTGCACGGCGAACTCAAGGCGCTCAGCTTCGACGACGACTGGCAGCTTCTGGCGATCGACACCTATCCCGGCGTCTCGGGGCTGGTGAACCACGAGAGCCTCGGGCTGACCTTCAACCCGCACGACCCGCCCTTCCCGGTGCGGGTGTACGTGAGCCACGCCGACCTCTACGCCGACGGCGGCGGCGCGGTCGCGGGCCCCAGCGCCTACCGCGGCGCGGTGTCGGTGCTCACCGGCCCGAACTTCGACGCGCCCGTGCCGCTCGTGACGGGGCTGCCGCAGAGCAACAGCGGGCACGCCGTGAACGGCCTGCAGTTCGACCACAACGGCGATCTGCTGCTCGCGGTCGGCTGCAACACCAACGCGGGCGTCGCGGCGCTGGCGATGGGCAACCTGCCCGAGTCGCCCCTTTCGGGCGCGGTGCTCAAGGCGCTCACATCCGAATCCGGCTTCAACGGGGCCGTGCACTACGTCGACATCGCCGGCGGCGCGCCCAACGACGACCAGCGCTTCGGCGAGAGCGTCGTCGTGGCGCCCGGCAGCCACGTGTTCGTCCACGCGCCGGGCCTGCGCAATCCCTACGACCTCGTGTACACGACGTCGAAGAAACTGTACGCGACCGACAACGGGCCCAACCTCGCCTACGGCCCGGCGTCGACGGGGCCGACGAGCCAGGGGCCCAATCCCGACGAGCCCGACGAACTGCTGCACGTCGAGGCCGACAACTACTACGGCAGCGCGAACCGCGCGCGCGGGCACTTCGACCCGCGCCAGGACATCTGGCGCGACCCGTGGCAGCCGAGCCTGCCGAACACCTTCACGCAGGCCCTCGCCGTGCTGCCCAGCAGCCAGGACGGCATCGCCGAGTACCGCGCCGACACGTTCGGCGGCCAGCTCCGCGGCCAGCTCATCGTGCAGAAGTGGCAGGGCGGCGCGAGTCGGGTGCGCCTTGCGCCCGACGGACGCTCGGTGGCCGAGGTGCTGCCGATCCTGCCGCCGACGGGCGCGCTCGACATCGTGCCGGGGCCCGGCGGCGCGCTCGTCGCGCTCGACCAGTTCGGCGGGCGCATCGAGGTGCTCGCCCCGGTCGACCTCGCGGCCGGCGCGATGGACGCGCTCGACATCTTCCCGTGGCGCGCGCCGCCGACCGGCGGCGCTCCCTTCGTGATCGGCGGGCGCGGCTTCGGCGCGCTCGCCAACACGAGCGTCACGATCGGCGGCCTGCCGGCGGCCGTGACGAGCGTCAGCGCCACGCGCATCTTCGGGCTGCTGCCGCCCCAGCCGGCGCCGGGCACCGAGCTGCTCGACGTCGTCGTCGTCAGCAACGGCCACGTGTCGGTGCTCGACGCCGCCTTCCGCTTCCTGATGCCGGCGCCGGGCCTCGAGCCGGGCGACTGGGGCGGAGGCAGCAGCAGCGGCGGCGGCGAGCTGCCCTTCGCGGGCGGCGCGGCCGCCACCGTGCTGGGCGGCGTGCTGCACGCCTTCGTCGCCGGACAGCCCGCCACGCTGCGCCTGGACCTGATGGCGCCCGCGGGCGAATGGACGGCCGACGGCGCCGCTCGCCCCTTCCCCGGCGGCTCGCACGCCGTCGAAGAGGTCGGCGGGCGCGCCCTGCTCGTCGGCGGCCTCGGCTTCGGCAGCGAGGGGCGCGTGCAGATCTACGATCCGGCCGAGAACCGCTGGTCGGTGGGCAGCCAACTGCCCTGGCCGGGCGGCGCGGTCGCGACGGCCGTGATCGACGGGCGCCTGTATGCGGCCGGCGGGCTCTCCAACGGCGGTGCGGTGTCCTTCGCCGCGCGCTACGACGCGCTCAGCGACAGCTGGGCGCCGCTGCCGCCCCTGCCGCTTCCGCGCCACCACGCCGCGGGCGGCACCGACGGCAGCCGCTTCTTCGTCTTCGGCGGCACGGTCGGCGACGGCAGCTCGATCTCGGCCGGCACGCGCGACGTGCAGGTCTACGACCCGCAGTCCGGCCAGTGGAGCACCGACCAGAGCCCGGGCAGCACGCTCGCGCCGCTGCCGACGCCGCGTTCCGGCGCCGGTCGCGCGGTCCGGTGGCAGGGCGAGCTGTACCTGTTCGGCGGCCTGACGCTGCCCGGTTCGTCCAGCGGCGGCGGCGTGCTGCCGAGCGGACTCATCGAGCGCGTCGACGTCTACGACCCGTCGAGCGACTCCTGGCGCGTCGAGGCGCCGCTGCCCACGCCGCGCCACGACCACGGCACCGCGATCTTCCAGGGCCGCATCTTCGTCGTCGGCGGCTACGGGCAGGGCAACGCGCCGAGCGCGGTTGTCGAGGAGTTCACGAGGCAGTAGGCGGGAGTGGCGCGCTCAGGGCGAAAGCTGCGGGGGCCTGCTCGCTCCGCCCCCCGAAAGGCTGCCGCTCGCAGGCCCCCGCAGCTTCCGCCCCGCGCCACGTTCCGGGTGGGAAGGCGACGATGGGAACTGCCCATGCTCGCGACGGTGGTTTCGGGAGCGAGCGGCTGCTCGCGACAGCCCGCCTCGCATCGATCTCCCCCGCCTTGGACGTTGCTGGGCGCAGCTAGCGGTAGTCGTGGCTCGGCAGGCCGGGCAGAGGGGACAGGCGCAGCGGCAGCAGGTGCGTGACGCGGATGTTCACGACTCCTTGGACGTGTTCGAGCGCGCCGAGGGCCAGCATCACGGCGGCCGAGAGTCCGGCGCGGTCGCGCGCCGCGACCTGCGGCGTGACGATCAGGTTGGCGAAGCCGGTCTCGTCCTCGAGCGTCACGAAGGTCAGGCCGCCGGCGGTCGGCGGACGCTGCCGGCAGATGGCCAGGCCCGCGACCGCGATCTCGCCCGCGCTGCGCGCCACCTGCGCGCCGTCGAGATTCGTGAAGCGGCTCGCGCGTCGCAGTTCGGGAGGGGCGCGGCCGGCGGCCAGCGCTTCGCCGAGCGCCGGCAGCTCGCCCGCCGTGCGCACGCCGCGGGCGGCGAGGGCCGCGCGCAGCAGCTCGAGCGGGTGGCGCTGCACGCTCGCGCGCCCCAGCGCGAGGTTCTCGGCCACGATCTCGTGCGGCGCCATCGCCGGCAGCGTGACGGGCGCGTCGGCGGGCAGCGGCCCGGCGACCGAATCCGGGAACTCGCAGCCGTAGCGCGCCACGCGCCACAAGGCCTGCCGGCGCCGCGCCTCGAAACCCGACAGCGCGCCGAGGCGCGCGAGACGTTCGAGATGCTGGCGGGCGAGGCCGCAGCGTCGCGCGTAGTCCTCGGGCGAGACGAAGGGCCCGAGGCGCGCGACCGACGCGAGGCCCGCGCGCACGCCGGCCTCGTGCGCCGGCCCGAGCCCGGCGAGCATCGACAGCCCGAGGCGCACGGCGAGGCGCGGCGTGCCGGACGCCGCGCCGGGCGGCAAAGCGTGGCGCGGTGCGCCGGGCGAGCGCCGCGGCTCGTAACGCCGGGCGCGCGCGCGCGTCGAGTCGGGCGGCAGGTTTCCGGCGCTCGCTGAAGGCGCGACATCCTGACGCCACCTGGCTGTGTCCGGAGCGGCCGATCCCGCGGACGAGGGCCGCGGTGCGGGGGCGCCGGCGCGATCGGCCGGCCCCCCGCCTTGCCCTCCGCGCGCACGGTCCGTCGCGTCGCTCGCGTTCGTTCCGCCCGCGTCCGCCGAGACGCCGCCCTCCGACCATTGCAGCGTCGCGTCCCAGTCGCTCTGCAGCACGTCGATGGGCAGCACGAGCACGCCGTGGCGCTGGCTGTCGGAGACCAGCACCGCCGGCGGATAGAAACCCATCGGCTGGCTGTTGAGCAGCGCGCACAGGAAGGCTTCGGGATGGTGGCGTTTGAGCCAGGCCGAGGCCCAGGCGAGCCGCGCGAAGGAGGCCGCGTGCGATTCGGGGAAGCCGTAGTCGGCGAAGGCGGCGAGCTGGGCGTAGACCTGCTGCGCCGCGGCGCGCGTCAGGCCGTTCTTCACCAGGCCCTCGACGAGCTTGGCGGCCAGCGCCTCCATGCGCTGCCGGCTGCGCTTGTGCCCCATCGCGCGGCGCAGCTCGTCGGCCTCGCTGCCCGAGAAGCCGCCGACCTCCATCGCGATGCGCATGCCCTGCTCCTGGAACAGCGGCACGCCCAACGTGCGCTGCAGGATCGGCCGCAGCGCCGGGTGCGCGTACGACACCCGCTCGTGCCCCGCGCGTCGCCGCAGATACGGATGCACCATGTCGCCCTGGATCGGCCCCGGGCGGATGAGCGCGACCTCGACGACCAGATCGTAGAAGCGCCGCGGCCGCAGGCGCGGCAGGCAGTTCATCTGCGCGCGCGACTCGACCTGGAAGACGCCGACCGTGTCGGCCGCGCAGAGCAGGTCCCAGGTCGCTTCGTCGTCGGCGGGGATCGTGTGGAGGGAGAGCGGAGCGGCTTCGCCGCTCGTGTCGCTCGTCGTGCCGCGTGACGTTCCGTTTGAGCTGCTCGCCGAAGGAGCGCCTGTCGCCCCCGCCGCCTGTTCGTTCACCAGCGCCAGCGTGCGACGCAGCACGCTGAGCATCCCCAGGCCGAGCAGGTCGATCTTGAGGATGCCGAGCGCCGAGAGGTCGTCCTTGTCCCAGGGTACGACGGTGCGGCCGGGCATCGCGGCCGGCTCGACGGGCATCACGTCGGTGAGCGGCGGCCCGGTGATGATCATGCCGCCGACGTGGATCGACAGGTGCCGCGGCAGGCCCTCCATCGCGCGCACGAGGGCCAGCAGGTGCGGCAGGCGCGGGTCGTCCTTGCGCTCGGCCCAGGCCTCGGGGATCTGTCCCGAGTCGCCGTCCCAGCGGCGATCGAGGCCCTTGGCGAGCGCCTCGACTTCCGGCAGCGTGAAACCGAGTGCCTTGCCCGCGTCGCGCACCGCCGAGCGCGCGCGATAGGTGATCACTTCCGCCGCCAGCGCCGCGCGCTCACGACCGTGCCGCGCCCAGACCCACTGCAGCACCTCCTCGCGCCGGTCGTGCTCGATGTCGAGATCGATGTCGGGCATCTCGCCGCGGTTCTCGGACAGAAAGCGCTCGAAGAGCAGGCCCATGCCGACCGGGTCGACCGAGGTGATGCCCAGCGCGTAGCAGACGACGCTGTTGGCCGCCGAGCCGCGCCCCTGGCAGAGGATCGCGCGCTCCTCGCAGCAGCGCACGATCTCGTGCACCAGCAGGAAGTAGCCGGCCAGGTCGAGGCGTTCGATGAGGTCGAGTTCGCGCGCGAGCTGGCGCGCGGCCGCCGCGTGCAGCGGGCGGTAGCGGCGACGCGCACCCTCGTGCGCCAGACGGTGCAGGTGCGAGAAGGGCGACTCGCCCGGCGGCGGCGTGCAGGGCGGGAAGCGATAGGCCAGACGCGACAGATCGAAGCGGCAGCGCTGCGCGACCTCCACCGTGCGCGCCAGCGCCTGCGGGCAGTGGCGGAACAGGCGCTGCAGCTCGGCGATCGGTCGCAGGCAGAACTCGGCGTTGGGCAGCAGGCGCGTCGTGGCCTGCTCGAGCGTGAGCTTGTGGCGCACGCAGGCCAGCACGTCGTGCACGGGTTTGTCGGCGCGCCGCGCGAAGCGCACGCCGCCGGTGACGAGCAGCTGCAAGCCGAGGCGCCGTCCGCGCTCGCGCTGCACGGCCTGCCCGCGCACGTCGCGCCGCAGCAGCCGGTCATGGATCGCGAGCAGCAGCCGCTCGCCGCCGAAGATCTCGCGCAGCGTCGCGATCGTCGTGTCCGGCAGATGCGGGCCGGCCAGCGCAAGCAGGCCGTCGCCGTGCCGCGCGAGCGTGTCGAGCGCCGTCACCGGCGCCGTGCGCGAGCCGTGCCGCGCCGCCGAGACGAGCCGGCACAGGTTGCTCCAGCCCGCTTCGTTCTCCGCCAGCAGCGTGACGCGATCGTCGGCCCCGAGCGGCGAGCCGTCGCCGAGGCTCGCAACTCGCGCAAGCGTGAGCGTCGTGCCGTGCACCGCGTGCAGTCCCGCCGCGCGCGCCGCGAGATGGAAGCGCGGGTTGCCATACAGCCCGTCGCGGTCGGTCAGCGCCAGCGCCGCGTAGCCCAGTTCCGCCGCGCGCTGCACCAGCGTCTCCGGCTCGCTCGCCCCCCGCAGGAACGAGAAGGCCGACTGGCACGACAACTCGGCGTAGGCGGGCGCTCCGCAAAGCACCCTGCCCTGCGTCGGCCTCGGCGGGCTCAGGCGCTCGGGCGTGTTCGGAGGCGGGGCCACGAGGGCCCTAACATCTCCCTAACCTTGTCCAGCGTCAAGGCCGCCGCAGCGACGGCAGCACGACTTCGCGACCGGCGCGCTGCTCCGCCATCCAGTAGGACGGGTCCTGCGCGAGCAGGTAGTGCTCCCACTCGGCGCGACGCATCCACGGCGGCTGGCCGATGGCCGGCGCAGGATCGACGGAAGAGGTCGACATCGACGCCGGGATCGGAGCGGTGTGCGGGTGCGGGCCGACGGCCGGCTGCGCGCCCGCATCGCCTCCCGACGCCGACGACAGCGCCGCCACTCCGGGCTGCAGCGTGAAGGCCGTCGTGTTCGTCAGACCGCCGACGCCCGGACCCGAGAGCACCAGCGCCTGGAAGTGCACCGGCAACGGCGACGGGATCACCGTGCTCTCGGGAATCGTGATCGTGAGCTTGCCCACGTTGTCCGCGCCGCTCACGACTCCCGCGCCCAGCAACTGCAGCGAGGCCACGTCGAGACCCAGCGTGCCGTAGTGCTTGAAGGGCCGCGCGCCGGGCAACAGCGACCACGCGAGCAGATACGAGTCGCCCGCCGCTCCGCCGACGTCCCACGTGAGCGTGCTGCCCGCCGTGCCGTGGCCGTAGGTCGTGAGCACGCGCGGCTTGTCGAACCAGATCACGAGCGCGGCCCAGCCGCTCGACAGTGGTTGATTGGAATCCCAGCCAGCGATGACGGTCCCATCGGCCGAGGCCGGAATCGTTCCCAGCAGGACACCGGCGCCCGTCAGCGGCACCGTCGTCAGCGGTCCACTCCCTCCCCATGGACTCCGGAACGTCTTCTTCATCGGAAGCTTCTGACTGTAGACCAGGTGTGATCCCGATCGCGTCAGGCGACCGGATGTCGCTCCGCCGCCACCAGAAAGGAAGCCGCCATGTCCGCTGCCATCGCTGCCGACGCCCCACCAGCAACAGTCACCGGCGTACATCACGCGCTGACCATCGTCGGAGACATCGAAGATCGAGATCCCAGACTGCACTGGCGCGGGGTTGACTGCGATCGTCGCACCGCTCTCGACATCGTGAACGTACACGTTCGCCGGGCAGCAGCCCGTATTCACGCTCTGCACGAACACGAACTTGCTTCCGTCTCCGCTGAGCTTGCCCGGCCACATCGTGAGCGGTGATGCCAAGCCCAGCGCACGGCTCGTCTCCGGTGTCGGATTCGCCGACGGCGCCGACAGGAAGTAGTCCCAGTCGCTGATGGACGGGTCGTAGCCCATGAAGGCCATCGTCTCCCCGTCATTCGTGAACGAAACTCCCGAGACGACCTGGCCGTTGAACGTGATCTCGGAGACATCGCCCGTGATCAGGTCCACGAGATACCAGTGCATCGGCAGGACAACGCTGCAGACGCTGACCGGGCTGAACTTGTGCGGCCACTTGAATGCCGCCCAGCGGCCGTCGCCGGAGATCACGAGATTCTCGATCAGCGTCTCGACGTCAGGCTCAAGCAACTCCATCTCAGGCCAGTCGATGATGACTCGATGGTCCGTGCCGTCCGTCCGGATCATCGACAGGCGCTCGAGAGTCACGCCACTGCAGCCGTCGCCGATGCTCTCGACGAAAATGAGCCACTTGCCGTCCGCCGTGATGTCGCCCGAGACGAACAGCCCACCCCACGGATCAAGGAACGTGCCGATGCGGCTGATGGGCTGGGCCTGCACGGCCGTCCACGACAGTCCGAGGAGCAGGACGCCGGCGAGTGTTCGGCGCATCGTCGACCTCGCGTGAGATGACGCTGTCGGTTTGCGAGCCGTCCGTGCCCGCTCCGGGACCGGCGGCTCGACCGAGAGCGGCAGCCTATCCGAAGTGCGGCTCATCGGGTGTCGGCACGCGCGGACGCCGGTCCTGCACGGCGTTCGGGCGTTTCGCGGCATCAATCCCCCTCGGCGAGCAGCAGCCAGCGCTGGGCGTGCAGGTCGCGGCCGATGCGGTAGAGGGCGCCGTCGCTCGTGACGAGTTCGTACTCGTCGCGCGCCCAGGGCGCCGCCCACCAGCCGCCCGTGAGGCGGCGCGGGCCCGAGAGGCGCGCGATGGACAGCTCGCAGTGTCCGCGACGAAAGCCCGAGAGCGCGCCGCCCGCCATGAGGGGCAGCAGTTCCTCGGGCGCCGGCAGCCAGCGCAGCGCGGGGCCGGGCGGCGCGCTCGCCGCCGGCACCTGCCGCGCGGGCTGCGG
>CAZBBB010000092.1:0-12930 GCA_964490005.1 uncultured Phycisphaerales bacterium | reverse complement strand
GCCCCGGCGGCCGCGGCCGCGAGCGGCGCGCGCCCGATGGCGGCGCCCGCCGGCTCTCCCGCGGCGGGCGTGGTCGCCCCGCGCCCGCACGAGCTGCCCGGCGACGAGCGCCAGCCGCTGCGCGGCCTGCGCAAGCGCATCGCCGCGCAGATGCGCGTCTCCAAGCAGACGGCGGCGCATTTCACCTACGCCGAGGAGATCGACGTCACCGAGCTGGTGCGCCTGCGCGGCGCGGCCAAGGCCCGCGCCGAGGAGCGCGGCGTCAAGCTCACCTACATGCCCTTCATCCTCAAGGCGACCTGCGCGGCGCTCAAGGACTTCCCGCTGCTCAACGCCTCGCTCGACGAGGAGCGCGCCGAGCTGGTGCTGCACAAGGAGATCAATCTCGGCGTGGCGGTCGACACGCCCAACGGGCTGATCGTCCCGGTCGTGCGCGGCGCCGACGGCAAGCCGATGTTCGAGCTGGCCGCCGAGCTGGCCGAACTGGCCGAGCGCGCGCGCGACGGCAAGACGCGGCCCGACGACGTCGGCGGCGGCACCTTCACGATCACCAACGCCGGCAACATCGGCGGCGTGGTCGCGACGCCGATCATCAACGTGCCCGAGGTGGCGATCATGGGCGTGCACGCGATCCGCAAGCGGCCCTGGGTGGTCGAGGGCGAGATCGAGGTGCGCGACATCATGTGGCTCTCGCTCTCGCTCGATCACCGCGTCGTCGACGGCGCCGTGGGCGCGCGCTTCATGAACCGCGTCAAGGCCCTGCTCGAGAACCCCGGCCTGATGCTGTTCGAGGAGGCCTGAGCGCGCGCGGCGGGGCGGGTCCCCCGACCGCCGCCTCGAAACTTGCGCGACTCAGCCCAGCACGAGGTCGACGTGCGCCTTGAGTTCGCGCTTCACCGGCGCGCCAAGGTGATCGAGAACCACGCGCAGCCCCTCGCGGCGGGCGAACTTGAAGGCCGGCACCATGTCGCTGTCGCCGGTCACGATCACGACCGTGTCGACCAGCCGTCGCAGCGCCAGCCGCGCGATGTCGAGGCCGAGGCGCAGATCGACGCCCTTCTGCACGAGCGCAGGCCGCACGTCGCCGGCTCGGATCGTTCCGCCGCGCGTCATGACGTCGGCGATGTCCCGGGCCTGCATCGAGTATCCATGGCAATCGAGCACGCCCATGCGCAACGCGAAGTCGGGCTGGAGTTCGAGTTCGTCATGCAGGCGTCGCGCCTCGGCGTACTGCGGAGTGCGAGACAGATCGAATCTCGAGCCGTCGACCGGATTGACGAGGGTCTCCATGCTGGGCGGCGCGTCGTAGAAGTACGTGCGCAGCATGTCGAGATCGGCGAGGGGGCCGCTCCGGCGGATGCGCGCGCACTCGGCCAGAACGTCCCTGGTGCCAGCAGGCCCGCGCCGGATGTGCCGCAGGCGCTTGAGCATGAAGCCGCCGTCGATGAGCAATGCGAAGCTCGTCATGATTCCCGTCCGGAGTCGGGAATCGAGACGGTAGACCCGGCGTCGCGTTACGCGGTGGGTCGAAGCTCGTCGACGCGCCGGCTGTAGCAGGAAGAAGCGGCCCGTTCGCTCGTGGTGCCCGTTTCCGGACACGCTTGGATGTCGACGATGCGGCGGGGCCTGGTGATGTCGTCGTGCTTCCAGATCCGTCGGCGGCGAGAGTGCCTCCGGTGCCTCGGGTTGTCAAGAACTCCGGAATGCGGACGGCCGCGGGCCGCCGCCGTTACGAGTGGCTCGAGCCGTCCGGCCCCGGCGCTCGCCCGCGCCCCTCGCCGCGCTTAGACTGGACCCGCTCATGAGCACCAAGCTGCTGCAGGTCCTCGAACCGTCGGGCAAGGTGCACGGGCATCTCGTGCCCGACATCGCGCCCGAGCGCATGGTCGAGCTGTATCGGCAGATGGTCACGGTGCGCATCCTCGACACGCGCATGCTCGCGCTGCAGCGGCAGGGGCGCATCGGCTTCTACGGCACCTGCAAGGGACAGGAGGCCGCGACGGTCGGCAGCGGCGCGGCGATGGGCCCGGGCGACTGGGTCTATCCGGCGCTGCGCGAGGGCGCGGTGCTGCTCATGCGCGGCTACCCGCTCGAGAAGTACGTCGCGCAGCTCATGGGTTGCGGCCTCGACGAGGCGCACGGCCGGCAGATGCCCTGCCACTTCGGTTCGGGCGAGAAGCACTACGTCACGCTCTCGTCGGTCATCGGCACGCAAATCAACCAGGCCATGGGTACGGCCTGGGCCGCCAAGATCAAGAAGCACGACACGGTCGTGCTCGGCTACATGGGCGACGGCGCGACGAGCTCGACCGACTTCCACTGCGCGCTGACCTTCGCCGGCGTGCACAAGGTGCCGGCGATCTTCTTCTGCCAGAACAACCAGTTCGCGATCAGCGTGCCCTTCAGCAAGCAGACCGCCAGCAAGGGCATCGCGGTCAAGGCCGTGGCCTACGGCATGCCGGGCATCGCGGTCGACGGCAACGACGTGCTGGCCGTCTACCGCGCCACGACCGAGGCCGCCGAGCGCGCGCGCAACGGCGGGGGCGCGACGCTCATCGAGGCCATCACCTACCGGCTCGAGGGGCACAGCAGTTCCGACGACCCGACGCGCTACCGCGACAAGGCCGAGTTCGAACTCTGGGCGCAGCGCGATCCCATCGCGCGCTTCCGCAACTACCTCGAACTCGAGGGGCTCGTCAGCAAGGAGCTCGACCAGCGCATCCAGTCCGAGCAGAAGGCCGAGATCGACGCCGCCATCGCGATCGCCGAGAAGAGCCCGCCGCCCGCCGTCGAGACGCTCTTCACCGACGTCTACGCCGCGATGCCGCCGCACATCGCCGAGCAGCTCGAGCAGGTGCGCCGCGAGACCGGCGGCGGCAGCAACGAAGGGGCCTTCCCGCTCTGACCGCGCGCCGCGGCCGCGCCGCCGCTCAGCCGGTGTTCTGCAGGCCGCGGGCGATGCCGCGGACGGTCTGGCCCAGCACGCGCTCGAGCAACGCGTCCTGCCGGTCGCCCGCGCGCCACCGGGCGAGCAGCTCGGCCTGCACGAAGCTCATCGGGTCGACGTAGGGGTTGCGCAGCCGGATCGCGCGCTGCAGCGTCGGATCGCGGTCGAGCAGCGCCCGCTGCTCGATGACTTCGAGCACGCCGGCGCAGGTGCGCTCGTGCTCGGCGCGCACGACCGGGAAGAGGCGCGCGCCGACCTCGCCCGCGAGCGCGGCGTAGCGCGCGGCGATCGCCAGGTCGGCCTTCGCGAGCACCATCTCGACGTCGGCGAGGAAGACCGCGAAGAAGGGCCAGTCGCGCGCCATCTCGCGCAGACGCTCGAGACCATGTCGCTCGCGCGCGGCCGCGAGGCCCGACCCGACGCCGTACCAGCCCGGCAGCACGAAGCGCGCCTGCGTCCAGGCGAAGACCCAGGGGATCGCGCGCAGGTCTTCCACGCCGCGCATCGCGCGCCGCTTCGCCGGACGCGAGCCGATGCGCAGCCGCTCGATCACGTCGATGGGGGTCGCGAGCCGGAAGAAGGTCGGGAAGTCGGGATCGTCGTGCACCAACGCGCGGTAGGCGGCCCGGCTTTCGGCCGCGATGCAGTCCATCGCGTCGGTGAAGGCGCGCGGCAGGGGGCCCTGCGCGCGGCGCGCGAGGTCCTCGGCGACGGCCGCGTCGGGGCGCTCGAGCACCGCGCCGATCACGAGCTCCAGCGTCCGCAGCGCGATGCCGCGCAAGCCGTACTTGTCGTGGATGATCTCGCCCTGCTCCGTCATGCGCGTCCGGCCGCGCACGGCGCCGGTCGGCGCGGCCAGGATCGCGTCGCGCGGCTTGCCGCCGCCGCGGCTGATCGAACCGCCCCGGCCGTGGAAGAAGCTCAGTTCGATGCCCGTGTCGGCGGCCGCGGCGACCAGCCCGACCTGCGCGCGCTGCAGCGCCCAGCGCGAGGCGGCCACGCCGCCGTCCTTGTTGCTGTCGGAGTAGCCGAGCATGACGAGTTGCCGCCCGCCGCGCCGGGCGAGGTGGGCGGCGTAGGCCGGGTCCGTCACGAGCGCGCGCAGCGTGTCCGGCGCGCGTTCGAGATCGTCGACGGTCTCGAACAGCGGCGTGATGTCGAGCGGCACGGCCCCGCGCTCGTCGGTCAGGCCGCCGCGATGCGCGAGCCACAGCACGGCGAGCGCGTCGTCGGGCCCGCGGGCCATGCTGATGACGTAGGTGCCGACGGCGTCGGGCCCGTGCCGCTCGCGGCCCTCGTGCAGCGCGGCAAAGACGTCGAGCGTGGCGCGCGCTTCGTCCGAGAGCGCGGCCGTCGGCTCCGCGGTCGGCGCGGTCAGAGCCCGGGCGAGCTGCCGCGCGCGCTCGGCCGACGGCAGTTCGGCGAAGTCGGGGCGCCCGAGCAGTTCGCCCACGACGCGCCGGTGCACCTCGGCGTCCTGCCGCACGTCGAGCTTCGCGAGATGGAAGCCGAAAGTATCGAGCCGGATCAGCAGCCGGCCGACCAGCGCCCGCCCGGCGCGCGCGCCGGCGTGCGCCGCGAGGCTGCGCTCGATCAGCGCGAGATCCGCGCGGAACTCCGCGGGCTGACGGTAGCCGCCGCTCTCGCCGCGGCCGCTGCGCGTGAGCCGCTCGGACACCAGCCACAGCAGCAGCCGGTAGGGCATCTCGTGGTAGCGCGCCGGGATCGCCGCGAAGGCCTCGGGCAGCAGCGCGCGGTATGCCTCGACGCGCTCGAGCACCGCGGCGTCGACGGCCACGCGCGAGGTCGACTGCGAGAGGTGCTCGAACAGGGTCTGCACCTCGGCCCGGTAGCGGCGCAGCACGAGCTGCAGGTGCCGGCCGAGCGTGGCGCGCAGGGTGTCGGCGCCGACGTTCGGGTTGCCGTCCATGTCGCCGCCGACCCACGAGCCGAAGCGCACGAGCGGTCGCTCGAGCCCGAGGCGCTCGCCGTACACGGCCTGCGCCGCGCTCTCGAGCTGCTCGTGCAGCGCGGGCACGATGCGGTAGAGCACGTCGACGAGGAAGAACTGCACGTGCTCGACCTCCTCGGCGACCGTCGGCTGCTCGCGCAACTGCTCCTCGGTCTGCCAGCCGGAGGCGATCTCGAGCGCGATGCGCTCGGCCAGCGCGGCCTCCTCTTCGGGAGCGGCCTGCGTCCGCTGGAAGCGCTCGACCAGCGCGCGCGCGATGCGCTGGTCCTTCTTGAGCAGCGTGCGGCGGACGGCCTCGGTCGGGTGCGCGGTGAAGACCGGCTCGACGTGCAGGCCGGCCAGCCGCGCGCGCAGCTGCGCCAGCGTCACGCCGTTCGCCGCCAGGGTCTGCAGCACGGCGAGGAAGCTGCCGCGCTGGGCCCGCCCGGCGCGGCGGGTGTCGACGCGACGCCGGATGCGGTGCACGCGCTCGGCCATGTTGACCAGCCCGAAATAGGCCGAGAAGGCGCGCACGACCTCGAGCGCGAGCGCCGGCTGCAGGCCGGACAGGACGGAGGCGAGCCGCGCATCGGCCTGCGCCGGGGACCGCGCGGCCGCGCCGGCGCGATGCCGGGCCCGCGCGGCGTGGCGCGCGCGCTCGACCGTGTCGAAGAGTTCGGGCGGGCCCTGCTCGCGCAGGATCTCGCCGAGCAGCGCGCCCAACCAACCCACGTCGCGCCGCAGCGGGCGGTCCTTCGCGGCGAAGTAGACCGGCTCGTCGATGGCGGGCTCCGTGGGCTGCAGCCCGCATCATCGGCGGACGCGCGGCGCCCGGCAAGCCGCGCGTCGCGCGCGAGGCCCCGCATCCGCCCGGCCTCGCGCGCCGCCGCGGCGCTGCGGTACATTGCGCCGCTCGACGGAACGGCGCGGCACGCGGCGCGTCGGGCCGGTCGACGATTCCTCCCACGCCCGCCCGGAGCGCGCAGCGAAGCCCATGGACAGCAAGCAGGTCGACGTCGTCGTCATCGGGGCGGGGCCGGGGGGGTACGTCGCGGCCATCCGGCTCGCGCAGCTCGGGCACAAGGTGCTGGTCGTCGAGCGCGACGCGCTCGGCGGCGTGTGCCTGAACTGGGGCTGCATCCCGAGCAAGGCCATGATCGCCGCGAGCGGCCTGGTCGAGCACCTGCAGCGGCACGGCGCCGCGATGGGCATCCGCGTCGACGGGCTCTCGGTCGACATGGGCACGATGAAGTCCTGGAAGGACGGCGTCGTGAAGCGCCTGACGGGCGGCATTGGCGAGCTGTTCAAGCGCCACAAGATCGAGCTGGCCTACGGCATGGCGAGCTTCGTCTCGCCGACCGAGCTGCGCATCCGCACGCCGGAGGGCGCCGAGCGGCGCGTCACGACGAAGAAGACGCTCGTCGCGAGCGGCGCGCGTCCCGTCGCGCTGCCGGGCCTCGCCATCGACGGCGAGCGCCTGCTCACGAGCCGGGAGGCCCTCGACCTGACGAGCATTCCCGCCAGCCTGCTCGTGGTGGGGGGCGGCATCGTCGGCCTCGAGATCGGCACCTACCTCGCCAAGCTCGGCAGCACGGTGACGGTCGTCGAGCTCGGCCCGCAACTGCTCGCCGGCACCGACCCCGACCTGGTCAAGGTCGTCGAGCGCGAACTCAAGAAGCGCAAGATCGCCGTGCACCTCAACAGCAGGGTCGAGCACGTCGAGCACCGCGGCAGCCTGATGGACGCGACGATCGCCACGCCGCAGGGCGAGAAGTCGCTGGCCGTCGAGAAGGCGCTCGTCGCGGTCGGCTTCCGGCCCAACACCGAGGAGCTGAACCTGGGCGCGGTGGGGGTGCGCACCGACCCGCGCGGCCACATCGTGGTCGACGAGCAGCTCCGCACGAGCCACCCGTCGATCTTCGCGATCGGCGACGTGATCGGCCCGCCCTACCTCGCGCACAAGGCCAGCAAGGAGGGCCTCGTCGCCGCCGAGACCATGTCGGGGCGGAACGTCACGCTCGACGTGCAGGCCATGCCGGCCGCGATCTTCACCGACCCCGAGATCGCGACCGTCGGCCTGAGCGAGGCCCAGGCAGCGGAGCGCGGCATCGCGGTCAAGGTCGGCAGCTTCCCGTTCGCGGCCAACGGCAAGGCGCTCTCGATGAGCGCGCCCGAGGGCTTCGTGAAGATGGTCGCGGACGCGGGCGACGGCAGGCTGCTGGGCTGCCACATCGTCGGCCACGAGGCCAGCAACCTGATCGCCGAGGCCGCGCTCGCCATCGAGATGGGCGCCAACGTCGCCGACATCGGCCTGACCGTGCACCCGCACCCGACGCTCTCCGAGACGCTCATGGAGGCGGCGCACGTGGTCGAGGGGCACGCGGTCCACATCTTCCAGCCCGGTCAC
Source organism: uncultured Phycisphaerales bacterium (assembly GCA_964490005.1). Lineage (GTDB taxonomy): Bacteria > Planctomycetota > B15-G4 > B15-G4 > B15-G4 > CAZBBB01. The sequence goes on along the minus strand of CAZBBB010000092.1, from coordinate 5,625 downwards.
TGAGCGTGGAGCTGACCGTCCGCGACCTCGGCCGCATGGCGTACCGCGAGGCGTGGGCGTTGCAGAAGCGGGTCGTGGAGGCGCGCCGGCAGGGCAGCGGACCCGACACGCTGCTGGTCGTCGAGCACGAGAGCGTCGTGACGGTCGGTCGCGGCATGCAGGGCTCGGCGCCGGCCGGAGCCCTCGACGTCGTGGAGGTCGAGCGCGGCGGCCAGGCGACCTGGCACGGCCCCGGGCAGATCGTGGTCTACCCGATCGTGAAGCTCGCCGAGGGCCGCCGCGACCTGCACGCGTATCTGCGCGCGCTCGAGCAGGCGCTCATCGACGCGCTCGCCGGGCACGGCCTGGGCGCCGGCCGGCGCGATGGCGCGACCGGCGTGTGGATCGACGGCGCGCGCAAGATCGCCTCGCTCGGCGTCGCGGCCGACCGCTGGGTCACGTATCACGGTCTGGCGCTCAACCACGAGACCGACCTCTCGGGCTTCGCGGCGATCTCGCCCTGCGGCTTCGATGCCTCGGTCATGACCTCGGTGCGCGCCGAGCTGGGGCGCGGCGCGCCGGGCCGCGGCCGCCTCGTCGGGACGCTCGTCGAGCAGCTCGCCGCCGCACTGGCCCCTTTCCGGGAGGCCGGCGCATGAGCGGCGGACACGCACCCGACCCCGCGGCGCAGGCGCGGCAGCTCGGCGCGGCGCGCGCGGCCGGCGAGGGCGAGGCCCTCGCGCGGCTCGCCGAACTGCTCGGCGTCGTCTGGCGCCTGCGCGACCCCGACGGCTGCCCGTGGGATCTCTCGCAGAGCGTGGACAGCATGGCGCTCAATCTCGTCGAGGAAGCGACCGAGGCGCACGAGGCCATCGCCAACGGCAGCGACGCGCACATCGCCGAGGAGCTGGGCGACACGCTCATGAACATCCTGCTCATCGCGCGCATCGCCGAGCAGGGCGGTCGCTTCGATCTGGCGCAGATCGCCTCCGGCATCGCGACCAAGCTCGTGCGTCGCCACCCGCACGTCTTCGGCCACAAGCGCGCCGACGGCCAGGAGCAGGCGCTGGCCTCGTGGAACGCCGCCAAGGCGGCCGAGCCCGGCAAGGGCGCCGGCGAGGGCGCGGCCAGGCGCACGAGCGCGCTCGACGGCATCCCCGCCGGCCTGCCGGCGCTGGCGGTCGCGCTGCGCCTCGGCGAGAAGGCCGCGCGCACGGGCTTCGACTGGCCCGACGGCAACGGCGCGCTGCTCAAGCTCGACGAGGAGCTGGCCGAGCTGCGCCTCGCGATCAAGCTCGGCGATCGGGGCCGCATCGAGGACGAACTCGGCGACGTGCTGTTCTCGGCCGTGAACGTCGCGCGCAAGCAGGGGCTCGACCCCGAGCTGGCCCTGCGGCGCACGATCGGCAAGTTCCGCCGGCGCTTCGCCGCGATCGAGGCCGCGCTGGGCGACAAGCTCGGCGAGACCTCGCTCGAGGAGCTCGAGCGCCACTGGCTGGCCGCGGCGCGCCGCGAAGGCGGCGGCGAGCCGCCGCAGGGGCCGCTCTCGCTGCCCTGAGGCGAAAGCCCCGGCGAGCGGCCCTTCGCGGTAGCATGAGCGGCCAAGCCCTCGCGGCACGGGCCGGGGGGCCCTGCCGTCCGCACGGAGTCCGGGCCATGCTCACGCACGCCTGCCGTCTGCTCCTCGCCGGTTCGCTGCTCGCCGCGCCGCTCGCTGGCCAGTTCAACCTGTTCGACTGGTCGCTGCAGGACGACTCGGGCGACGGCTACGCCTCGCTCACGCCCTCGACGATGTTCGTCTCGGCCGAGTGGTTCTCGCAGGGCGGCGGCGCGATCCTGGCCTGGGGCACGGTGGCGCCCGTCGACGCGCGCATCACACTCGACATGCACTTCATCGGCTTCGACGGCACCTGCGGCGCGAGCGTGCCGATCTTCATGGTCGACGGCGCCGTGACGATCCTGGCCTCGTGCGGCGACTTCAAGTCGCTCGTGCTCAGCGTCCCCGCGGGCGCGGAGTTCGCGCTGGGGCTGATCACCTTCGACGGCTCGTGGCCGGGCACGGTCACTTTCACCGACTTCAGCTACGAGCCCGTGCCGCCCGTCACCGTCTGGACCGACCTCGGCCAGGGCCTGGCGGGCAGCCTCGGCGTCCCGCAACTGATCGGCGTCTCGCTGCTCTACCCGCACCTGCCGCTGACGCTCAATCTGCTCGGCGCGGCGCCCTCTTCGCCGACCACGCTGGTCGTCGGCCTGTCGCAGCTCGGCGCGCCGTTCAAGGGCGGCGTGCTCGTGCCTTCGCCCGACCTGCTCGTGACCGGCCTGCTCACCAGCTCCGGCGGCAAGCTCGTCCTGTCGACGCACTGGCCGGGCGGCGTGCCCGCGGGCCTGTCGCTCACCCTGCAGGCCTGGATCGTCGACGCGGCCGGCCCGGCAGGCCTCTCGGCGAGCAACGCGCTGCGCGCCGTCGTGCCCTGAGCGCGGCACCGCGTAAGGAGACGATGCTCGACGGCCAGGCGAGTACGCGTTGGGAACGCATCAAGCTGCTGTTCGGCGACGCGCGGCAGCTGAGCGGCCAACAGCGCGCCGACTATCTGCGCGATGCGGCCGGCGACGACAGCGGGCTGCGCCGTGAGGTCGAGTCGCTGCTCGAGCACGCCGACCGCGACGAGGGGCCGCGGGCCGGGCCCACGCTCGGCGAGCCGCCTTCCACCGCGAGCCGCCCGCCGCCCGAGCGGATCGGCCGCTACCGCATCCTGGCGCGGCTCGGCAGCGGCGGCATGGGCGAGGTGCACCTCGCGCACGACACCCAGCTCGACCGGCGCGTGGCGCTCAAGCTGCTGCCCGTCGAGGACGAGGCGCGCTCGACGCAGCGCGCCCGCCTGCTGCGCGAGGCCCGCGCGGCCGCCGGGCTCAACCACGCGAACATCGCCACGATCCACGAGATCGGCGAGGCCGACGGCCGCGACTACATCGCCCTGGAGTTCGTCGAGGGGCGCTCGCTGCACGCCGTCCTCGCCGAGCGGCGCCTGTCGCTGGCCGAGATCCTGGCGATCGCGATCCCGCTGGCCGACGCGCTGAGCTACGCCCACGGGCGCGGCGTGGTGCATCGCGACGTCAAGGCGGCGAACGTGATGCTCGCGCCCGGCTCGGTGCCCAAGCTGGTCGACTTCGGCCTGGCCAAGATCGTGCCGGCGGCTCTGACGGCCGAGCGCGGCGAGGCGACCGACACGCTCAGCATCGACGGCGCGATCCTCGGGACGCCGGGCGCCATGTCGCCCGAGCAGGCGCTGGGGCAGTCCGTCGACCATCGCAGCGACGTCTTCTCCTTCGGCAGCCTGCTGTACGAGATGGCCGCCGGTCGGCCGGCCTTCCGCGGCGGCTCGGCGCTGGGCACGATCGGCGCCGTCGTCCACGCCGAGCCCGAGCCGCTGGCCGCGCTGCGCCCCGATCTGCCGGCCGCGTTCATCGAGATCGTCGCGCGGGCGCTGCGCAAGCGGCCGGGCGAACGCTTCGCGGACATGGCCGCCTGCGCGGCCGCGCTGCGCGGCCTCGACCCGTCGCGCGGGCCGGGCCGCACGGGCCCGTCGCGCTCGCGCCGGCGGCTGGCCCTCGTGTCGGCGGCCGCCGTCACACTCGCGGCGGCGACCGCGTACGTCGTGTACTGGCGCGGACAGCCGGCGGCCGCGCCGCCCGCCGCGCAGGCCGCGCCGGCGCCCGCGCACCGGCTCGCGCTCGTCGACTTCGAGAACCTCGCCGACCCGCAGGACGGCGACCGCTTCGCCGCGATGCTCGATCTGCTGCTGGTCACCGAGCTGTCGGCCGGCACGGGCGTCGAGCTGCTCAGCGAGCAGCGGCTGCTCGACGTCGCGCGCCAGCTCGGGCATCAGGTGCGGCGCCTCGACACGGACATCGCGAGCGACGTGGCCGTGCGCGCCGGCGCCGGCACGCTGCTGCGGGGCTCGGTGGGGCGGATGGGCGAGACCCGCGTGGCCAGCCTCGAACTCGTCGATCTGGCCACGGGGCGCACGCGCGGCGCGCCGCGCGCCGAAGGTCGCGGCGAGCAGGCGGTCTTCGACATGGCGCGTTCGCTCGCCCGTCAGGTGCGCGTGCTGCTGCAGGCGCCCGACGCCACCGAGTCCGAGCGCGAGGCGATTGACCGCCAGCTCACGACCTCGCTGGAGGCCTGGCGTGCCTACGTGCGCGGCGAGCAGGCGCTGCGCGGCGGCGACGTGGCGCTCGCGGCGCGCGAGTTCGAGCAGGCGGCGGAGCTCGACCCGGGCTTCGCGCTGGCACACTACCGTCACGCGGTGGCCCTCATCTGGACCGGCGACGACGAGCGCGGCCGGCAGGCCAAGGAGCGCGCGCTGGCCTTCATCGACCGGCTGCCCGAGCGGCTGGGCCGCCTGCTCACCGACCTGCGGCCGCACCTTCTCTCCGACCACAACGCCCCGACTCTGCCGATCCTGCTCGAGTTCCTCGAGGCGGACCCGTACGACAGCGACGTGCTCCACATGCTGGGCGAGATCTACACGCACTCGGCCACGCACAACGACGCGGCGCGGGCGGCGGACATCTACGAGCGCCTGCTCGCGATCGACCCGCAGCTCTCGCTCGTGTACGAGCACCAGTTCAACGCCTGGCTGCGGCAAGGGCGCCTCGACGCGATCCGCGAGCGGCTGCCGGCCTGGCGCGCCGTCGCACCCGAACTCGTCGACGGGCTGCAGGACACGCTGGCGCTCTGGGAAGGCCGGCTGGACGAGAGCCGCACGCGCGTCGGCGAGCGCCTCGACCTGGTGCTGCTGGCCGACGAGCACGGAGCGCTGGAGGCCCGGTTGCCCCGCGCGCGCTCGGTGGCCGAGATCGAGGCGTCGCTGGGCGACGTGCAGGGCGTGTACCGCATCCTCGAGCTCGACCTGCACGCCAACGCCCTCGTGCTGCAGGGTCGCCTGCAGGACGCGGCCGTCCTGTACGACCGTGCCGTGCAGCTCCGGCCCGAGATCTGGAGCGCGGACGGCTTCATCAGCAGCCTGCGCAACGGCTGCCGCCAGCGGCACGCGCTGCTGCTGCAACTGCAGGGCGATCGTGCCGGGGCGCGCGCGCTCGTCGAGGCGGCGCTGGCGGCGCAGCCCGAGAGCTACCGCTGCCTGTACTTCGCCGCGCGCTTCGCGCTGGCCGACGGCGACCGCGCGGCGGCGGAGGCGCACCACGAGCGGCTCGCCGAACTCACCGCGCGGGGCCTGAGCCCGACGGCGAGCTTCTATCGCGACGCCGTCGGCGCCGAGCGGGCGCTGGCGGACGGCGCGTTCGACGCCGCGCGGGAGGGCTTCGGCGCGCTCCTCGCGTCGCGGGCCGCGTGGCTCGACTGGTACGTCCACGAGGACGTGCTCGCGCCGCTGCTGCGCGAGGGCCTGGCACGCGCCTGCCAGGGCGTCGGCGACGCGGCGGGGGCCGACGCGGCCTGGGCCGCGCTGCTCGAGGCGGGCTACGAGCGGCTGCGTCACCCGGTGCCCTGGGTCTCGGCGCTGGCCTCGCGCGGCACGCTGGCGGCCGAGCGGGGGCGCCCCGACGAGGCGCGCGCGCTGCTCACGCACTTCCTCGAGCACTGGGGCGGGGCCGACGGCCCGCCGCCGCTCGTGGCGCGGGCGC
>CAZBBB010000091.1:0-13102 GCA_964490005.1 uncultured Phycisphaerales bacterium | reverse complement strand
GACGGCCAGCAGCGCGAGATCGCCTCCATGGCGGCTCCAGCGCGTCCACTCCTGCGCGAGCCGGCGCTCGAAGGCCGTGCGATTCGCCGCAGCCGCGAGCCCAGCAGCCGGCGCCGCAGGCGCTCGTCGGCGCCGGTGAAGCGGTGTTGCTCCAGCACGCGCACGAAGTTGGCCACGATGACCGGGTCGCGCCACAGCCCCGCGCGCAGCGAGGCGCCGTGCAGGCGGAAGCCGACGAGCGGCTCGGTCTCGTGGAAGGCGCGCCGGCCCTGCGCGCCGAGGCGCAGCAGCAGGTCGAACTCGAAGGGGAAGTTGCCCTCGATCTCCGGCGTGACGAAGCCGCTCGCGCGCAGCGCGGAGACGCGGAACACGGTGCCCGAGATCGGGATCGCGCCGTGCGCCAGCAGCGGGTGCAGGATGCCGACGGGCCCCGGCGGCAGCCGGTCGCGGCCGTGCTCGGCGCGGTAGGCCGGCTCGCGCCCGGGCGTGCGCGCGCCCGCCGCGTCGAGGATCCACGGGTCGGCGAACCAGGCGTCGAGGTCGGGGTGCGCGCGCAGCGTCTCGACCGCGCGCTGCAGGCAGCGCGGGTCGAGCAGGTCGTCGTCGTGCAGGATGACGAAGAACTCCTCGTCGCGCAGCCGCGAGAACAGCCAGCGCCCCTGGCCGTACTCGAGCTTGGGGACCTCGTGGCGCACGCGTTCGACGCGCGCGTCGTCCAGGCCCGCGACGTGCTCGGCGACCGCGCGGGCCGACGCCTCGGCCGAGGCGTCGTCGGCGATCGACACGCGCAGCTCGCGCAGCGACTGGCCGAGCACCGAGGCCAGCGCGAGCGGCAGGTAGTGCGGGCGGTCGCGCGTCGGGATCCCGACGAGGATCGCCGCCACGGCCGCGCTCAGGCCCGGCCCGCGCCGGCCAGCCCGAGGTGCCCGGCGTACCAGGCGATCGTCTCGCGCAGGCGCTCGTCGAGCGGCGCCTGCGGGGCCCAGCCGAGCACCTGCCGCGCCCGCCGCGCCGAGAGGTACTGCGCCGGGATCTCGTGGTGGGCCTCGTTCAGGATGCGCGGCTGCAGGTCCTCCCGGCCGGACAGGCGCAGCAGCCGTTCGGTGAGTTGCAGCACCGAGACCGGCTCGCCGGTGCCGAAGTTGAACGCGCGCCCGACGACCTCGGGCCGGTGCAGGTTCTCGGCCAGCAGCAGGTAGGCCTGCGCGATCTCCTGCACGTGCACGTAGTCGCGCACGAGCGTGCCGTCGCTGCGGATGAGCGGGCGCTCGCCGCGCAGGATCGAGCGGATCGTGCCCGGCACGAGCCGGTTCCAGTTCAGGTCGCCCGGGCCGAAGAGGTTGCCGCAGCGCGTGATCGCGACCGGCAGCCCCCACGTGTCGTGGTAGGTCGTGGCGATCAGGTCGGCGCAGCTCTTGCTCACGTCGTAGGGATGGTTGCCGCGCAGCGGCGCGTCCTCCTCGTAGGGCAGCGTCGCGTGCACGCCGTAGGCCTTGTCGGAGGAGGCCACCACGATGCGCGCGACGCCGCCGTGCAGGCGGCAGGCTTCGAGCAGCACCCAGGTGCCCTTGACGTTGGTCTCGAAGGTCGAGAGCGGGCTGCGGTTCGCCACGCCCACGATGGCCTGCGCCGCGAGGTGGAAGACCGTGTCGACCTCGTACTCGGCCAGCGCGCGTTGCACGACGGGCAGGTCCTCGACCGCGCCGCGCACGACGTCGACGCGGCCCGAGAGCCCGTCGCGGAAGAAGGGCGCGTCGGGCACGACGTCGCGCACCAGCGCCGTGACGTGCGCCCCGCGCTCGAGCAGCGCGCCCGTGACGTGGTGGCCGAGGAAGCCGCTGGCCCCGGTGACCAGCGCGCGCCGGCCGGTCCAGTCGGCCCCGCTCATCGCGGCGCGGCCGGCAGTTCGGTCCAGGGCGTGCGGCCGTCGGCCGCGAGGCGCTCGAACTCCTGCTGGTCCTTGTAGCTGTCCATGGACTTGAAGAAGCCCTCGTGGCGGTAGCCGTAGACGAGGCCGCGCCGCGCCAGCGCCGGCAGCACGTCGCGCTCGAGATTGGTGCCCTCCCAGCGTTCGAAGACCGCCCGGTCGAAGACGCAGAAGCCGGCGTTGATCCAGTGCTCGCGCAGCACCGGCTTCTCGCGGAACTGCGAGACCTGGCCGGCCTCGTCCATGTCGAGCGTGCCGTACTGGCACGTGAGCGGAACGGTCGTGACCGTGACGAGGCCCGCGTGCGCGCGATGGAAGGCCAGCAGCCGGTCGAGCGGCACGTTCGCCAGGCCGTCGGCGTAGGTGACCATGAAGGTCTCGTCGAGCAGCTCGCGGCAGCCCAGCACGCGGCCGCCGGTGTCGGTGTCCTCGCCGGTGTCGACGAAGTCGACCTTCCACTCCAGGTGCTTGCCCTCGAAGTAGTCGCGCAGGATCTCCTGGCGGTAGCCGACCGAGAGCACGAACTCGCGGTGCCCCTGCGCCGCGAACAGCCGCATGACCGACATCAGGATCGGCGTGCCCGCGACGGGCAGCATCGGCTTGGGGAGGTACTCGGTGAAGGGGTAGGCGCGCGTGCCCTTCCCGCCGCAGAGGATCACGACCTGCATGGAACTCTCGCTCGCGATGCCGCCGGCGCGCCGCGCGGCCCGCCGCCTTCAGGGGCGGCGCACGGTATCACGCGGCCGGTTCGGGCAGCCAGCCGAGACGCGGGCCGCGGCCCGCGACGAGTTCGTGGACGGCCGTGCGCGCGCGCAGGTCGCGGTCGAGCAGGTCGATCGCGAGCAGGTCGTCGGCGCGCAGCAGGCCCAGCACGACGTCGCCGCGCGTGACGAGCAGTTCGCGGACGCCGGGCTCGTCGAAGCGCCGCGCGACCGCCGCCACGCTCTCGTCGGCGTCGACGGTCGGCGGCAGGCACAGGCGCAGCCGGGAGATCGTGTTCGCACGGGACATCGCCGCACTCCGACCGGGACTCGAGGGCACGAGGCCCTCATCGGCCCGCCGCGTCGGCGCGCTTGAGCCCGGCCGGGCGGCCGGGTACCGCCCCTTCGCGATGCGGGTTAGCATGCGGACGCGATGAGCGCCGCCGGGGACCGAAACGCCGCGCCACCTGCGACGCGCGCCGAGGCGCGCGTGCTGCTCGCCGACCTGCGCCACAACTACGGCGGCGTGCTCTCGACCGACTGCATGCCGCTCGGCGTCGGCTACATGAAGGCCGTGATCGACCGCGATCTCGCCGGGCGCGGCGTGGCCAGCAGCGTGCACGCCTATCCCGACGAGTTGCTGGAGGCGCTCGGCCAGGGCCGGCCCGACGTCGTCATGCTGAGCAACTACGTCTGGAACGAGGCGCTCAGCCTGGCCTTCCTGCGCCACGCGCGCCGCGTCCATCCCGAGGTCGTGGCCGTCCTGGGCGGGCCCAACATCCCCTTCGAGCCCGAGCGGCAGCTGGAGTTCGTCGCGGCGCACCCCGAGATCGACGTCTACGCGCTCGGCGAGGGCGACTTCCTGGCCGCCGAGATCGTGCGCCGCTGGCTCGACGCGGGGCGCTCGCGCGCGGCCCTGCTCGAACAGCCGCTGCCCTCGTGCATCGTGCGGCGGCCCGACGGGCTGCTCGTGCGCACCGAGCAGGCCGAGCGCAACCGCGACGTGAACGCGATCCCCTCGCCCTGGCTCACGGGGGTGATGGACCGCTTCTTCGACGACAAGCTCGCGCCGATCCTCGAGACCAACCGCGGCTGCCCCTTCCAGTGCAGCTTCTGCGTGCAGGGCACCGGGTTCTACACGCGCATCACCAGCTTCGACATGGAGCGCCTGCGCGCCGAGATCGACTTCGTCGGCCGCGCGATCCACGAGCGCTCGCCGGCGGTCGGCACGCTGCGCATCGCCGACGCCAACTACGGCATGTACCCGCGCGACACCGAGATCTCGGGCTACATCGCCGAGAGCCAGAAGCGCTGGCGGTATCCGCGCTTCATCGACGCCACGACCGGCAAGAACCGCGCCGACCGCATCCTCGAGTCGATGGAGAAGGTCAACGGCGCGCTCATGCTCTACCAGGCCGTGCAGTCGCTCGACGAGGAGGTGCTGCGCAACATCCGGCGCAGCAACATCCGCGTCGAGGAGTACGAGAAGATGCAGGTGCACATCCGCGGCCGCGGCCTGCGCTCGGTCTCGGACCTGATCCTCGGGCTCCCCGGCGAGACCCTGACGAGCCACCTCGCGGCGCTGCACAAGCTCATCGACGCCGGCACGCACAGCGCGCACTGCTTCCAGTCGATGATGCTCAAGGGCGCCGAACTCGAGACGGCCGAGTCGCGCGCGAAGTGGGGCTTCCGCACGGCCTTTCGCGTGCTGCCCAAGAACTTCGGCATCTACGCCGGCGAGAAGGTCTTCGACATCGAGGAGATCGTCGTCGCGACCGGCACGCTGCCCTTCGAGGACTACCTCGAGTGCCGCCGCCACCACCTCGCCTTCAGCGTGTTCTGGAACGACTCGTGGTTCCGCGAGGTCGTCGAGGCCGCCGGAGCGCTGGCCGGCGTGCGCCCTTCGGAATGGCTGTGCGCCATGCTGGAGGCCCTCAAGGCCGCCGGCGGACCGGCCGGCGCCCTGCTCGACGAGTTCGTCGACGAGACGCGCCACGAGCTGTTCCCGACGCGCGCGGCCTGCGCGGAGTTCTACGCCCGCGACGAGAACTTCACGCGCCTCTGCCACGGCGAGATCGGCGACAACCTCATGTACAAGTACCGCGCGCTGGCCAGCTTCTTCCGCTGGAAGGAGCTGTGCGCCTGCGCGATGGACGCCACGCGCGAACTGCTGCGCGGGCGCGGCGTACACGAGCGCGTCGACGGCTTCGACGCGCTCTGGGACGACGTGCACCGCTGGGTGCAGGCGCGCCACGCCGACGGACGCAGCGCCGAGGAGATCACGCGCCCGGTCGCCTGCGCGCTCGCGCACGACGTGCCGCGCTGGCTGGCCGACGGCGCGCCGGCGGACGTCGGGCGCTACCGCTTCGAGCGCCCCCTGACGCACGTCTTCGCGCTCAGCGACGAGGGCGAGGACGAGCTGCGCCGGGCGCTGCAGGTCTGGACGTCGAAGCTCACCGGACTCTCGAAGCTCGTGACGCGCATCCGCGTCGCCAGCCAGGTGCGCGCGTGCCGCGTCGCGGACGCCGCCCCCGCCGCGCGCTGAGCCTCAGGCCGGACTCGGCCGGGCCACCGCGCGCTTCTGGTTGCGGAGCAGCGACAGCCCCATGCCGACCTTGTCCTTGAGGGTCTTCTGCGACAGGCAGGTGTACAGGCACAGCCGCTCGCAGGCGACGGTCTGCTTGCGGATCCCGGCGGCCTTCTCGCCGTACCACAACTCGCGCGCCGAGTGCTCCTTGATGTTGCCGATCGGCGGATAGAAGAAGCAGACCGTCACGTCGCCGTTGGTCTTGATCATGAAGTCGCGCAGGCCGACGCGGCAGGGCATGGTCTCCTTGGGCGCGCTCTCGCCGCGGAAGTGCGCGGTCGTGAGCGAGAGCGTCAGCTCGTTGTTGAGCAGCGGCTCCCCGGCCGCCTTGAGCTCGAGCAGGCGGTCGACCATGCGCTGCAGTTCGTCGTGCCGGTCGGCTTCGATCCACAGCTCGTTCCAGGTCTCGGGCGACCAGCGGTCGACGGGCTGCACGTTCACGCAGGTCGCGCCGACCTCCTTGGCCCAGGGGATCATGTCGGGGATCACGTGGAAGTTCTTCGCCGTGATCGTGGGCTTGATGATGATCGGGAAGTCGAGCCCCTGCCGGTCGCGCTCGGCGCGCAGCAGGCGGATGCCGCGCGTCAGCGTGTCGTGCAGCCCGGGCGTGCCGCGCAGATGGTCGTGCAGCTCGGCGGTCGGCGCGTCGACCGACACGTTCACGTTGAAGGGCCGCGCCTCGACCAGCCGCTTCACGACGCGCTCGTTGAAGGCCGAGCCGTTGGTGCAGACCCCGCTGTGGATGCCGTTCTCGCGGCACCAGACCATCAGGTCGACGAAGCCCTTCTTGATGAAGGGCTCGCCGCCGCTGAAGTTGATCGAGTACTCGCCGACGAAGTCCTTGAGCGAGGTGAGCGCGGCCTTCCACTCGTCGATCGTCATCTCGTCGACGTACTGCTCGAGCCGCCACCACTCGCAGTAGCTGCACTTCACATTGCAGCGCTCGTTGATGTAGCCGTAGATCGCGACCGGCCGCGTGTGGTCGCGGCCGGTCTTGAGGTACAGCTCCTCCATCAGGTCGTTGCGCGCGTGCTTCCAGCCGAGCCGCGCCAGGGTGCCGAGCTTCATGAAGCGCTCATCGTACCCGACGCGCGAGGCGCGCGCGGCGGCCCTCCTCGAGCAGACCGCCGTCGAGCAGCCGCTGCGCGAGGGCCCGCCCCGAGCGTTCGTGGCTGAAGGGCGTCCAGTGCCCGGTGCGGTCGGCGTAGTACAGCTCGGTGTCGTCCACGAAGGGGTCGAGCAGCTCCTTGCCCGAGACGAAGGCCAGGCCCGGGCGCGCGACGTCGAACTCCTCCAGCGGGAACTGCTCGAACAACGGCTCGCCGTGTCCGATGAACTGCCGCGGGATGCTCTGGATCACGAGCGGGATGCCGCGCTCGCGGCAGGTCGCGTAGAGGCGCTCGAAGATCGCCGCGCACAGCGCGCGCTCCTCGGGCGTGCCGCGGACGAGCAGCTCTTCGAGCGCGGCCTGCTCCCCGGCGTCGGCGGGCCGCGGCGGGGTGCCGGCGTCGACGACCGCCTCGGCGTTGCCTTCGACCATCCAGCGCTTGATGGCCAGCGTCGCGCGGAGGTTCAGGAACGAGAAGGCGTGGCTGTGTTCGGCCAGGAAGTTGAACACCGCGTTGCGGTTGAGGAAGTCGCCGAGGAACCCGCCCGGCACGTACGTCTCGTGCCACGGCTGCAGCGCGCCGTCGACGATCCGGAACAGCCCGGTGCGCACGTTGTCGGCCAGGTCGTTGCCGTAGAAGGTGCAGATCACGGCGTCGGGCTCGTACTTCAGCAGCTCGCGCTCGAGATACAGGAGTTCCTCGGCGTTGGAGCTGCCCGACATGCCGCAGTTGAGCACCTCGGCGTCGAGACCCGCCGCGCGCAACTCGCGTTCGAGCACGGAGGAGAAGGTCTGCTCGACGTCGGCCTCGTAGCCGACCGTGTAGGAGTCGCCCAGGCTGATCACGCGCCGCCGGTCGGCGGGCCGCTCGTAGGCGTAGTCGACGTCGGCGCGCATGCCCTGCGCGTTGATGCGGAACTCCCATTCGCCGTCGGCGGTGCGGTGGCGATAGCGCGCGCCGGGCTCGTTGAAGCGCAGGCCCCAGGGCGCCGAGACGACGCGCCGCGGCAGGCGCGGCTGGGGCCCCCACACCGCGCGCACGGCGAACTCGGCCGCCAGGCACAGCGCGAGCGCCAGGAGCGCCAGGCCCGCCAGCCGCTGCAGCCGGCGCCGGGGGCGGCGGCGCGGTCCGTCCGGCGCGGGAGGCGCGGACCCGGCGGGCCGAGGGGATGACGGAGACGTCATGGCGATCCCGATTGAATCCGCTGCGCCCCGGCGCGACAACACGAGGCATGTCGTGTCTCCCCTCCGGCTCCGCCGGGAGACGCGCCGCCGTGCCGCACGACCGCGCCTCCCCGTCGCGTCGGCGAGCGATGCCGCTCGCCGTGCTGCTGCTGCCTGCGCTGCTCCCGCTCGGCGGCTGCCTGGCCGCGCTCGGGACGGGCGCCGCCGTGGCGACGTCGAGCTACTTCAGCAACGGCCTGAGCCAGATCTACCGCGCGCACCCCGACGACGTCTGGACGGCCGCGCTGCAGGCGCTGCACGACACGGGACACATCGTGCCCGTGGGCCTGCCGCGCGACGCCTCGCGCGGCGAGATCGTGGTCAGCAACCCCGGGCCGATGTTGATCGAACCTCTCGGCCTCGACCCGTTGCCGGTCGAGACGCACCTCAAGGTCGAGGCGCTGCGCCCGAACGCGACGCGCGTCTTCGTGCGCGTCGGCATGTTCGAGACGGCCGACGCGGTCAACCAGGCGCAACAAATCCTCGCGGCGATCGCGCGGCGGCTGGGCGCCGACGGCTGACGCGCCGCAGGGCGGCGCGGTACACTGGCCGGTTCGTCGCCGCCCGCAGCGACGGCGACCCGCCGGAGCCCGCCCCCGCCGTGAATCCTTCCGTGATCGAGATCGCCGAGCTCGAAGGCGACGGCATCGGCCCCGAGTTGCAGCAGGCCGTGCACGAGGTGGCGGCGGCCCTGCCGGCCGAGTTCCGCTTCCGGCAGGTCGACTGGTCGCTGGCGACCCGCGAGGCACGCGGCGACGCGGCCATCGACGAGGCCGTGGAGGCCATGCAGCAGCTGCGGCTGGGGCTGAAGTACCCGACGGTGACGAAGACGCGCAGCCCGAACGCGCTGCTGCGCAAGCGGCTGGGCTTCTCGGTCATCTACCGCCCGGCCATCTCGATCCCGGGCATCTCGAGCAACTTCAAGGAGAACGTGAACCTGCACATCGTGCGGGTCGCGACGGGCGGCACCTACGACGACCCGGGCCAGCGCGTCGGGCGCGACGCGGCCGTCTCGCTGCGCCTCGTCGAGCGCGAACCCTGCGCCCAGGCGGCGGCCTTCGCCTTCCGCCTGGCCCGCAACAAGGGCCTGCACGTGACGTCGTCGAGCAAGCACACGATCCAGAAGGTGACCGACGGCCTGTTCGAGTCGGTCGTCGGCGACGTGCACCAGGGCTTCGCCGACATCCCGCTGCGCCGCGAACTCTTCGACGCGTTGCTGGCCAAGATCATCCTCTCTCCGCAGGACTACCAGGTCGTGCTCGTGCTCAACGAATACGGCGACTTCCTCTCCGACATGGCCTCGGGCCTGGTCGGCAGCCTGGGCACGGGCGCCAGCGGCAACTTCGCCTTCGACGCCGAGCGTCGCGTCTCGCTCGCGATGTTCGACCCGGCCGGCGGCACCGCGCCCGACATCGCCGGCAAGGGCGTCTGCAACCCGACCGCGATGCTGCTGGCCTTCGGCATGCTGCTCGACCACGTCAACCGCTACGACCTCGGGCACGCGCTGCGCCTCGCGCTGCTCTCGGCCATCCGCGACGGCCAGTGCACCGGCGACCTGCGCGGCAAGCTCGGCACGCGGGCCTTCACCGACGTCGTCGTGAGCCGCATCGCGCAGCACCTGCCCGGCGCCTGAGCCGGGCGAGGCGCGTCGCGCGGCTCAGTGGCTGTCGCCCGCCACGGTGATGCGGCGCGCGACCAGCAGCACCGCGGCGAAGGCCAGATATCCCAGCGCCCAGGGGTTGGCCCACGGCGCCGTCGGCGTCATCGCGATGACGGTGTCGCCGGGCGTCCACGCGTAGCCGTGCATCAGCCCGAGGCTCGCGAGCGCGGCGGCGGCCAGGCACCACAGCGCGCCGACGACGAAGCGCCGCTCGACGATGTAGACCACGACCGCCGCCAGGATCATCGACGTGAAGATGAAACCCTGCTCGAGCGCGAAGGCGCCGTGGATCCAGGTGTCGCTCGCGAGGAAGGCGTCGATGAGCGAGGGCTCGAAGGGCGCGCCGCCGGCCGGGCCGACGCTGCCCGGCCCCATGCCCGCCGCGCGCAGCGCGTTCTTCACCAGCACCGCGCCCCAGGCCGCGACGCCCGGCAGCAGGCCCATGACGACGGCCGGCGCGTGCGCGCGCGGCACGGCCTGGAAGGCCTGCGCCGTGATGACCATGCCGATCCACAGCACGATCGCCATGCCCGCGTCGACCGGCACGGCCCACACGATGTGCGCGAGCGTGCCCGTCAGGCAGACGGCCGCGATGAACACGCCGTTCAGGATCGAGTAGCCGGCGCGCGCGCCCATGGCCTTCCAGCCAGGATGGCCGATGTAGAGCGTGGTCGGGAAGCAGCTCCCGAAGCAGGCCGCGACGAGCGTGCCGAGGCCGTTCACGACGAGCGCGGGCCGCGTGGCGTAGCTGTCGCCGGCCGCCTCGGCCGACTCGATGTTCTGCAGGCTGCCGACGAGGTTGAAGAGCCCCATCGGGATCACGATCGACAGATAGGTGAGCAGCATGCCGCCCGAGAGCGACTCGAGCAGTTCGCCGATCACCGGCACCGGCGGCAACCAGCGCGCGCCGAGCGCGGGCGCCTCGCCGACCGGCGCAAGGCCGGCCGTCCACGCCAGCAGCGTGCCGAGCGCCACCGCGACCAACCCGCCGGGCACTCCGCCGCGAAAGCGCACGCGCCCGAAGTAGGTGAGCATCACGATCGCGAGCGTGGCGAGGCCGACGAGCGGGTTGGCGTAGGTGCGGAACAGGAAACCCAGCGAGATGAAGGTCAGCGCGATGCCGGCCAGCGTCGAGAGCAGCGCGGCGCGCGGCGTGGCCCGGCGCAGACGCTCGGCGAGGAAGGCGCCGCCCAGCTCGATCAGCCCGCTGCCGACGGTGGCGGCGAGGCCGGCGAGCCAGGCCACGCGCGCGGGCTCGGGGTGCCCCGCGAGCTGCGCCGCCATCTTCGCCGGCAGCATCACCAGGAACACGAACCCGAACAGCGAGACGGTGTTGATGCCGTAGGGCAGCGCGCAGACGTCGTCGCGCCCGGTCGCGAGCGCCAGGCGGCGCGCGGCGTGCGCGTACCAGAGGTTGCCGACGAGCAGCGAGAGGGCCACGCCCGGCAGCACCCGTCCGTAGAGCAGCGCGTCGGGAAAGCCCAGCACGTGCCGGCAGAGCGTGTCGATCAGGATGAGCTGGACCAGGTTGTCCAGCGCGAGGCCGAAGAAGCCGTCGATGTCGCCGCGGACCATCCAGCGCACGGGGGACTCCGGGAGGGCGGGCCGCGCGAGTCTACGCGGCGGCCGGCGCGGACCCCAAGGACCGCGGACGGGCCCGTCCGGCCGATTGGGCGCAAGGTCGATGCGGCAGCCGGCCGATAGCGGTCGCTGCGAGCCGCCGGGTGGCGCGCGGCCCGAAACCTCCCCCGCAACGCAGCTCCGCCCCGACCCCGCATGGGCCTCTCCGCTCGTCTCCTGCTTCGGCTGTGCCTGCCGGCGTGCGCCCTGCTGCTCACGCTGTCGCTCGTGCATTGGTGGACGCGTTCGGCCGAGGTGCTCGACGAGACGCGCACGCGGCTGCAGGCCGCCGCGCACCACGTGGCCGAAGCGGCCGAGGACGAAGTCGCCGCCCTCGACGAGCACCTCGACGCGCTGAGCGACTTTCCGCTGGTCGCGCGGGACGAAGGGGCGACGATCACGACCCGGGCGCGCCTGGCAGCCCGGCAACTGCTCGCGCGGCGCCCGGAATGCCTCGCGCTGGAGTTCTACGCGCTCGACGGCACCCCGCTCGGCGCCGTCGACCCGTCGGGCGAGCGCCCGCTCCCGCCGCCGGCGCGCGACGCGCGCTGGTTCGCGCCGGCGCTGGCGAGCGCGCGCCGCATCTCGTGGGAACTCGCGCAGGATCCTGCGGCCCGCGGCGCGGGCGTCGCGGACGTGATCGTGCTCGACTCCGATGCGCGCGGCGTCGCGCGGCTCACGCGGCTGCTGCGGCACGCCCCGCCCGACTCCGTCGCGGCCGAGCAGGACGTCGTCGCCAGCGTGCTGATCGACTTCGCGCGCTTCGTGCAGCCCGCGATCGAGGCCGAGACGCGCGCCACGGGGCCGGCCTCGGCGCGGATCGAGTGCCGCGGCGGCCAGACGCAGCTGCGCTTCGGCGCCCCGCCGGTCGGCGGCGAACTCGTCGCCGCGGGCGCGGAGCTGCCCTGCATCGAAGGACGCGTCGAGTACTCGATGCCCGTCGCCTGGGCCACCGCGGGCCTGCTCGCCGACCAGCTCCGGATCTTCGGCCTGTTCTTCCTGCTCGTGCTGCTCATGACCGTGCTGCTCTGGCGCGGACTGAAGCACGACGTGCTCGCGCCGGTCGGCTCCCTGATGCAGGTCGTCTCCGCCTTCGAGGCCGACCGCCTGCCTCCGCCGCGGCGCAAGCAGCATCACGCCCCGCTCGAGCTGTCCGAACTCGAAACGGCCCTGCGGAGCGCGATCGCCGGCTCGACGGCGGCGCGCGCCGAGGTCGAGCGCCTCAATCGCTCGCTCGAGGAGCGCGTGGCCGCCCGCACCGCGGCGCTGCAGTCCGCCAACGAGGCCCTCACCCGGGCGCGCGACGAGGCCGAGCAGGCGACGGCCGCCAAGACGCGCTTCGCCGCGCACCTCAGCCACGAGGTGCGCACGCCGCTCAACGCCATCGTCGGCATGACCGAACTGCTGGCCGAGACCGCGCTCGACGCCGAGCAGAGCGACAGCGTCGAGACCATCCGGCAGGCCGGGCAGACGCTGCTCGCGACCGTGAACCAGGTGCTCGACCTGTCGAAGGGCGAGGTCGGGAAGCTGACCCTCGCGCATGTCGACTTCGACGCGGGCCTGCTGCTCGAGGACGTCGCCGAGATCGTCTCGGGCCTCGCGCACGCCAAGGATCTGCGCCTGCTCGTCGACATCCCGGCCGGGCTGCCGACGCGCGTGCGCGGCGACGAGGGGCGGCTGCGCCAGGTGCTGATCAACTACGCCGGCAACGCGATCAAGTTCACCGACGCCGGACGCGTGCGCCTCGCCCTGCGCTCGCTCGGCGAGCGGGACGGACGCGCGCGGCTGCGCTTCGAGGTCGCCGACACGGGCATCGGCATCAGCGACGACGACGCGCAGCGCCTGTTCCAGCCCTTCGCGCAGCTCGAGGACGGCCGCCCGCAGCGCCCGACGGGCACCGGGCTGGGCCTGGCGATCTCGCGCCAGTTCATCGAACTCATGGGCGGCACCACCGGCGTGCGGAGCGCGCCCGGCGCGGGCTCGACCTTCTGGTGCGAAGTCGAGCTGCCGCTGCAGGAGGCGCCGCGGCGCGCCACCGAGCTGCGCTGGGAGCTGGCCAACCAGCGCCTGCTGCTCGTCGACCCCGACGAGGAGGCCCGCGCGCTGCTCGCCGAGCGGCTGCGCCGGCTGGGCTGCACGGTCGAGACCGCCGCCGACGCGTCGGCGGGTCTGCGCGCGGCGCACGAGGGCTTCCTGCGCGGCCAGCCGCACGCGCTCGCGCTCGTGGACCAGCACGTCTCGGCCGCGGGCGTCGAGGAGTTCGTCGCGGGCTTGC
>CAZBBB010000090.1:0-13303 GCA_964490005.1 uncultured Phycisphaerales bacterium | reverse complement strand
CCACGCATTCGTTTTCCCGGGGCCTGATCTGCGGTTCGTTGCGATGGCCTCCAAACCGTCGGCTCTTGGCGACGGTGCACCGCCCGACCTCTCATTCGGCTACACGCTTGCCGCAGGGGACCTCACGCTCGACGGAGTGCCCGACCTGTGCGTCGGTGAAGAGCTTGGCGGGCCGTCAATGAACTGCGGCTTGCTTGGACTTGGCGGTTACGTCTATATCGCGCACGGCCCGCACTTCGCGACGTTTGATCGCATGCAAGACTTCGTCGTGCAGTGTGAATCCTCTTTCGGAAATGTGCTCTGCATTCCCCGACCACAATGGCGCGCAACAACCGGCAGGCTCATCGTGGGCAACAACTACTTCAAGAACGCGGGCCTGTTCAACGTCGGTCGCGTCATTGTCTTTCGATGAATTCACCAATCAACAGCCCACTCACTCAAGGGGATCTCGATTGAACACCTCGTACTGGACGATGCTACTCACCTTGGCACTTGCGCCAACGCTCAGCCCGCCTGCTCCATCAAGTACTACGGTTTGGGTTGATTCTGCTAGCGGCGACAACTCCAATAGCGGACTGTCGGAGGGGGCCGCTGTTGAAACGATTACGGTTGGAGTATTCAAGGCGCTGGCCCTCAGCGGTGATGTCGTCGTGCGCGTCAAGCCCGGAACGTACGACAAGGCGCTCGGGGAGTCGTTTCCGATCGAGATTGGCGAGAGCGACATCACGATCATCGGACACGAGAGCGACCCCGAAGATTGGCCGGTGCTCGGTGGCGATGTGGACAGTTCGTCCGTCGAAGCACTGATCAGGATCGTGGTGTCCACGACGGAGCTCCAGGACATCACGTTCGAGCGGTTGCGATTCGCCGGCGAGAACAGTGCCGGCAAGGATGCCCCGTCCGCGATCTCGGTGACTTCGGATCTCATCAGCAGCACAGGATTGATCCGCAGCGGAGCGAGTCATTGCGTCTTCGAGCGCTCGGAGATGAACGCATCCGGCGCGGCCGGTCGTGCGACGATTTTCGTGGGCTCTTCTCGGGGTGGTTGCAACTTCTACGTCGACGAGTGCGAGATCTGGGTCTCTCGGCGCGGAGGCATCGAAGTCCTCTCGATGGCGGCAGAAGAGGGCTTCGGCACGCCGAAGATCCTGGTTTCCGACTGCGCGTTCCTGATCTCGGGCTCCGACGACGCCGAGTTCGGTATCCGCGTCGGCAATCAGACGGGCTATGCGGGCAAGCCGGCCTTCAGCGTCGTCAACACGGTCATCGACTCGACGGCGGCGACGACATCGAACGACGGTATCAGGACTGGCATTGCCATTGAACTCGATGCTTCAGGAGTTCTGGCACAGGTGATCGCCGGCTCCAAGATCGACTCCTGCACGATCAAGGGGTGCATCGAGGACGGCGTCCGCATCACCGCATCGGAGACCAACGACGGCAACGCGAACTTCTTCATTCACGAGGAGCATTTCGCCTTCAATCGCATTCATGGAAATGGTGGCGCCGGTATTCATCTCGATTGGATGGGTGAGTCCGGCTACATCTCGTTCAGCAGCATGAACAACCTGATCTTCGACAACGGCACCGGAATCTGGTTCGACGGAGTCAACGAAGAGATCAGCGGGCAGCATGGCAGCCACTACAACGACACGATCGCGCACAACGCAGGTTTCGGGTTTCGATTCGACGGAACCGATTGGGGCGGCGGCGGCGTGCCGGCTCCCGGCGCGATGCCCAACCTGATCGTCTGGGGAAACAACAGCGGCAATGCGCAGAGCGGTGGAGACCTCTCCTGGAATCCTCAGACGGACAGTGCTCTGGCTTTCAGTTGTTGGCAGGGCCTGGCCAGCCCGACGAATGGAAACATCAATTCGAATCCCGAGTTCGTGAACGCATCGGGCGGCGACTTCCACCTGGATGACGCCGGATCACCGTGTGTGGATTCCGGCACGGCCTACTCGCTTCTCCCGCGCACCGACCTCGATGGAGGTGACCGAACGGTCAATGGAGACGGGTCCGGCGGGGACGAGATCGACATGGGTGTTGACGAGTTCGACCCCTGACCACGGCCATCGGCGCCATTCACGCCGGCGCAAGACTCGGTCGTAGCGGCTCAGGCCGAGCCGCGAGCAGGCGCAACCTGCGTGACACCTCGCGGTGACATCGCGCAAAGTACGTTGCCGAGATCAGCGCTGGGTATCGTCGGCGGGCAGGACGGTCGGTTCGTCCTTGCGCCCCAGGCGCAGCAGTTTGCGCAGCTTGCGCGGCAGGCGGCGTTCGTTGCGGTTGACCCAGCGGGCGGCGGCGGGGCTGCTCGCGCCGAGGCACAGCGCGGCGAGCACGTAGAGCACGACGGCCCCGCCGATGATGGGCGTGAGCCAGACCACCACGCCCGCGACGAAGAAGAGCACCGCGAGCGCGAGCAGCACGAGGCGGACGGCGAGGTGCCGCGGCGGGCCGTCCTCGCGCACGAGGTCGGGCAGCGGCGTGTCGGTCGGGGGCTCGGGCTCGCTCATCGACTAACATGTTCCCGCATGAGCGATGCAGCCTCCAGCCCGCCCCCGCCGCCACTCAATGCGCGGGTCGCCGCGCGCACCGACCTCAACGCGCGCCTCGCGATCGTGCGCGTCGAGCCCGTGGGCTGGGCGCTCCCCGCCTTCACGCCGGGGCAGTTCGCCACGCTGGGGCTTCCCGATCCGCAGGTTCCCGGCACGTTGCTCAAGCGCGTCTACTCCATCGCCTCGGCACCGGGGCGGCCGACGCTCGAGTTCTACATCCAGCTCATCAAGGAGGGCGAGCTCACGACCCGCCTGTGGGACCTCGGCGTCGGCGACGCGCTCTGGCTTTCCGAAAAGATCAGCGGACGTTTCACGCTCGACGGCGTGCCCGACGGCGCCGACCTCGTGCTCGTCTCGACGGGCACCGGCCTTGCGCCCTTCGTCTCCTTCGTGCGCGCCTTCGGGGGGAAGGGGCGCTGGCGGCACTGCGCCGTCGTGCACGGCGCGCGCTCGGCCGACGAGCTCGGCTATCGCGACGAACTCTCCGCCCGCGCCGCAAAGGGTGAAGTCGCCTATCTGCCGCTGCTCACGCGCGAGCCCGAAGGCCCGGGCTGGAAGGGCCTGCGCGGCCGCGTGCAGTCGCTGCTCGCGAATGGCCGCTTCGAGACGCACGCCGGCTTCCCCCTCGACCCGTCGCGCACGCACGTGTATCTGTGCGGCAACCCCGCCATGATCGACGACATGGAAGCGCGCCTCGTGAAGCTCGGCTTCAAGGCGAAGGAGACGCTGCACTTCGAGCGCTGGTGGTAGCCGCTCGGCGCGCGCTCAGGCCGCGCCGAACTGGCGGAGGTGGTGGTCGAGATGCTTGTGCTGGAGGCGCCCCCACTCCTCGCCGCTCAGCTTCCCGATGAAGGCGTGCTCGTAGCGCCCGGCCACCGCGGGCCCCGCCGCGTGGAACTTGCGGAGCACGGCGACGAGCCGCGCCTTTTCCCGTTCGAAGTCGTGCGGCGTCGAGAGCACGAGTTCCGGATGCGTCGGCGAGTTCTTCGAGAACGGCTTGGGTCCGAGCAGCCAGCCGCGGAAGAGCGGGCCGATGAGCTTGACCACGACGTTGCGCCGCAGCAGGCGGTCGCCGGTGGACGCCTCGAGCGCCGCCGCGCAGTGCGCCAGCGCCTGCGCGCAATCCATCTTGCCCCAGCCGCGCGGCGAGTCGGGGCGAAGCGCGTCGATGCGGCGGAGGATGCGATCGAGCACGCCGGGGTCGTAGAGCGAGTCCATGGGCGGGGACGATACCGTTCCCGGGCCGGGAAGGGGACGCCGTGCGTCCCGGCCCCCGCTTCAGCGCGCCGGCGCGCGGTCGGCGGGCGTGAGCGCCTTGTGGCGCCGCTTGACCTCGAACACGCGCAGCGCCGCCTCGATCTGGATGCGCAGGCTCATCTTCGACGTGCCCGCGGCGCGGTCGGGGAACTCGATCGGCACTTCCTTGACGAGGTAGCCGAGGCGCTGCGCGACGAAGGCCATCTCGACCTGGAAGACGTAGCCGTTGGACGCGATGCGCCGCGCGATGTCCATGCCGCGCAGGGTCGCCGCGCGCCAGACGCGGAAGCCGCCGGTCGCGTCGTGCAGACCCGTGCCGAGGATCCACTTCACGTACAGGCCGTTGGCGAAGCGCGAGAGCAGTTTGCGCCACCAGGCCCAGTTCGGGTCGACGCGGCCGCCCTTCACGAAGCGGCTGCCGAGCACCATGTCGGCGCCGGGCAGCGCCGCGATCAGGCTCGCGATGTCCGAGGGTTGGTGCGAGAAGTCGCAGTCCATCTGCAGCACGAGTTCGGCACCCTGATCGAGCGCCTGCCGGAAGCCCGCGATGTAGGCGCGCCCGAGGCCCTCCTTGCCGGCCCGGTGCAGCACGGCGACGCGGCCGGCATGACGCGCGACGAGTTCGTCGGCCAGCTGGCCGGTGCCGTCGGGAGAGGCGTCGTCGACGACCAGGATCGAGAGCTCGATGCCGGGCAGGCGCAGCGCGAGCAGCTCGCCGACCATGCGCGGCAGATTCTCGGCCTCGTTGTAGGTCGGCAGGACGACGGTCAGGCGCACGCCGACGGACTATAGCCGCGAGCCGCGACCGCGCTCCAGCCTCGCGCGCCGCCGGGCTATCCTTGGCGGCCATGCGCCTGCGCACCGTCGTGACGCTCTCGATCCTCGCCACGGCGGGCTTCCT
This sequence comes from uncultured Phycisphaerales bacterium, assembly GCA_964490005.1. Classification (GTDB taxonomy): domain Bacteria; phylum Planctomycetota; class B15-G4; order B15-G4; family B15-G4; genus CAZBBB01. The sequence continues at coordinate 8,584 of CAZBBB010000090.1, read as the reverse complement.
CGCGCTGCTGCTCGCCACGCACGAGTGGAGCCTCGGGACCCTGCCGGACGGCGCGCCGCGCTACCGCTACCTGCTCGAGGACGAGGCCGACCGCTTCGTGTACCAGCAGCGCGGCCGCTGGCTGCCGTCCGGGCGGCTGCCCTACATAGAGGAGCACTCGGAGTATCCGCAGCTCGCGACGTGGATGTTCGGCCTGCCTTATCTGGCCTTCGAGCACCACGTGCCGGCCGGGCGCGCGCAGACCAACGCCGAACTGCGCCGCGAGACGGGCGACAGCCGCGCGTACTTCGACCTGCACCATGTCTCGATGGCGGTCGGCTATCTGGCGCTGCTGATCGGCACGGCCCTCGCGCTGGCCGCGCTCGGCCGCCCGCCGGCCTACGCGCTGCTGCTGCTCCTGCCGGGCACTCTGTATTTCTCCTTCAACCGCTTCGACGCCTGGCCGGCGGCCGCCGTCGCGCTGGCGCTGCTGGCGCAGTTCCGCGGACGACCGGCGCTCGCCGCCGTGCTGCTCGCGCTCGGCGGCATGATCAAGTGGTATCCGCTGCTGCTCATGCCGCTGTTCCTGGCGCACAATCTGTGGAGCGTCCTGCCGCCCGGCCCGGGCCTCGTGCGGCGCCTGCTCGCCGCGCTGCCGCGACGCGTGATCGGGCCGGGGCTGGCCTGCACGGCCGTCGTGGCCGCGATCCTGGCCGTCACCTACTTTCAGGGCGGAGGCGGGCTGGAGGCCGTGACCAAGGTCTACGGGCACCACGCGGGGCGGGTGCACAATCCGCCCTCGCTGGTCTCGGCCCTCGTCGAGCCCGACCGCTACGCCGTCTTCCCGCTCGAGTCGGCCGACCGCGTCGCGGGCGTCTTCGCGTGGCTGCAGTTCCTGCCGGCGCTGCTGCTCGCGCTGCTGCCCGTCCGCCGCCGCGAGTCGCTGCTGCTCGGCTGCCTCGTCGTCGTGCTGGCCTTCGCGCAGTTCGGCAAGGTCTTCTCGCCGCAGTGGATCTGCTGGGTCTCGCCGCTGGCCCTGCTGCTCGCGCCGGCCCGTCTGCCGGCGCTGGTCTTCACGTTGGTGCTCGAGCTCCTGATCTACGTGCAGATCCCCGTGCTCTACTACGAGGCGTGGGGGCGGCTGGGCGATCTCTCGCCCGAGGCGACCGCCTTCTGGGCCGTCAGCGACACCCGCATCGTGCTGCTGGCTCTGTTCTGGGCGTGGAGTCTGGTCGCATTTGCCCGTACCGTTGGGCGCCATTCGGCCCTGCCCACCTGACCGATCGATGAGCTCGCTCAAGACCGACTGCCGTCACTTCCGGCCCGACCGCCCCTGCGCGCCCCACAAGGCGTCGGGCGTGACCTGCGCCACGTGCACGAGCGACTACGACCCGATCAAGGTGCGCCTGCTGATCGTGAAGCTCGCGGCGGTCGGCGACGTCCTGCGCACGACTTCGCTGCTGCCGGCGATCCACCGGCGCTGGCCCGGCGCGCACGTCACGTGGCTCACCTCGCCGGGCGCCGTGCCGCTCTTCGGGGGCAACCGGCTCGTCGACCGCGTGCTCACGAGCGCCGGCACGGTGCCTCTCGAACTCTGCGCCGAGCGCTTCGACGTCGTGCTCTGTCCCGACGCCGCGGCCGACGCCGTCGCGCTCGCGCATCTCGCCCGCCTCGCCGAGGGCGGCGCGCGCCTCGGCTTCGATCTCGACGCGCGCGGCGTCGTCGTGCCGCTCTCGCCGGGCGCGCGCACCTGGTACGAGATGGGCCTCTCGGACGCGCTCAAGCGCGACAACACGCGCCTCTATCAGGAGCACATCGCCGCGGCGCTGGGCCTCGACTGGCGGCGCGAACGGCCGCTCCTCGAGTTGTCGGCCGCCGACCGTGCGCGCGGTCAGGCCCTCTCCGCCAGGCATCCGCGCGCCGCCGGGCAGCACATCGTCGGGCTCAACACCGGCGCCGGCGGTCGCTGGCGCTGGAAGCGCTGGACCGAGAGCGGCTGGGACGAACTCACGCGTCGCCTCGCGGCCGAGGGCTGCCAGGTCTGGTTGCTCGGCGGCCCCGAGGAGCGCGAGCGCAACGCGCGGCTCGTGCACCTGGGCGGCAAGGCCGTCGTCGACACCGGCTGCGACAACACCCTGCGGGCCTTCGCCGGCATCGTCGAGCGCTGCGACGTCGTCGTCACGGGCGACACCCTGGCCCTGCACGTGGCCGTCGCGACGGGCCGGCGCGTCGTGGCGCTCTTCGGCCCGACCTCGCTGGCGGAGATCGACCTCGCCGACCGCGGCGAACGCCTCGCGGGCGCCGTCCCCTGCCTGTGCTGCTACCGCTCCGACTGCGACGTGAGCCCCTCGTGCATGGAGACGCTCTCGGTCGAGACCGTGCACGCGGCCGTGCAGCGGCAGCTCGAGGCCCGCGCGCCGTGAAGATCGTCGTCACGGTGCCGACCTACAACGAGATCGAGAACATCGTCGGCCTGTGCGAGGCGATCCTGGCGCAGGACCGCGCGATCGAGGTGCTGGTCGCCGACGACGACTCCCCCGACGGCACCTGGAAGGCCGTGGCCGAACTCGCGCGCCGGCAGCCGCGCGCGCACCTGCTGCACCGCACGACCGATCGCGGGCGCGGGCGCGCCGGCCGCGCCGCCTACGTCCAGGCCCTGCAGATGGGCGCCGAGCTGGCCTTCGAGATGGACGCCGACTGGAGCCATCACCCCGAACACCTGCCGGCGATGATCGCCGCGCTGCGGCAGGCCGACGTCGTGCTCGGCAGCCGGCAGGTGCCGGGCGGCGCCGACATCGGCCGCCCCGCCTGGCGCCGCTGGCTCACGCGCGCCAGCAACCTCTACGTGCGCCTCGTGCTGGGAGTACCGGTGCGCGACTGCAACAGCGGTTTCCGCGGCTTCCGCGCCTCGGCGCTGCGCGCCATCGACGTCGGCGCGGCCTTCTCCCCGGGGCCCGCGATCGTGCACGAACTGCTCTACAAGGCGCGCCTGCGCGGCCTGAAGATCGCGGAGGTGCCCATCCGCTTCAAGGAGCGCGAGGCCGGCACCTCGACGCTCACCTTCCGCACGCTGCTGCGCAGCTACTTCACGATCCTGCGCCTGCGCTGGCTGGGCCTGACCGGGCGCCTCTTCACCAAGGGCGCCCCGTGAGGCGCGCGCCCCGGCTCGCCGCGGCGCTCGCGCTGGCTCTCGCGGCCTGCGGCGAGCCGCCGCGCCCGCCGAACGTGCTGCTCGTGACCATCGACACCGTGCGCGCCGACCGGCTGGGTTGCTACGGGCAGACGGCGCGGGAGATCACGCCGCGGCTCGACGCCTTCGCCGCGCAGGCGGTGCTCTTCGAACGGGCCTACGCCAACAGCAGTTTCACGCCCCCCACGCACGCCAGCCTGATGACCGGGCGCCTGCCCGCCGAGCACGGCCTGATGCACTGGAACAAGCGCCTGGCCGAGGTCCCTACCCTGGCGCAGTCCTTCGCCGCGGCCGGCTACCGCACGCTGGCCTTCACGCCGATGAAGTCGCTGCTGCTGCTCGGCCTCGACCGCGGCTTCCACCAGACGACCGCCCCGCCGCACCGCGAAGAGGGCGAGCAGATCCTGCTCGCGGGCGCCGACGAGCTGCTCGACGCCGCGCTGCCCGAGCTGTGCGCGCCCGCGCCGCAACCCTGGTTCGCGTGGCTGCACTTCTACGACGCGCATCGGCCCTTCGCGCACCAGGGGCCCGAGTGGTGGGCGCGCTTCGGCGAGATCAAGGACCCGCAGGTCGGCGCGACCGAACGCTGGTACCAGCTCTCGCCGGCCGACCGCCGCGAGATGGGGCTGACCGACGAGCAGCGCCGCATGATCGTCGACCGTTACGACGGCGGGCTGGCCTTCCTCGACGACCGCCTCGGGCGGCTGTTCGACGCGCTGGCCGCCGCCGGCCGGCTGCAGGACACGATCGTGCTCGTCGTCGCCGACCACGGCGAGGTGCTCGACGAGCACGGCGACGACTGGTTCTCCCACGACCCGCACCTGTGGGACGAGAACACGCACATCCCGCTGCTGCTGCGCCTGCCCGGCGGCGCGCAGGCCGGGCGGCGCGTGGACGCGCTCGTGAGCCAGATCGACGTGGCGCCGACGCTGCTCGAACTGGCCGGCCTCTCCGCGGCGGCGCTCGCGCCGACGGGGCGCAGCCTGGCGCCGCTCGTCGAGGGACGCACGCTCGCGCCGCGGCCGGTGCTCGCCGAACGCATCGGCGACGACCGCTCCGGCAAGGAGGCCTCGCCCGAGCAGGTCGCCGCGTCGCGCGACCGCAAGCGCAGCCTGCGCGACGGCCGCTCGCTGCTGCTCGACCTCGTCGACCGCCGGTCGCGCGCGCTGCACGCCACCGACGGTCGCGCGCCCGCCGCAGCCGACCTGTCGGCGCGCGAGCCGCAGACCCTCGAGCAGCTGCTCAAGCTCTACGCCGCGATGCTGAACGCCGAGCGCCTGCCGGCGGCGGCGGGCGGCGGCGGCGGGCTCGACGCCGAGACGCTCGCGCTGCTGCACCAGATGGGCTACTTCGGCAACTGAGATGGGCGCCGCGCGATCCGAGCGCCGCGCGAGCCTGCTGCTCGGGATGCTCGCGCTCACGCTGCCGGTCGGCGCGCTGCTGCAGCCGCTGCTGCTGCCCTCGCGCTCGGCCCTGCCGGTCGTGCCGCGGCAGCTCGAGGCGAGCGTGATCCTGATCACCGTCGCGGGGCTGCGCGCCGACCGCGTCGGGCACCTGGCGCCGCCCGGGACCGGCGCCGCGCGCACGCCGCAGTTCGATCGCCTGGCCGAGACGGGCATCTCCTTCGCGCAGGCCTGGAGTTCGAGCAACGACAGCCGCGCGGCGACGGCGGCGCTGCTCACCGGCGCCTGCCCCGCGCAGAGCGGCGTGCGCGGCCGGCAGGACGTGCTGCCGGCCGCGGCCGTCACGATCGCCGAACTCGCGCAGCAGGCGGGCGTCGCGACCGGCGCGGTCTTCGCGCACCCGGCCCACGCCGGCGTCGGTTTCGACCAGGGCTTCGCCGAACGCGTCGACGCGCGCGGCGCCGACGCCGACGCCGCCTTCGCCCGGGCCCTGGAGCTGCTCGACGGCCCGCTCGCGCGCCGCGCCCTGCTGTGGGTCGACCTCGGCGACCTGCGCGCGCCGTGGAGCGAGGCCGAACTCGCCGCGGCGATCGACGCACCCTCGCGGGCCGCGCTCGCCGCGCGCTACGACGAGGCGCTGGCCGGGCTCGACGCGGCGCTCGGACGCTTCCTGCAGGCGCTCGCCGAGCGGGCCCGCCTCGAAACGCTGATGCTCGTCGTCGCGGGCACCGCCGGCCTGCGCCTCGACGAGGACGCCCCGCCGCGCTTCGTCGCCGGCGCCGACCTCTCGGAGGCCTCGATCGCGGTGCCGACGATCCTGCGCCTGCCGGCGCGCTTCATGCGCGGGCAGCTGCTCGAGCGACTGGCGGCCTCGGTCGACCTGGCGCCCACGATCGTCGAGCTGGGCCTGCGCCTGAGCTGGACGGCGCCCGCGGGCAAGAGCCTCAACAACGCCGTGCGCTACCAGCACGCGCCGGTGCGCGAGAGCCACGCCGAGGGGCGCCACCTCCCGGCCGACGGCGGGCCGCCCTTCGTCGGGCACGCGCTGCGCATCGCGACGCACAAGCTCGTCAGCGACGCCGACGGCCTGCGCGCCGAGGTCTACCTCCTCGAGCAGGATCCGCTCGCCCGGCGGCCGGCCGCCGTGGCGCCGATCGTGCTCGACGCGCTGCTGCGCCGCGACGCGGCCTGGCGGGCGGCCTGCGCGCGACCCTGAGCGCGCGACGGTCGGTGCGAGGCGCGTTCAGGGACGGCGCGCGGCGAGCCGATCGGCTTCGGTGATCTCGTAGATGCGGATCGTGCGGCCGACGAGCGCGATCGGCTCCTTGCCCTGCAGGAAGGCGTAGCGTTCGGGTTGCCGCAACTGGAAGGCGAGCGGCACCGCGATCAGGCCGACGGGCAGTTCGCCCACCGTCGCGCTGCCGTGGAGCGGCGCGCCGCGCACGCCCCAGGCCTCGGGGTCGCCCTCGCCGTAGTAGTCGTAGGTGATCGACGGCACCTCGTGCTCGGCCATCCAGCGCCCGAGCGCGGCCGTGTCCTGCCCCCAGTCGTCGCCGATGATCGACCAGCGCCAACCCAGCTCGGGCCCGCCCACCCAGTGGTTGAAGTACATCAGGTTGTGCGGCTGGTGCACGAGCACGAAGACCGCGGCGCAGGCGACCAGCGACAGCCCCGCGTGGAGCAGGCTGCACCGCCAGACGAGCGCGGCGACCAGCCAGGGAAGGAGCAGCACGAGCACGCGATCGGCGTCCCAGGGCACGCCGCCGCCCAGGCCCAAGGCCAACGCGGTGCCGCCGGCGCCCAGCACCAGCGCCGGTCCGGCGCCGCGCCGCGCGCGCAGCTCGGGCGCGAAGACGCGCGCCGCACCCACGCACAGCAGCGGCACGACGGGCAGCGCGTACTTGAAGCCGAGCTGCGCGTTGCCGCGGCTGAGCACGAAGATCAGCAGCGCGGGGAACGCCAGCAGCAGGGCCTCCTGCGCCGTTCCGCGCCAGGTGCGGCGCCAGACGCACAGCGCGAGCAGCGCGAGCAGCACGAGCCCTTCGGGGTTCTTGAACAGCGCGCTCACCACGAAGAACTCCGGCGCGCCGCTCTCCGAGAGCTGCCCGCGCCAGTAGTTCTGGTGGCCGGCGGCGGCGTGCTCGAGCTGGTGATCGATGCCGCGCAGGTACGAGAGCAGCGGGACGGGACGCTCGGCGCCGAACAGCGCCTCGAGCGCCCGCTCGATCGCCGGCTCGTGGAAGGCCGCCGCCTCGGCGCCCTTGGGCACGAAGCGCACGTGCCCGCGCGCGTCGGACAGCGAGCGCGCCTCGCCGCCGTAGATCAGCCACAGCACGCCGACCGCGGCGAACAGTGCGACCAGCGCCTCGCCGATCGGCGCGACGCGCCGGCGCGCGAGCGCGCAGCCCAGCACGATCAACCCGAGCGCCGGCAGCAGCAGCAGCGCCGTGAGCTTGGTGCCGAGCGCGCAGCCCAGCATGAGCGCCATGAAGAGCAGGTGCCGGCGGCTGCCTTCGCCCAGCCAGCGTGAGGCGTGGTAGAGCGTCGCCGTGCAGAACACGCCCAGCGCGAAATCGTTGCCGGCGACGGTCGATAGCGCGAGCACGACGGGGTTGAGCAGGCACAGCAGCAGCGCGGCGAGTCCGGCGCCGTCGCCGAACAGCCGGCGCGCCCAGGCCAGCACGTACAGACCGAGCACGACCCCGAGCGCGATGCCCGGCAGCCGAGCGCGCCACAGGATCTGCCGCACGTCGGCGCGCGGCTGGTGCGCGTAGAACGAGTACTCGATGCCGGGCAGCACCTGGTACGACTCGGGCAGCACGAGGTCGAGGCCCAGCAGCGGCAGCGCGAGCAGCAGCTTGGCGAGCGGCGGGTGCTCGCGATTGAAGGAGAAGTCGCCCGTGACGAGGTAGCTGTACCCCGACAGGATGTACATCGGCTCGTCGTAGGTCTCGCTCGTGGAGCGGGCCTGGTGCAGCGCCAGGCCGACGAAGAGCAGCAGCGTGCCGACGACGGCGGACAGCCACCAGCGCGGACGGCGGCCGTCGGGAGCGCTCACGGCGGCCCATGCTCGCACAGCACCGCGCGCGGGCGAAGCGCCGGCGGGGCGCGCGCTCCGGCTCGTCCTCGCGGCGAGCGGGCGCTATCCTCGCGCGTCCCGCCGCGGAGCGCCCCGCCCATGTCCGAGACTCGACCCTCCATCGCCGTGATCGGCGCCTCGGCCGACCGCCGCAAGTTCGGCAACAAGGCCGTGCGCGCCTATCAGCGGCGCGGCTGGACGGTCTACCCCGTGCATCCGACCCTGCGCGAGATCGAGGGCCTGCCGGCGCACGCCTCGGTGCGCGACCTGCCCGCGCCGCTCACGCGCATCGCGCTCTACCTGCCGCCCGGACTCGGCCTGTCCGTGCTGCCCGACATCGCCGCGGTGCCGCACGAGGAGTTCATCGTCAACCCGGGCGCCGGCGACGAGGCGCTGCTCGCGCGCGCCCGGCAGCTCGGCCTGCAACCGCTCGAGGTCTGCGCGATCCTCGAGGTGGGCGAGAGCCCCGCCGCGCTCTGAGCGCGCGCGCCGTCGCGGGGGCGCACCCCGCGGCCCGCTCAGAACTCGTCCCAGGAGGGTGAGGCGCCGTGCGCCAGGAGCACGGCCGCGACGCCGCAGCCCAGCGCGACGGCCACGGACAAGGCGCGGCGACCGCTCGCCGCGGCCGCGACGCGCCCGAGCGGCGCCGCCGACAGCAGCAACGCCCCCGCCTCCCACGGCAACGAGGCCAGCAGGCCGCCGGCTCCGAGCAGCAGCCCCAGCGAGAGGGCGAGGGGCGCCGCCGCGCCTCGCGCCGCGCGGGCGTGGGACGCGTCCGACGACGCCGCGAGCAGGCCGGCGCAGGCCGCGGCCGCGACGCCGGCGAGTTGCGCGAGCAGCTTGCTGCCCGACAGCCCCAGCGCGAGCGCCGCGCACCCGGCGACGAGCGCCCCCGTCAGCTGCTCGAGTGCGGCCGGCCAGCGGCAGCGGGGC
>CAZBBB010000089.1:0-13492 GCA_964490005.1 uncultured Phycisphaerales bacterium | reverse complement strand
CGATGAGCACCGGGTTGTTCTTGGTGCGGCGCGAGAGCACCTGGACCACGCGGCGCACCTCCTCGTTGCGGCCGATGACCACGTCGATGCGGCCCTCGCGCGCGAGCTTGGTGAGGTCGCGCGTCCAGCGCTCGAGCGCCTCGAAGGAGGCCTCGGGGTTCTCGCCCGCCACCGGCGCGTCCTTGCGCACGCTGCCGAGGGCGGCCTTCACGGCCGCGCGCGTCAGGCCGCGGTGCCCCAGCGCCGCCACGAGCGGCGCGTCGCCGACGCCGAGCACGGCGAGCAGCAGCACGTCGACGGAGACGTGCGAGTCGCCGCGCTTGCGCGCCAGCCGCGCGGCCTCGTCGAGCACGCTGGCGAGCGACTGCGAGATCGCGGGCTGGGCGCCGCTCACGCGCGGCGTCGACTTGAGCAGGCCCGTCAGGTCGGCCTGCAGCGCGGCCCGGTCGGCGCCGACGTGCTGCAGCACGGCTGCGACGAAGCCGTCGGTCGGTTCGAGCAGCGCCTGCACGAGATGGGTGGGAGTCACCTCGGGATGGCGTTCGGTCGTGGCCCGGTGGAACGCCGCCGCGAGGGCCTCGCGGGCGCGGAGCGTGTAGGTGTCGGCGTTCATGGCGGATCTCCCGCGGGTGCCCCGCTGGGTCCGGATCGGCCCACCGGCGGTGCCCGGCGGGAGTGGAAGCGCAAGGTCCGTGCCAATCGTGCCGAAGGCCGTGGCGCGGGCTTTGACCGTCCCTTGGACAGCCGTTTCCACATCCGCCCACGCGTTGTTCACAACGCAGGCTGCCGTTATGGCTGGCAATGGAGCCAACTTGGCTCTACTGGGGGCGATGACGCGCTGCTAGGCTCGCCCGCCCCGATGCACGCCCAGAGCAGCCTCCATGACCTGTGCGCGGCCCTGGCGCAGAAGTCCCCGGTGCCGGGGGGCGGCGCCGTGGCGGCGGCGCTCGGGGCGCTCGGCGCCGCCGTCGGCGCCATGGCCGGCCGCTACAGCGAGGGCCGCAAGGACCTGGCCGCGCACGCCGCGTCGATCGCCGACGAGATCGCGCGGCTCGATGCGCTGCGCGTGCGGCTGCTCGCGCTCGTCGACGAGGACGCCGCCGTCTACGCGCAGGTCGCTCAGGCGTACGCGCTGCCCAAGGGCGACGAGCAGGCCGCGCGCTCGCGCGCCGCCGCGATCGAGACGGCGCTGCGCGCGGCGGCGGTCCCGCCGCGCGAGATGCAGCGGCTGGCCGTCGAGGGGCTGGCGACGCTGCAGTCGCTGTCCACGCACTGCAACCGCAACCTCGCCAGCGACGTGCTCGTCGGCGCGCAGGCACTGCACGCGGCGGCGCAGGCCGCGCGCGTCAACGTGCTCATCAATCTCGCGTCGTTGAAGGATGCCGAGCACGTGCGCACGCTGCGCGCCGAGGACGGCCGGCTCGTCGAGGCGGCCGCGCGCCACGCGCACGCGATCGAGAGCACGATCCTTCCGCTGATCGGCGGCTGAGGCGCGTGTCGGACGTCCGCGAGCCCGTCGAACGCCACGGCGTGCTGGTGCACAGCGCCAAGGTGGCGCCGCTGCTGCGCGCGCGCCACGACGGCGATTCGCTGGCCGCGATCGAGCGCCAGCTCACCGCCTTCGGCGTGTTCGAGTTGCCCGCCCTGCCCACCGGCCTGTACGCCGCCGTCGCGCGGCCGGTGGCGGGCTCCGAGCAGCTCAACTACCGCGCCTGCTGGGTGCGCGACAGCGTGCACGTGGCGGCGGTCGCCTGGGAGGCCGGCGACCTCGCCGCCGCGGGTCGCGCGGCGCGCGCGCTGGCCGGCTGGTTCCTGCTGCAGGGCCCGCGCTTCGACGCGCACATCGAGGGGCGCGCCGACCCCGACGATTCGATGCAGCGTCCGCACGTGCGCCTCGACGGCCAGCGCCTGGCGGAGATCGACGCGTGGTGGCCGCACATCCAGAACGACGCGCTGGGCTACGGGCTGTGGTTCCTGTCGCGGGCGGCGCTCGCCGGACTGCACCCGCTCGACGCGGGCCTCGCGGCGGTGCTGCGGCGCTTCCCGCGCTACTTCGCGGCGCGCCGCTTCTGGGAGGAGGCCGACAGCGGGCACTGGGAGGAGCGCCGGCAGCGCTCGAGTTCGAGCATCGGCACGGTGACCGCCGGGCTCGTCGCGCTGCGCGGCCTGGCTCGGGCGCGGCCCGAACTCGACGACGGCGGCCTGACCGCGCTGTGCGCACGGCTCATCGAGGCCGGTCGCGCCGCCCTGGCCGCGGCGCTGCCCGGCGAGTCGGTCGGCCACGCCGACCCGCGCGCGGACCGGCGCGCGGATGCCGCGACGCTGTTCCTCTGCTGGCCCCTGCGCGTGGTCGGTGCCGAGCAGACGCAGGCCATCGTGCAGCGCGTCGGCTCGGAACTGCTCGGCCCCTGGGGCGTGCGCCGCTACGTCGGCGACAGCTACTGGATGGCCGGCTACAAGCGCCTGTTCGACGAGGAGACGCGCACGAGCGGGTTCCGCGAGACGGCGCAGCGCGACGCCTTCCTGGTGCCGGGCACCGAGGCGCAGTGGTGCCTGTTCGATCCGGTGCTGTCGGTGATCCACGGTCAGCGCTGGTTGGCGAGCGGCGACCCGGCGGCGCGCGCGGCGCAGGAGCACCACTTCAACCGCGCCCTGGGGCAGATCACCGGCGCGCAGAGTCCGTTCGGCGAGGGCCTGTGTCCCGAGTCGTACTGGCAGCCCGATCCGGAGGACGCCGGCCGGCGGCAGCCCAACGACGCCACGCCGCTGCTCTGGACGCAGGCGCTGCTGGGCTCGGCCTTTCGCGCGCTGCGGGCCGGGCTGCCGGCCGGCTGAGGGCGCTCAGCGGGTCGCGGCGGGCGCGGGCGCGGCGGGGCGCTGGCCGCGCGGGCCGGTCGGCGGCCGGCGCCGCAGGTCGAACCACATCGCGATCGGGCCCACGATCGCGAGCGCGAAGATCGGCGGCGCCGTGAGCAGCGCGTCGGCGCCCCTCCAGCTCGTCACCGGCAGCAGGCGGATGAGGCACTCGACGAGCGCCACCAGCACCGTGACCAGGATCCGCCCGCGCGTCGTGCCGACCGTCGTGCGCGGATCGGTGAGCATGAAGAAGATCAGCAGCATGTACATCGGGCCCGTGAGCGGCGCGAGCTCGGCGCGCAGCGGGTCGCCGTTGATCAGCGAGCGCACCCAGGCCAGCGCCGCGAAGGCCACGCAGTAGGTCACGCTGATGTGCAGCAGGCGCGCGCGCCACACGACGAGCAGGCCCACCGCGAACACGATCGCGACGGCCCACAGCGCGTTGCTCCACTGATGGCTGAGCAGCGACATCGAGTTGGGCGCGAGCAGCAGCAGCGCCGAGACCGAGAAGTTGGTCGGGTTCCACAGGTGCCGCCCGCGATACGTGAGCACGTACTTGCTCGAGATCGCGAGCAGGGAGCCGATCCAGAAGGGCCACAGCAGGTCGGCCGCCGGCTTGGTCAGGATGGCGACGCTGTTGCCGCTGATGTAGGCCGAGAGCAGCACCGGCCAGCTGCCGCGCAGCCACGCCGAGAGCACGACCTCGGTGAGCAGCGCCGTGCCGAGCGCGAGCGCCAGCCGTTCGTAGCCGCCGATGATGTCGAAGAAGGCCTGCCCGAAGACCAGGATGAAGGTCAGCAGGCCCGACGAGAGGTAGCGGGGCGGGATCTCCGGGATCCAGGAGCGGCGCGCGCGCGCCGGCGCGGCCGCCGCCGGCCCGGGCAGCGCGCCGCTCATCGCGGCTCCTCGACCGCGTGCACGCGCCGCGGCTCGGGGGCCGGCAGGACCTGCTCGCGCCCCGAGGGCCAGCGGATCACGGCCCGCTCGACGGACTGCGCCGCGCCCAGGCCGAAATGCAGCGTGCGGTCGTTCTGCGCCGAGAAGCCGCTGGCGCTGGCGACGACCTGGCTCTGCCGCTGCCCGTCCCAGTGCAGCGTGAGCTGCGCGCCGATCGCGCTGCGGTTGCTGACCGTGCCGGTCAGGCGGAAGGCGATCCAGGAGCGCGCGGGATCGACCTCGCTGCGGTACAGCAGCAGCGGGCCGCCCTGGTTGGCGACGAGCACGTCGAGCGCGCCGCGCCCGTCGAGATCGGCCAGCGCGACGGCGCGTCCGTCGTACAGGTCGGTCGCGCCGACGGCCGCGGCGACGTCGATGAAGCGGCCCCGGCCCTGGTTCTGCAGCACGCGCGAAGGTTCGTACCCCGAGAGGCTGGCGGTGCCGATCGGCGACCAGTTCTTCGCGTCGAGGAACAGGTCGCCGGCGCCGCCCGCGACCTTGCTCATGTCGTACCAGTAGTCGCGCTCGCGGTCGGCCGAGATGAAGCCGTTGGCCACGAACAGGTCGGCGTCGCCGTCGTTGTCGAAGTCGCCGAACTGCGCGCCCCAGGCCCAGCCGCAGTCGGCCACGACGTCGCGCGCCACGTTCTCGAAGCGCCCGGCCTCGGGCAGCAGGTTCAGGCGCAGGTTGTTGCCCTGGAACAGGAAGCCCGCGCGCGAGATGTTCGTGACGAAGACGTCGAGGCGGCCGTTGTTGCGCACGTCGCCGAGCGTGACCGACATGCCGCTCTTGCTGTCCTCGCCGAGGCCCACGTTCGCGAGTTCGAAGCGCGCGCCGCCCCGGTTGAGGAACAGCTCCTCGGGGCCGTAGTCGTTGGCGAGGTACAGGTCCTGCCAGCCGTCGAGGTCGATGTCGGCGGCCGCGACGGCCATGGTCCAGCGCGTGCTGTCGCAGCCCGTCGCGGCGGTGACGTCCTCGAAGCTGCCGTCGCCGCGGTTGCGGAACAGCACGTTGTGCCCGCCGTTGCGCGCGAACTCGAAGCTCTCGTGCATGATCTTCGTGGTCGCGACGGCGAACAGGTCGAAGGTCTCGGGGTAGTAGCCGCCGACGTACAGGTCGAGCAGGCCGTCGCGGTCGTAGTCGAAGAAGGTCGCCGCGTGCACGTTCATCCAGCGGCGGATGCCGGAGGCCGCGCTCACGTCGGTGAAGCGCAGCCCGCCCTCGTTGCGGAACAGCGCGAGCTGTCCGTAGCGGTAGACCAGCAGGTCCTCGTCGCCGTCGTTGTCGATGTCGCCCCACAGCGAACCCATGCAGGCGCCCTCGCCGGGGGCGTTGAGCTCGGCCAGGCCGGCGCGCGCCGCGACGTCCTGAAAGCGGCCGTCGCCGAGATTGAGGAACAGCGCGTTGGCGCTGCCCGCGGCGCTGCTCGTGACGTACAGGTCGGGGCGGCCGTCGCCGTCGGCGTCGGCCACGCTCACCGAGGCGCCGAGCGCCGCCAGGTGCGGCTCGACGTTCGCGAGCTGGGGGTCGAAGCGCGCCTGCCGGTGCGTGAAGCGCAGGCCGGCCTGCTCGGCCGACTCGACGAGTCGGAATCCGAAGCGCGCCAGAGCGTCGGGGTGCGCGGCGGCCACGCCCGAGATCGTGCGCCCGTCGAGCCACCAGGAGGCCGCCAGCAGCCCGCCGAAGGCCGCCGTGACGAGCGCCCGTCGCAACGGGCCGGGAGCACTCATCGGGAATCTCCGGAGCGGGACGGGCGGAACGGCGCGAGACCTGCGATTCTAGCCGTCGCGACCGTCCCATCCCCAACACGGCTCGCCGTCCGGCCGCACTTGCGGCCCGACGGCGCGCGCATAGGGAGCACGATCATGTCCGTCAACTTCACGCGCGGGCTGCGCGGCGGCGCGCTCGCGGCGCTGTGCGCGCTCTTCCTTCCGTCCTCCGCCGCGCAGACCACGGCGCCGCAGCGGATCGCCGACGCGCCGCCGACGCGCGCCGTGCTCATCGAGCGGCTGCCCTTCGTGATCGACGCGCCGGGCGACTACCTGGTCGCGGCGGACCTCGCGCAGCGCGCGCTTCCCCCGGCCGGCGCCCACTTCGGCATCTCGATCCGCGCCGACGGCGTGCGCCTCGATCTCGGCGGCCACGTGCTGCGCGGCGCCGAGGGCACCGGCTTCGGCATCGTCGCGGCGCCGCCCGAGGGCGTCGCGTCGCTGAGCGGCGTCGAGATCCGCGACGGCGTGCTGCGCGGGTGGGGCGCCGGCGGCCTCGGCCTGCTGGCGACGAACGCCGCGCGGGTCACGAACATCGTCGCGATCGGGAACGGCACGCCGCGCGCGTCCCACGCGGGCCTGAGCGTGGGCGCCGCGGCGCGCGTGCAGGGCTGCCGGGCCGTCGAGAACGCCGGTCCCGGCATCGTGGCGGGCGCCTTCGCGGTCGTCGAGGACAGCGAGGCGCGCTCCAATCTCGGGCACGGCTTCGTGCTCGGCGCCTTCGGCAGCGTGCGCCGCTGCACGGCCGTGCAGAACGCGCAGGCCGGCCTCTACGCCGAGGGCGAAGGACTCGGCGTGCAGGACGGGTTGTGGGTCGGCAACGGCGGCGACGGCCTGTACGCCGGCGCGCGCGCGCTCGTGGAGGGGGGCCGCGCGCTGGACAACGGCGGCCACGGCCTGACGCTCGGCGCAGGAGGCTGCGCGCGCGAGGTCCTGTGCGCCGGCAACGCCGGCGCCGGCGTGCTCGTGGCCGGCGACGGGGCGCAGGTGCGCGACTGCCACGCGGCGGGCAACCTCACGGGCATCGAGCTGCTCGGACGCAGGAATCTCGTCGTCGGCAACACGCTCGTGGGCAGTCGGCTGCGGCCGCTCGCCGTTCCCGAGGGCAATCTCGTCGGGCCGCTGGTGCTCGGGCACGGCGATCGGACGCGCGTGACGATCGGGGCCGGCGCCGCGGACGCCGAACCCGCCGTGCCGGACAACCCCCTGGCCAACTTCGTGCCCTGAGGCCGCGCGTCCGGCTACTGCGTCGCCTCGAGCATCGCGTTGGTGGCGGCGAACCCCGCGGGGCCGCCGGCGTCGAGGATCCAGAACTGCGTCCAGAAAGTCATGCCGGCGGGGATGCCGGCGGGCCAGTTCGCGACGATCACGACGCGCCCCGCGCCGCCGACGGTGAAGGGCAAGATCGCGCCGCTCGGCGTGGGGGCGGGCGCGAGCGTGCCGCCCTTGAAGGGCAGCATGAGCGCCGAGAAGCCGAGCACGAGCCAGCAGGGTGCGCCGGGTTGGGCGCCGTCGAGCTGGATCTTGAACAGGTTGCCGGCGGCGAGCGTACCTAGTCCGGTGATGGCCGGCAGCCCGCCGCTGCCGGGCAGGGCGAAGGCCAGCTGCGGCCAGCCGTCGGGCACGTACTGGAACTCGGTCAGGTCGATCACGCCCGGGCCGTAGATGCAGTCCAGCGAATGGATGCCGAAGCCGAACGTGTCGCCTGCCGAGACCTCGAACGTGAAGTCGCCCTCGAAGTCGAAGGACGAGGACTCGCCGATGGTCTGCGAGACGCCGTTGCGCACGAAGATCGGGTGCTCGACGTGCCACCACGGGATCTCGGTGTCCTGGTTGTCGAACACGACGTGGACGTGGATCGTCGCGTTCGAGGGGGAGGTCGTCTGCCACCAGGTCTTGCCGGGCGGCGTCCCGCTGCAGTGGCCGCCGTCGGGCCCCGTGACGTGCATCGCGTCCGCCGTGAGCCAGCCGGTCCCGGCCGAGTCGCCGACGAGCGTCCACGAGAACTGGCTGAACTGCGCGCCGACCGGCGCGCCGACGGCGAGCAACGCCAGCAGGGCGGCGAGCGTGAGCGGCAGGCGGCGCGCGAGGGTCATGGCGGTCTCCGCGGGTCCAAGATCCCAGCGGTCCGTTCTAGCACGGAGGGCCGAGTTCGCCCAGCTGCGTGCGCCCTTCGGTCGGGAAGCGTACCGGGACGGGAATTCCGCCGCTGCCGGCGGGGCGGGACGTCGCTCGACGGGCGCCGCACCCGAGCGATCGGCGGGAGCATTACAATCGCGGCCGCTTCCTTGTCCGGCTTCCTCGCGGAGTCCGAACATGCGTGCGTCGCTTTCCGCGTTTCTGTTGCTCCTGCTGCCCTCGACCGCGTCGGCGCAGGACGACGAGATCGACATCCTGCCGCAAGGCACCGCGCCGGCCGGCGCGCCGGCGGACACCTGGGTCTGGGACTCGGCGGGCCTGCTCACCGTCGATGCGATCGACTACGACGAGGACAATCGGCGCGAGGACGCGCTCGACACGCGCGCGGTGAGCTGGCGCGTGCGCGGACGCTCGCCCGAGGGCCAGGAGCTGTACCTCGACGCGGGTTTCGGCGACGACGCCCACGACCCGCTCCTGCGGGAGGCCTGGTGGTCGGCGCCGCAGGGCGCGACCGGACGGCTGCGCCTCGGGCGCTTGCGCCTGGCGCTGGGCAGCGAGGCCGCCACGCCCGCCGAACTGCTGCCGTACGTCGGTCCCTCCTTTCCGAGCACCCTCGACGGTCTGTACGAGACGGCCGTCGCGTACGACGACTGGATCGGCGCGGGATTCTGGTACGAGATCTCCGCGGGCATGGGGCAGGGCTTCGACCTCGAAGGCGAGGCCGTGCGCGATCCGAGCCTGGCGCTGCGCGGCGCGTGGCTGCCCGATCCCGATCGCGCCGGTCGCTTCGTCGGGCCGCACGCGGGCCTGGGTTGGCGGCGCTTCTTCGACTACGACCAGCCGGTGCTGGTGGCCACGCCGATCGGTCAGCGCATCTTCGATCTGTCCGACCTCGAGGGCGACGGAGGCGATGTCTTCCACGTCGAACTGGGTTGGCGCGGCGCGGGCTTCCGCGCGGGATTCGAGTCGGTGACCGGCACCGTCGACGGCATTCCGGACGGCGCGGGCGGGCAGGCCGACATCGACGAACTGGGCGCGTTCCAGCTGTTCCTGGCCGTCAACCTGCGCGGCGAACCGCCCGTCTGGGAGCGCGGCGCGTGGGCGCCCGCGCCGGGAGGCGAGTTGCCGATCGAGTGGACCGTGCGCATCGCGAACGCCGACATCGACCGCGACCTGTTCCTCTTCGGGCTGACGAGCTTCGGCGTCTCGAGCCAGGAGACCGACCTGCTGGCCACGGGCCTCTCGGCCTGGATCTCGCCGAGCACGCGGATCGCGATCGAACTCGTCTCGACGCAGGCCGACCAGGCGCTCGCCACCTTCGGCGGGCATCGCCGCGACCGGTCGCTCGTCGTGCGCTGGGACCAGCGCATCGGGGGCCCCTGAGCGCGGCGCGGCGCGAAGCCGGGGGCGGCGGAGCCTCTGCGGCCGGCGACGCGCGCGTGGTGGATGACAGGGGAGTCGAACCCCTGACCTCCTGATTGCGAACCAGGCGCTCTACCAACTGAGCTAGTCACCCACGCAAGGGCAACGATGGTAGAGGCGGGAGCGCGGGCGGTCAACGCGGCGGCGCCGGGCGAGGGCTGTGGGCCGCGGCCGCGGCCTGCGGCCGGGGGGCGAGCGGGCCCCAGGAGCCGTGCTATTCGATCGCGAGGCGCTCGAGCCGCAGACAAACCAGCCGCCGCAGGTCGGCGCCCTCGTAGACGAAGTCGTCGGACACGAGGCGCACCGCCACCCAGGCCCGGCCGTCGAGCGCGGCCGGCAGCTCGACACGCAGCGCGACCCGCTGCCCGGCGCGCGCGACGAGGCGCGCCACCTCGACTTCGTCGACTTCGACGCGCAGCACCGCGCCGTCGAGTTCGGGCCGGTCGAGGTGCGCGCCGTCGAGCGCCAGCGTGTCGCCCGCGCCGCGCGCGAGCACGACGGCCGCCCAGGGCCCGACGAAGCCGTCCTTGTCGATGCCGCCGTAGACCTGCCCGGCGCTGTCGCGCGTCATCGCGCGCAGGTCGATGACCGAGCCGACCTGCTGCCGCTCGAGCTGCGCCGGCAGGCCGCCGAGCCGCGAGGATTCGTCGAGGCCGGTGCCGTGCAGTTCGGCGTAGCTCGCGTCGGCCGCGGGCCAGGCGGCGAGCTGCAGCCCGGGCAGCAGGCCCCGGGCGCGGATCAGGCCGTAGAGGTACTCGGCGAGGCGGCGGTGGCCGTCGGGATTCCAGTGCTCGTCGCCCTCCGAGATGCGGAAGGCCGGGTCGCGGTAGAAGGCCCAGCTCAGCCAGTGGACGCGCTCGGCGGGCACGCGCCGGGCGAAGCTCTGGCCGGCGACGACCTGGTAGGCGTTCCAGTTGACGATGAGTTCGTAGCCGCAGCCCGCGGCGGCCAGCGCGCGCGACAGCGCCTGCAGCTCGTCGCCGAGCTGCGCGATGCGGGCGCGCGATTCGCCGTCCTGTCCCCAGGGCAGCAGGCCGCGCGCCGTCGGGTCGAAGTTCCAGCGGCCCCAGGCCAGGCTCACGAGCGTGTCGCCGCGCTCGGGGTGCCGCGGCGCGAAGCGTCCGGGCGCGCCGAAGCCGCGCACGCCCGCCGTGTCGTCGAGGTCGTTGGGGACGACGTGGTGCAGCACGAGGTCGGGTTGCAGCCGCGAGAGCTGCCGCCGCAGATACGCGGCCTGCGCCGTGACGTCCCAGCTCACGATGCCGAGGTGCAGCACCTCGACCGGCAGCCGCAGGGCCGCGCGCGCCTGCAGCTCCCGCTCGAGCAGCACGCCGCAGCGCTGCTCGGCCGCCACGCCCATGCCGTAGATGAAGGAGTCGCCGAGCAGCACGACGCGCAGCAGGCCCGCCGGCTTGGGGTCGGCCCACTCGCGCTCGCGCATGCCGCGGCTGTTGCTGTCGACGCGCTGCCCGTAGTCCTGCCGGTCGACCAGGCCGGGCTGCAGCAGATGCCCGATCGCGGCGTCGGGATGGCTGTCGTAGACGCCGCCGCCGCCCGACACCAGGTCGGCGACGGCCTGCCGCCGCGCCGGGTCGTCGGGCGCGACCGGGCCGCCCGGAGCCGCCGGCGCCTCCCTCAGCAGCACCACCGCGAGCGCGCCTGCCAGCAGCGCGCAGAGCGAACCGAGCAGCGCGAGCAGGCGATGGGCGCGGGCGAGGGCCGGGGTGGCGGACATGTCCGACCCTTGTACCGGCTGCCCCGTCCGGCGCCAAAGGCGCGCCGGCCTCAGTCGGCGCGCGCGCGCCGGCGCTCGAGCGCCCCTTCGACGAGGGCGTAGATCGTCGGGATCACGATCAGCGTGAGCGCGGTGGCGACCGTGAGCCCGGTGACGACCGTGATCGCCATCGGGGCGCGCAGTTCGGCGCCCTGCCCCGACGTGAGCGGCAGCCAGCCGGTGAGCGGCAGCAGGCCGAGCACCGTCGTCAGCGTGGTCATCAGGATCGGCCGCAGGCGCATCGCGCAGGCCGAGGCGATGGCGGCGCCCAGCTCCAGGCCGTCCAGACGCCGCCGCCGGTTGATGGCGTCGATCAGCACGATCGCGTTGTTGACCACGATGCCGGCCAGGATGATCGCGCCGATGAACACGACGACCGAGAGCGGCACGTCGAGCAGCCACAGCGCCGCCACCGACCCCACGAGCGCGAGCGGCACCGTCACCAGGATGATCAGCGGCTGCAGCAGCGACTCGAAGATGCTCGCCATGACGACGTAGACGAGGAACACGGCGAGCAGCAGGGCCTGGCCCATCTGTCCGAGCGCGCCGTCCATCTCGCGGCCCTGGCCGCCGAGCGCGAGGCTGACGTCGCCGCGCGGCTCGATCGTCTCGAGTCGCGCGCGGATGGCCTCGCTGGCGTTGCCGATGTCGAAGCCCGACAGGCTGGCCGAGACGACCGCGGCGCGCTGGCCCCAGATGCGCCGGATCTCGCGCGGGCCTTCGCGCACCTGGCTGCTGGCGAGCGCGGCGAGCGGGCCGCTGCCCGCGGCCCCGCCCGGGTCGGTGGGCAGGCGCATGAGTTCGTCGAGCGAGGTCAGGCCCTGCTTGTCGACCTGCACCAGCACGTCGAGCTTCTTCTCGGCGTCGCTGAACTTGGTCGGGACCGTGCCCTGCACCATGTTCGCGACGGCCGTCGCGACGGTGCGCGTGTCGAGGCCGTAGCGCGACAGCAGGTCGCGGTCGAAGCTCAGCATGACCTCGGGGCTGCCGGGCTGGACGCTGTTGCGCACGTCGCGCAGGCCGGGCAGCTCGCGCAGCGCCGACTCGACGTCGCGCGCCGTGGCGCCGATCAGCGCCAGGTCGTCGCCGCGGATCTCGACGACGATCGGCGCGCGGGCGGTGAACAGCGTGGGGCGCTCGAAGCGCACGTCGCGCAGCTCGGGCCGCTCGGCGAGCCGCTCGCGCAGCGCCGCGATGAGGACGTCCTCGGCGGCGGCCAGGTCTTCGGCGGGGCGCAGTCCGACCGTGACGCGCGCGGTGTGCTCGCCCTCGTCGGGCTGGCTGATCTCGTCGCGCGGCACGCCGACCGTGACCGCGTACCAGGCCACGTCGTCGCGGCCGGCCAGCAGGGCCTCGGCCTCGCGCGCGACGAGCGAGGTCGTCTCGAGCGGCGTGCCGACGGGCAGCGCGAGGCGCGCGATGACCTCGCCCTGGTGCACCTCCGGCAGCAGCTCGCTGCCGAGCCGGCCCGCGGCCCAGATCGTCCAGCCGAACAGGGCCAGCGCGACGGCCAGCACCAGGCCGCGCGTCGCGGGCGAGGCGACCACGCCGCCGATGAAGGGCTCGTAGGCGCGCGCCAGCCCGCGCCAGAGCGCGTCGAAGAGCCGGCCCGGCAACCAGAGCAGCGCGCGGAACGCGGCGAGCGCGGCCCACAGCGCCGCGCCGGCGAGCGCCGCCGCGACGCCGAGCGCGAGCAGCGCGGCGCGGCCGGCGAGGTCGAGCGCGAGCAGCAGCGCGAAGGCGACGAGCCGGAACGGGACGATCAGCAGGGCGCGCGCCGCGCCGCCCGCGGGGGCGGTGAGCATCGCCCAGGCCGGCGGCACGCGGGCGAAGACCAGGCGCAGCCACTCGGCGGCCGCGCGTCCCGGGCGGAACTCGGCCTGCGCGTCGTCCCGGCCGCGCGAGGCCAGCATCGGCACGAGCGCCAGCGCGACGAGCAGCGAGGCCAGCAGGCTCACCACGACGGTGAGCGCCTGGTCGCGGAAGACCTGCCCGGCGATGCCTTCGACGAACACGATGGGGGCGAAGACCGCCACCGTCGTGAGGGTGCTGGCGACGATCGCCGCCGCGATCTCGCGCGTGCCGTTGACCGCCGAGGCGATCAGGCCCTGGCCCTCGTCGCGGCAGCGCGCGATCGACTCCAGGGCGACGATCGAGTTGTCGACGAGCATGCCGATGCCCAGCGCCAGTCCGCCCAGCGACATGACGTTGAGCGTCGTGCCCGACAGGTGCAGCGGCGTGAAGCTCACGACGACCGACACCGGGATCGCCACCGCGATGATCAGCGTGCTCGAGAGGCGCCCGAGGAACAGGTAGAGCACGACGATCGAGAGCAGCGCGCCGTAGAGGCCCGCGTCGCGCACCTCGGTGATGGCGCTCTCGATGAAGCGCGAGTGGTCGGAGAGCAGGTGCACGTGGACGTCGGCCGGCAGGTCGGCGGCCTTGTAGGCGAAGGCCTCCTCCTTGGCGCGCACGGCGGCGCGCAGCTCGGCCAGCTCGGCCGAGAGCCGCTCGTCGAGCGCGCGCTCTGCGGCGCTGCGCGTGTCGGGCCGCTCCTCGCCCGCGCCGGCCTCCGCCGTGCCGCCGCCGCCGCCGC
>CAZBBB010000088.1:0-13686 GCA_964490005.1 uncultured Phycisphaerales bacterium | reverse complement strand
CGCCGCCGGTCGCCCGCCGCCCGCCGCGCGGCGCGGGCCGCCCGCCTCTCGGCGCGCCGCGTCCTGCTCCTCGCGCAGGCCCCGCTCGCGTTCGCGCCAGCTCGAGTAGTTGCCGACGTGCAGGTGCAGCGGGCGCGCACCGTCGGGCCCCGGCTCGCCGAAGGCCAGGATGTGCGTGCACAGCCCGTCGAGGAAAGCGCGGTCGTGGCTCACGCAGACCAGCGCGCCGTCGAACTCCGAGAGCGCCTCCTCGAGCGCGGTGCGGCCGGCCAGGTCGAGGTGGTTGGTGGGTTCGTCGAGCGCCAGCCAGCTCGGCGCGCCGAACACCAGACGGGCGAGCGCGAGCCGCGCGCGCTCGCCGCCCGAGAGCCGCGCGATGGGCTGCTCGATCGCGTCGCCGCGGAACAGGAAGCGCGCCAGCCAGTCGCGCGCGGCCTGCTCGGCGAGCAGCGGCTGGTCCCTGCGGATCTCGCTCAGCGGCGTCCCCGCCGGGTCGAGTTCCGCCGTCTGCTGGTCGTAGTAGCCGCAGCGCGCGCCCCGGCCCGGGCGCAGTTCGCCGGCCAGCGCGGGTTGGCGGCCGGCGAGCACGCGCAGCAGCGTGGTCTTGCCCGCGCCGTTGGGGCCCAGCAGGCCGAGGCGTTCGCCCTTGCCCAGACGCAGGTCGAGGCCGGCGAAGAGCGCGCGGCCGCCGTGCCCGCCCGCCAGCCCCCGCGCCTCGAGCACGAGCTGGCCGCCCTCGCCCGCCTTCGGCAGGCGCAGCACGGGTGCGCGCACGTCGTGCCGCGGCTCGGGCAGCCGCGCGAGGCGCTCGAGCCGCGTGCGCCGTCCGCGCGCCTCGGCGGTGCGCTGCCCGCCCATGTACCGGCGGATGAAGGCCTCTTCCCGGCGGATCGTCTCCTGCTGCTCGTCGAAGGCGCGGCGCTCGGCGAGGTAGCGCTCCTCGCGCAGCCGCACGTACTTCGTGTAGCCGCCGGGAAAGCGCGCCAGCCGGCCGTGCTCGAGCTCGACGATCGCGTCGACGGCCACGTCGAGCAGGCGCCGGTCGTGGCTCACCACGAGCACGGCCCCCGGCAGCGTGCGCAGGTAGGACTCGATCCACTCGATGCCCGCGAGGTCGAGGTGGTTGGTGGGTTCGTCGAGCAGCAGCAGGTCGTGGCCGCCGACGAGCGCGGCGGCGAGCGCCACGCGGCTCTGCTCGCCGCCCGAGAGGGTCGCGGCCTCGCGGTCGGCGAGTTCGGCGTCCAGGCCGACGCCCGCGAGCACCTGTGCGACGCGGTGCTCGACGTGCCAGCCGCCGAGCGCTTCGATCAGATCGTGCAGGCGGTCCTGTTCGGCGAGCAGACGCTGCTGCTCGGCGGCGCGCCCGGGCCCGCCGGACGCCGCGAGCGGCTCGAGGCGCAGCAGCTGCTCCGAGACGCGCCGGTGCTCGGACTGCGCCGCGAGCAGCTCCGCCAGGCCCGCGGCGACCGCGTCGCGCGCGCTTTGGCCGGGCGCGAACGCCGGGCGCTGCGGCACGTGCCCGACGCGCGCCCCCTTGCGCAGCGCCAGTCGCCCCGCGTCGGGCGGCTCCTCGCCGAGGATCAGGCGCAGCAGCGTCGTCTTGCCCGTCCCGTTGGCGCCGACGAGTCCGAGCTTCTCGCCCGGATCGATCTGCAGCGAGGCGCCTTCGAGCAGGTCGCGACCCGGCCAGTGCTTGTGCAGGCCTTCGAGGACGAGCAGGGTCACGGGAGGGCGGGGGCGTCGGGCGCGGTCAGCGGCGGGACGAGCCGCGCTTGGGTGCCGGCCGCTTGCACTTCGCGGCGGAGGTCGCCGCCTTCTTGCGCGGAGCGCGCCGCGTCGCCGCTCCGTCGCGCGCGGCCTCGTAGTGCTTGATGAACACGTCGACGGGCACGCGCCGGATGGCCTCGCCGAGCACGTCGAGCGGCACGTCCTCGAGCCGGCGGAAGCGCACGCAGCCCTTGCCCATGTCGAGGCGCTTGCCGGCGGCCTTCCAGGCCTTGGCGAAGCGCTCGGCCTCGCCGGGAACGGCGTAGACGCAGAACAGGTACACCGCGAGGTGGTTCTTCTGGCTCGCGAGACCGGCGAAGGGCAGCGGCTGCTGCGGATCGCAGTGGTAGCCGGCCGGGTACCGCGCGTGCGGCACGCAGTAGCCGATCATCCCGTACTGCATGCACTCGGCGTAGCCCTCGCCGAGGTTGTCGAGGATCACCTTGCGCACGGCGGCGACGGCCTTGCGGCGCTCGTCGGGGAGCGCCCCGAGGTACTCCTTCACGGAGGCGGCTCGGCTCTGCATCGCGAAACTCCTCGGACGGGGAAAACGGGGTCGCAGGCCCCCCTGCGGCCCGATTCCTCGCGCCGGGAGGGCGCTCAGGATACCCGCCGGGGACCCGGTCGCGCCGGGACGGAACACCCGCGGGCCGCCCTTCGTGGCAGAATCGCGCCCTCAGGGAGAGATCGCAGAATCCAACTCATCGCCCCGGAGGAAACCGTGATGCGCAGATCCTTCATCGCGTTCGGCGGCGCACTCGCGCTGACGACCACGCTCGCCTCGGCCCAGTTCGCGCCGCAGGACTACTACGTCAGTTCACCGGCCGGCGGCGGCATCTACCGCGGCGGGGCGCAGAACGGCGAGACGACGCCGGTCGGCCTCGGCCTGCTCATCCCGCACTACGGCTGGTTCGGCAACGACGGCAACTTCTACGTGCCCGACCGCGGCTGGAACTCGATCATGAAGATCACGCCCGCAGGCAACGTGAGCGTGCTCACCGCGGGCGGCATCCTGATCAAGCCCGTGACCGTCATCCCCACGCTCGATGACGCGGCGTGGGTCGTGTCCGACATGGAGGCGAGCGCGATCCTGCGCGTCGGCTACGACGGCAGCCAGCAGCTCATGCACGACGCGGCCAGCACCAACGGCCTGCTGTACTGGCCCGACGGCATGGCCTACGACGACGACGGCAACCTGTACGTCGCCAACCTCGGCAACGACACGATCGTCAAGATCGATCCGCAGGGCAACGCGTCGCTGTTCTCCGACGACCCCATCATCTGGGAGCCCGGCGGGATCGCCATCGACGGCGCGGGCAACCTGTTCGTGGCCAACTACGCCTTCAACTCGATCGCGCGCTTCCGGCTCGACACGGGCGAGGGCGAGGTCTTCGCCGAGCCGGGCAGCGACATCCTGGCCAAGCCCAACGACATCAAGCTGGCGCGCACCGGCGGCCTGCTCGCGTCGGGCCGCTACGGCCGCGTGACGCGCATCGACGCGCTGGGCAACTCGACCGTCGTGTTCGAGAACCCCGAGCTGGGCGAGCTCGACGGCGTCTCGGTGCCCGAGGACGCCACGCTGTGCACCGGCCGCTTCACGATGTACGGCGAGGGCACGCCCGGCAGCGGCGGCATCGTGCCGCAGTTCCGCGCGATCTTCTCGCCCTGCGCCGGGCAGATCATCGGCCTCGAGCTGAAGGACTTCCTCGGCGGCGCGCCGGCGACGATGTTCGTCGGCACGAGTGCGCTGCCGCAGGGTGCGCTCAAGTTCAAGGGCGCGCCGCTGCTCGTCGATCCGGGCAGCGCCTGGTTCCTGATCCTGCCGCTGGTGTTCCCCGGCAGCGGGCCGGGCAACGGCGACCTCACGCTGCAGTTCACCGTGCCGGCCATGCCGGGCCTCGAGGGCCTGACGCTCTACCACCAGGTCTTCGCGGCCGACCCCGCGGCGCCGACGGGCATCTCGGCCAGCAACGGCCTCAAGGAAGTCTTCGGCGTCTGAGCCGGCCGCGCCGGCCCGACGAAAAAGCGGCGGGCGGCGACCTCACGGTCGCCGCCCGCCTCGTCGTTTCCGCGGGTGCCTCTCTGCTCTGGACCCTTACGGACACTCCTCGAGATTGATGTTGATGTCGCCGTGACCGGTGGGCTGCAGCGCCGGACCGGAGAAGGGCTGCTGCACGACGAGCACGTTGAGCCAGCCCGAGGCGCCGTACTGCAGGCTCTTGCCGTTGGCGCCGAAGCCGACCTGGAAGGACGGGCCGGTGTTCGAGATCTCCACCACCGCGCCGGCGTAGGCCCCGAGGCCCGTCAGCGTGCCGGTCAGGTGCAGGTAGTAGTGCCAGAGGTTGGTGTCGACCGGACCGCCGTTCTCCTTGTAGGCGCTCGCGGCGAGTTCCTTCTTCGGGCTGCCGCCCGGGGGCGGGTAGCTGTCGCCGCCGGGAGAGACCTTGGCGAACATCATCACGTCCAGCTCCCACTTCTTGTTCGGGTCGTCGCTGGCGACGACGACGCCCTGCAGCTTGGCGCCGCCGCACTGGTCGGTGACCCACTGCGCCGGACCGTCGAACACGAACTTGGTGCCGATGCCCGGCATCGTGATGGCGTGCTTCTGCGTCGCGGTCGGGCACATCGTGCAGTCGCCGCCGAGATCGATGTTGATGTCGCCCTGCTCGATCACGGGGAAGACCACGCCCGTGGTCGGCTGGCTCACGATCGTGGCGTCGAGCCAGCCCGAAGCGCCCATGTTCAGGTTCTTGCCGCTGGCGCCGTAGCCGACCTGAAAGGCCGGACCGACGCGCGTGACGGAGTACACGCCGCCGGCGTAGTCCTCGATGCCGGTGAGCGTGCCCTCGATCGTCTCGTAGTAGCGCCACAGCAGCGGGCTGATCGGCCCGCCCTCGGCCGCGTAGGCGCCGGGATACAGGTCCTGCTTGGGGCTGCCGGGCGGCAGGAAGCCGGGGTCGCCCAGCATGACGCGGTCGTCGAAGGCGATGTCCATGATGAAGCGCGCGCCGTCGTCGCTCGAGCGCGCGACCACGCCCGTCAGGTGCGCGGTGCCGTCCTCGTACTCGACGAACTGACCGCCCGCGACGAGCTGGAAGTCGTTGCCGAGCGGCCACAGCAGCAGCGCGTGCGTGAAGGGATAGGGCGTCCACTGCGTGTCGACCTCGGCCTCGTCCACGCACTCGCCGCAGTCGCCGGAGATCACGCGCAGCAGAGCCGAGTTGGAGAGGCCGCTCGCGCCCTTGAGCCCGGGCGTGAACGTGATCACCTGGAAGAACACGCTCTCGCCGATGATCGGCGTGTCGCAGTTCGTCAGGCAGGCCAGCGTCAGCTTGCCCGAGGCGGGGATCGGACCGAGCACGTACATGGCCGGGGCGGGCAGGCCCAGGCCGAGCACGCCCACGCCGGGCACGTTCGTCGGGCCGGGATCGAAGCCCGCCATGAGCAGCGGCACGTCGCCGGGCGGACCCTCGATCGTGAACACCACCGTGTCGTTGGCCTCGTAGACGGCCTTGCTGAAGGCGATCGAGATCGAAGCGAGCTGCGCGGAGAGCGGCGCAGTCAGTCCGAGGGCCGCGACGCCGGCCAGCAGCCAGCGGGCCGCGAGCGGAGACGTGCGAGACGAGCAGAGAGTTCTCATGACGGTCCTTTCAGGGGGAGGGGGAGACTAGCCCGCGTTGCGGCCAGCCGCCGGAGCGCGGGGCCCAGCCGCCAAGAGGGGGCTCGGGGCGCGCTGATACATCCCGGGCCCCGCGGGCCGCCCGGCGCGCCCCCTCCCCCCGGCGGCCTATACTTGGCGCCCCATGTCCGAAGCGCCTGAATCGCGGGAATCGAGCCTCGGACGGCGGACGGCGGCCGCCGGGGAGGCCCCGCTCGCCGACGTGTGCGCCAGCCTGCTCGCCGGCGTTCGCGAGGCCGCCCCGAATGCCTGGGAGCGCCTCATCGACCGCTTCGGCAGCCTGGTGCTGTCCATCCCGGTCGAGATGGGGCTCGATCGCGCCGATGCCGAGGACGCCTTCCAGGCGACCTGGCTGGCCCTGCACCGTTCGCTGCCGCGCATCCGCGAGCCCGGCGCGCTGGTGGCCTGGATCATGACGACCGCCCGGCGCGAGTCGCTGGCCTTGCTGCGCAGCCGCGCCCGGGCGCGGCACGAGGGGCTCGAGAACGTCGATGCACTCGCGCCCCTCGGCGACCACCCGGGCGACGCGCTCGAGGACCTCGACCGTCGCCTGCTCGTGGCCGAGGGCCTGCGGGCGCTCACGGAGCGCTGCCGGGAGCTGCTGACCGAACTCTACTTCCGAGCGGCCACGCCCAGTTACGTCGAGATCGCGCAGGCCCTGCGGATGAAGGTCGGTTCGATCGGGCCGACCCGCATGCGCTGCCTGGCGCAGCTGGCCGACTGGCTCGAGGCGCGGGGGGCCCGATGAGCCGACCGCGCCCCGAGCGCCCCGCCGTGTATCACGGCCGCACGGAGCCCCCTCTTGGCCGTTGTCGGTGCCAGAACGACGAGCCGCGTCTCCGCTTCTCTTCTCCGGACGATGGTCCATGAATTGCCCGAATCACGAGAGCCTGCTGGGGTGGCTGGCGTCCTCGACCGAGGAGCGGGCAGAAGGGCTCGCGGCGGTCGGCGAGCACGTGCAGTCGGGCTGCCCCGAGTGCGCCCGCCGCATCCGGCGCCTCGATCAGCTGGCGCGCTGCATGGGACGCCCGCTGCCCGCCCCGGTCCCGCCCGAGCTGCGGCGCGCCACGCTGGCGCTGCTCGCCGCAGCCGACTCCCGCGACGCCGCCCCGTCCCCCGTGGCGCTCGGACGGGCCGCGCTGGCGCGCGCCCGCGAGCATTTCGCCCGACTCGTGCTCCCGGCCCCGCCTCCCGCGCTGGCCCTCGGGCTGCGCGGTGACGGCGACAGCGACCACCGCTCGTTCGACGTGGGCCCCTTCCAGGTCGACATCGCGCTCATCGAGCAGACCTCCGTCATGGGACAGGTCAGCGCCGAAGCCCCGCGCATGGCCGAGCTGCGGGGCGCGACCTGCCTGCTCGTGGCCGGCGGCGCGGCGCTCGAGGCGCCGCTCGGCGACGACGGCGTGTTCCGCTTCGCGCAGTTCGGGCCGGCGCGCTTCGCGCTGATGATCGACGGGCCCGGAGCGCGCCTGGTCCTGCCCGACGTCGACCTTCGGGGTGCGGCCGACGGGGCCTCGTGAACCCGCCGGTCGACGCGCTCGCGGCGGCCTGGGCCGATCGACTCGTCGGCCTCTCCGAGACCGACGCGACCTGGACGGCCTTCGACGCCCTGCCTGAAGGCGACCGCGCCGGGATCGTGCGCGAGCTGCGTGCGCGCGTCGATGCGCTCGTGCGTCGGCAACCGCCCGCCGCCGAACCCGTCGCGGAGGCGCTCGTGCGGGCCGCGCGTCGACTGCCGGCCCTGCTGCCGCTGGCGCTGCGCGGTCGGGCCGTCGCCGCGCACTTCAACGGGGCGCAGGTGCGGGCGCGCGCCGATCTCGAGCACGCCGTCACGCTCTACGAGGCCGACGGCCGCGTCGTCGACGCCGCCGCGACGCGGCGCTCGCTCGTCGACGTGTGCCAGATGGGCGGCGACAGCGCCGCGGCCCTGGCCTGTGCCGAGCGGGCGCGGCCCGTGCTCGAGGCGCATGGCGAGCGGCGCCTGCTGGCGCAATTGCACGTCAACGTCGGCAACGTGCACGCGCGGCTCGACGACTACACGGCGGCCGGCGCGCAGTACGCGGCCGCGCACGCGCTGTTCGGCGAACTCGGGGACCGCGTCGGCGCCGCCTTCGCGGAGTTCAACCTCGCCGTCGTCGCGATGAACGCCAACCGGCTCGACGAGGCCGAGCGACTCTGGCTCGGCGCGCGCGCCGGCATGGACGAAGCGGGCATGAGCCTGCTCGTGGCCGACTGCGACTACAGCCTCGCCTATCTGCAGAGCCGCCGCGGACGCTACGTGCCCGCGATCGAGGGCCTGCACGCCGCGCGGCGGGTCTACGAGTCCAACCACAAGCCCTCGGGCGTGCCGCTCTGCGATCTCGACCTGGCCGAGATCCACCTGCGGCTCGACGCGCGTCGCGACGCGCTCGAGCACGCCGAGCGCGCCGCGCGGAGCTTCGCCGCGCTCGACATGGAGTACGAGCGGGCGCGCGCCGAAGTGCTGGCCGGCGTCGCGCAGGCGCGGCTGGGCCGGCGCGCCGCGGCTCTCGAAGGGCTGGGCCTGGCCGCCGAGCGCTTCGCCCGGCTCGGCAACCGCGCCTACGCCAGCTTCGTCGAGATCCAGCGGGCGGGGCTGCAGATCGAGCAGGGCGAGCTCGAACCCGCGCAGCGGCGACTGGACGCGGCCGAAGCCACGTTGCGGCGCCAGGGGCTGCCGTGGCTGGCCGACTTCGCCGCGCTCTTGCGCGCACGCGCCGCGCTGGTCGCCGGCGAGGCCGACTGCGCGCTCGCGATCCTGCAGGTGCTCGAGGGGCCGGGCGCCGAGGGCGAGACGCGGGACGAACTGCTGTCCGGCCTGGCGCTGAGGATGCAGGCCGACTGCCTCCGGGCGCAGGGTGACGTCCCCGGCGCGATCGCGATGCTGCGTCGTGCGGTCGAGCACATCGAGGCCTGCTACGCGCACGTGCCGGCAGGCGACGTCCGCGTCGCCTTCTTCCGCGACCAGCACCCGGCCTTCGTCGACCTGGTCTACGCGCTGCTCGCGGACCGGCGCCCGGCGGAGGCGCTCGTCGTGCTCGAGGAGGGCCGCTCGCGTTCGCTGCGTGAATCGCCGGGACGCCGCGGGCCGCACTCGGCGGAGTTCCGCGCGGCGCGCGAGCAGCTCGACTGGCTGCTCGCGCGTCGCCTCGACGCGCAACTGGGCTTCGCGGCGGGCTCGCACGACCTGCGCGGCGAGGTCGGCGACCGGACGGCGCTGCGCGACTGGACGGCGCGCATCGACCGCACGCGGCGCGAGCTGGCGCGGCTCGACCGGCGCCACGACGACGCCGGGCGCCTGCCGGGCCTGAGGGCCGCGGACCTGGGCGGCGCGCGGCGCGGCGACGAGCTGCTGCTCGTCTACCTCACCGGCGCACGCGGAACCTTCGCGCTCGTGCGCCACGACGACGGTCCGGGCGTCGAGGCGGTGGAGCTGCCCGTCGATCTCGCGCGGCTGGCCGAGCTGCGCGACCGCTTCCTGTTCCAGCTCGGGCGATCGCAGCTCGGCCGAACGCGGGACGAGAGTCGCGCGCAGTCGGCGCTCGACGCGCTGCTCGACGTCTTCGGCGAGCTGCTCGTCGAGCCGCTGATCGAACGGCTGCCGCAGCTCTTCGCGACGTCCCGGCCGCTGGAGATCGTGCCGTACGGTCTGCTGCACGATCTGCCCTTCCACGCCTTCGGGGTGCGGGGCCGGCCGCTCGTCGAGACCCGCGACGTGGCCTACGGGCTGAGCGCCTGGCAGCTGGCCCGCGTGCGGACGCAGCGCGCTGCGGATCCGCGCGGCGAGGCGGCCGACGTGTGGGTGACGGGCAGCGGCCTCGACCTGCTGCCCGAAGTCGAGCGCGAGGCCCGCGCGATCGCGGAGATCTACGGACCCCGTTGTCGGCGACTGCCGCCCGACGAACTGCGGTCCAGACTGCACGATGGCACGATCCGCGGTAGGATCCTCCACGTCGCCGGACACGGGCGCTTCGAGTCGACGCGGCCGAAGTTCTCCGCCGTGTGCCTCGGCACGTCCTTCCTCCTGGCCCACGATCTCGCGCAGATGTCGCTCTCCCTGGACATGGTCACGCTGAGCGGTTGTGAAACCGGGCGCAAGCTGCGCATCGACGGCGAGGAACTCGTCGGGTTGCCGCGCGCGCTCGTCGGCGCCGGCGTGCGGACGGTGCTCGCGAGCCACTGGCCCGTCGACGATGCCGATGCCGCGCGCTTCATGGTCGACGTCTACGCGCAGCTCGCGGAAGGCCAGCCGGTGCGGCGCGCGGTCTCCCGCGCGCAGCGGCGGCTGCGCTCGGAGGCGAGCCGTCCGCTCTCGTGGGCGGCCTTCTCGCTGCTCGGCGACCCGGACCTGACCGCGCCCGCGGCGGCCATTCCGCCCGCCTGACACCCACCCTCGACGAGACGCCCACGCCGATGTCGCACGTACTCCCCGCTCCGGGACGCCCCGTTCGCCGGCCGCTCGGCGCCGCGCGCCGCGGGCGTCTCGCGCTCGTCCTGGCAGCGGGCGGGCTGCTGTTGGCCGGCCCGGCGACGCACGTGGGAGCGCAGTCCGCCGTCCCGCTGCGACCGCTCAAGGGCGGGCCGGCGACGTTCATTCCTGACGTGCCCGACACGCCGCTGCAGCCGGCGCGCCGCGTCGTGCTGCTCATCGCGGGCAGCGATCTCGCGGGCATCGTGCAGGGCCTGCAGCTCACGCTCGTGGACGGCCTGGTGGCCAAGGGGATGTACCTGCTCGACACGCCGGCCGGCATGACCGACGGCGAGTTCTCCGAGCTGATCGCGACGCTCGAGGGCAAGCCCGGAGTCGTCTTCGCCGAGCCCGACGGCCGCTCGCACAGCAACGAGGTCAAGAGCTGCGAAGGCGGCGGAACGCCCGCCGGCGGGCAGCCCCAGCAGTGCACCGTGGGCTTCGTCGACGGCACGCCGACCTCCGGCGAGTTCTACGGGCAGTCGGCGGTGACGCAGATCCGCGCCGACGCCGCGCAGACGATTCCCCATCCCTTCACGCCGGTCGTGGCGGTCATCGACACCGGCGTCGACATGAGCCACCCGATCTTCGCCGGCAAGCTCTTCTCGCCGGGCTGGGACTTCGTCGACGGCCACGCCGGCGGCTGGGACGCGGGCAACGGGCAGGACGACGACGGCGACGGCCTGGTCGACGAGGCTGTCGGCCACGGCACGCACATCGCCGGGTCGGTGCTGCTCATCGCGCCGCACGCACGCATCCTGCCGGTGCGCGCGCTCGACAGCGACGGCTGGGGCTCGGGCTACCGGGTCGCCGAAAGCATCTTCTACGCCGTCGACTCGGGCGCGAGCGTGATCAACCTCTCGCTCTCCTTCCCGGTCATGTCGGCCGCGGTCGTGGCCTCGCTGCAGTACGCCGAGGCGCTCGGCGTGACCGTGATCACGTCGGCGGGCAACACCGGCGGCGAGGTGCTCTTTCCGGGCGACTACGAGCCGACGTCGGTCACGTGGATCCTGCCGGTGCTCCCCCCGCTCACGACGATCCTCGGCAGCACGGTGCTGACCGTCGCGGCGGTCGATGCGGCGGACAAGAAGGCCGGCTTCTCGGCCTACGGCGCGTACATCGACGTCGCCGCCCCGGGAGTCGCCGTGTACAGCGCGGTTCCCGGAGGCGGCTACGCCTGGTGGAGCGGGACGTCGATGGCGACGGGCATCGCGAGCGGCGCGGCGGCGCTGATGGTCGGCATCAGCGGTCCGTGGCCGCTCACCGACGCCGCCGAGCTGCTCGAGGACAACGCCAAGAACATCGACGCCAAGAACCCCGCCTACGCGGGGCTGCTCGGCCACGGTCGCATCGACGCCTGGGCCGCCGGGCTCGACGCCCTGCTGCCCTGAACGAGAGCGACCGGCCCGGTTACGGGCACTCCTCGAGGTTGATGTTGATGTCGCCCGGGCCGCTCGGCTGCAGCGCGGGGCCCGACCAGGGCTGCTGCACGACCGAGACGTCGAGCCATCCCGAAGCACCGTACTGCAGGCTCTTGCCGTTGGCGCCGAAGCCGACCTGGAAGGCCGGGCCGTAGCGCGTGATGTCGATCATCGCGCCGAGGTAGTCACCCTGGCCGGTGAGCGTGCCGACGACGGTCGTGTAGTAGTGCCAGTTGCCGGGATCGACCGGGCCGCCGTTGGCGCTGTACGCGCTCGGGTCGAGCTCGAGCTTCGGGCTGCCCGCCGGCGGATACGCGGCGTTGCCCGACGACACCTTGCCGAGGAAGGCGACGTCGATGAAGAACTTCTTCGCCGGGTCGTCGCTCGCCACGACGCTGCCGTGCAGGCTCGCCGTGCCGCACTGGTCGGTGACCCAGGTCGGCGAACCCTCGAACACGAAGCTCGTGCCGATGCCCGGCAGATACAGCGCGTGGGTCGCGGTCGAGCTCGGGCACATCGGGCAGTTGCCGCCGACGTCGATGTTGAAGTCGGCCTGCAGGATCGCCGGGAAGGTCGCGCCCGTGGTGGGTTGGCTGAGGATCTCGACGTCGAACCAGCCCGACGCGCCCATGTTCAGGTTCTTCCCGTTGGCGCCGTAACCGACCTGGAAGGACGGGCCGATGCGCGAGATGGCCATCAGGCCGCCGGCGTAGCCGTCGATGCCGGTCAGCGTGCCTTCGAGGGTCTGGTAGTAGCGCCAGAGCAGCGGGCTGATCGGCCCGCCGCTGGCCGCGTAGGCGCCTGGATCGAGTTCCTGCTTGGGACTGCCGAGCGGCAGGAAGCCCGGGTCGCCGACGACGAGGCGGTCGGAGAAGGTCGCGTCGATCACGAAGCGCGCCGACGGGTCGCTGGCGCGGGCCACGACGCCCGTGAGGTGCGCGCTGCCTTCGGCGTACTCGGTGAACTGTCCGCCGGCCACCATCTGGAAGTCGATCCCCAGCGGATAGAGGATCATCGCCTGCGTGTGGGGCCACGGGGTCCAGTTCGGGTCGGGCACGGCCTCGTCCACGCACTCGGCGCAGTCACCCGAGAGGACGAGCAGCATCGTGCCGTTCGAAAGGCCGCTCGCGCCCTTGAGCCCGGGCGTGAAGGTGAGGACCTGGAAGAACACCGGGTCGCCGATGATCGGCATGTCGCAGTTCGTCTGGCAGCTGAACACGAGCTTGCCCGAGACGGGGATCGACGGCAGCAGATACATGGCCGGCACGGGGAGGCCGACGCCCAGCGTGCCGATGCCGGGCACGGTCGTCGGGCCGGGCGAGAAGCTCGCCAGCATGAGCGGGACGTCACCGGGTGCGCCGGTGATCGTGAGCGTGATCGTGTCGTTCGCGTTGTAGAGCGCCTTGTCGAACGAGATCGAGATCGATGCGGGCTGCGCGGCGGCAGGCGCACCGAGCGCGAGAGCCAGGGCGAGACCGCGAAGCAGGGAGAGGGACGACGCGCGACGCTGGGAGAGATGCATGCAAGTCCTTGAGGTGGGTACGGATCGAGGGAGGGGGGAACGGCCGTGGAGCGGATCGCGACCCGTGCGCGGCGGCAAGCGATGCGCGCAGCGTGCGGGCGGGGCCGTTCTTCGGGGACGGCTCCGGATCTTCCGGCGCGAAGCATCAACCTTCGTCACTGTATTTACCAGTCGTGCCGGGAACGACAGCGCCTCTTGGCCGGGTCCTCGCCCTCTGGCGACCGGAGCGTCAGGTCATGGGCGAGGGGGCCGCACCACCTCCACCCGGCCCTGCTCCTGTCTCGGACGGCCCCCTCTCAGAGAGGGATGTTGCCGTGCTTGCGCGGCGGGTTCTTGTCGCGCTTGGTGGCGAGCAGGCGCAGGCCCGCGATGAGCCGCGCCCGGGTCTGGCGCGGCTCGATGACGGCATCGACGTAGCCGCGGGCCGCCGCCGCGTAGGGGTTGGCGAACTTCTCCTCGTAGTCCTTCACGAGGCGCGCCTCCTCGGCCGCCGCCGCCTGCTCGCCGCCCTTGGCCCGGGCGGCGGCGATCTCCTTGCGGAAGATGATCTCGACGGCGCCCTTGGCGCCCATCACGGCGATCTCGGCCGTCGGCCAGGCCAGGTTCAGGTCGCCGCGGATGTGCTTGGAGGACATGACGTCGTAGGCGCCGCCGTAGGCCTTGCGGCAGATGACGGTGAGCTTGGGCACGGTCGCCTCGCAGTAGGCGTAGAGCAGCTTGGCGCCGTGGCGGATGATGCCGCCGTGCTCCTGGGTGACGCCCGGCAGGAAGCCGGGCACGTCTTCAAACGTGATGAGCGGAATGTTGAAGG
>CAZBBB010000087.1:10479-13817 GCA_964490005.1 uncultured Phycisphaerales bacterium | reverse complement strand
CCGACGGCATCAAGCGCGCCACCGACGTCATGGTGGCGGGCAAGGTGGTCATCCTCGCCGGTTACGGCGACGTGGGCAAGGGCTGCGCCCGCAGCATGCGCGGCTTCGGCGCCCGCGTGCTGGTGACCGAGATCGACCCGATCTGCGCGTTGCAGGCGGCGATGGAGGGCTACGAGGTCACGACGATGGAGGAGGCCGTCAAGGAAGGCCAGATCTTCGTCACGACCACGGGCTGCTGCGACATCATCCGCATCGAGCACATGCGGGCCATGAAGGACGAGGCGATCGTCTGCAACTTCGGCCACTTCGACATCGAGATCGACGTCGCGGCGCTCAACGCCGAGCCGGGGATCAAGAAAGTCGAGATCAAGCCGCAGGTCGACCGTTACACCTTCCCCAAGGGCAACAGCATCCTGCTGCTGGCCGAAGGGCGCCTGGTGAATCTGGGCTGCGCGACGGGCCACCCCTCGTTCGTGATGAGCAACTCCTTCAGCAACCAGGTGCTGGCGCAGATCGAGCTGTTCCAGAACCACGCGAAGTACGAGGTCGGCGTCACGGTGCTGCCCAAGAAGCTCGACGAGGAGGTCGCCGCCAGCCACCTCGGCATGCTCGGCGTGAAGCTCACGAAGCTGACCGACCGGCAGTCGAAGTATCTGGGCGTGCCCGTCGAGGGCCCCTTCAAGCCCGAGCACTACCGCTACTGAACGGCCGCGTTCCGAGGGCGGGCCGCGCGCGACTGTCGCGCGCGGCCCGCGATCGTTAGGCTCGCTGTTTTCGAGGGAGTGCCCGTGCCGAGTTCCGAACACGTCCTGGCCGCCCTGCGCGCCGTCCAGGATCCCGACCTGCACCGCGACATCGTCAGTCTCGGCTTCGTCCGCGACCTCTCGATCGACGCCGGCCGGGTGTCCTTCCGCCTGGTGCTCACGACGCCCGCCTGTCCCGTGAAGGACCAGCTCAAGGCCGAGTGCGAGCGCATCGTGGCCGCGCTGCCCGGCGTGCGGTCCGTCGCGGTCGACCTCGCCGCCGACGTGCGGCCGCCGCGCCCGCCGGGCGCCGTCATGCCCGGCGTCGCCAACGTGATCGCCGTCGCCAGCGGCAAGGGGGGCGTCGGCAAGTCCACGACCGCCGCCAATCTGGCCCTGGCGCTGGTCGACGAGGGCGCGCGCGTCGGGCTGCTCGACGCCGACATCTACGGCCCGTCGATGCCGACCATGTTCGGGACGAACGCGCGGCCGCAGCCGGCCGGCGACAAGCGCTTCCATCCGGTGTTCGCGCACGGCCTGAAGCTGATGTCGATCGGGTTTCTGGTCGACGCCGACACGCCGATGGTCTGGCGCGGCCCGATGGTGCACGGCGCCCTCTCGCAGTTCCTCGAGCAGTGCGAGTGGGGCGAACTCGACTACGTCGTCGTCGACATGCCCCCGGGCACGGGCGACGCCCAGCTCACGCTCACGCAACGCGCGCCGCTCGCCGGCGCCGTGATCGTGACGACGCCCCAGCAGGTCTCGCTCATCGACGCCCGCAAGGGGCTGCGCATGTTCGAGCAGGTCAAGGTGCCCGTGCTGGGCATCGTCGAGAACATGGCCTACTTCACCTGCGACGGCTGCGACAAGCAGCACGACATCTTCCGCCGCGGCGGCGGGCGGGCGACGGCCGAGGCGCTCGGTGTCCCCTTCCTCGGCGAGGTGCCGATCGAGCCGGCCGTCGCGCTCTCCGGCGACGAGGGCCTGCCGATCGTGCGACGCGCGCCGCAGAGCGCCGCGGCGCAGGCCTTCCGGGCAGTGGCGCGCGAGGTCGCGCGGCAGCTCGCCGTGCGCAGCGCCGAAGCCGGCGCGCAGCCCGCGCCCGCCGACCTGAGCATGTCCTGGAAGGCGTAGATGCAGCTGCCGCCCGGTGCCCGCCCGCTCGGACTGTCGCAGGACGGCCCGCGCACGCTGCTGGTGCGCTGGAGCCACGGCCATGAAGGGCGCCACGACGTGCGCCGGCTGCGCCTGGCCTGCCGCTGCGCGCGCTGCGTCGACGAGTGGACGGGCGCGGCGCTGCTCGACGAATCCAGCGTCCCGGCCGACGTGCACCCCCTGAGCATCGAGCCCGTCGGCCTGTACGGACTGCAGGTGCGCTGGAGCGACGGCCACGACACCGGCATCACCACCTACGAGGCGCTCGCCGAAGGCTGCGAGTGCTCCCGCTGCAAGCCCACGGAGATCGTCCGATGACAGCCACCGCGCAGCCCGCCGGCGCACCGACGGAGGCGCTGGCGCGCACCGATCCCGAGATCCACGCCGCCATCGAGGCCGAGGCCCGCCGGCAGGACGAAGAGCTCGAACTCATCGCCTCGGAGAACTACTGCTCGGCCGCCGTCCGGCAGGCGGTCGGCTCGGTGCTCACCAACAAGTACGCCGAGGGCTACCCCGGGCGGCGCTACTACGGCGGCTGCGAGCACGTCGACACGGTCGAGCGCCTGGCGCGCGACCGGGCTCAGGCGCTCTTCGGCTGCGAGACGGCCAACGTGCAGCCGCACAGCGGCAGCCAGGCCAACATGGCCGTGCTCATGGCGCTGCTGGCGCCCGGCGACAGCTACCTCTCGATGGACCTCGCCCACGGCGGCCACCTCACGCACGGCCACCCGCTGAGCTTCTCCGGCAAGCTCTACCGCCCGATCGCGTACGGCGTCGACCGCGCCACCGAACGCATCGACATGGACGCCGTCGAGCAGCTCGCGCGCGCGCACCGCCCCAAGCTGCTGCTCGTGGGCGCCAGCGCCTACCCGCGGCACTTCGACTTCGCGCGCTTCGCGCACATCGCGAGCGAGGTCGGCGCGCTCCTGATGGTCGACATGGCGCACGTGGCCGGACTCGTCGCCGCGGGCGTCCACCCCTCGCCCGTGCCGCACGCCGACGTCGTGACGCTCACCACGCACAAGAGCCTGCGGGGCCCGCGCGGCGGAATGATCCTGGCGCGCAAGGCGCACGGCAAGGCGATCAATTCGCTCGTGTTCCCCGGCATCGGGCCGCTCCTGCACGTCATCGCGGGCAAGGCCGTCGCGCTGCACGAGGCCGCCCAGGAGGGTTTCCGCGAGTATCAGCGCCGCGTCGTGACGTCGGCCGCCGCGCTCGCCGCGCGCCTGGCCGAGCGCGGGCTGCGGATCGTGTCGGGCGGCACCGACAACCACCACGTGCTCGTCGACGTCGGAGCCGCCGGACTGACCGGCAAGCTGGCCGAAGCCGCGCTCGGCGCGGCGCGCCTCACCGTGAACAAGAACATGATCCCCTTCGACACGCGCCCGCCGATGGAGGCCAGCGGCATCCAGAGCGCCAATTGGAACCCAAGCACCGGCG
>CAZBBB010000087.1:0-10469 GCA_964490005.1 uncultured Phycisphaerales bacterium | reverse complement strand
CGCATCGGCACGCCGGCGCTGTGTTCGCGCGGCTTCGGGCCGGCCGAGCTGACGCGCGTGGCCGACCTGATCGCCGACGTGCTGGCCGCTCCGGAGGACGCGGCCGTGAGCGCGCGCGCGCGCGGCGCCGTCGCCGAGCTGGCCGCCGCGCACCCGCTGGCCTCCGTACCGTGAGCGCCGCGCGCGGCTCGACCTACGTCGTCGACATCGAGACGGTCGGGCAGCCCTGGGACGCGCTCGACGACACGACGCGGAAGTACCTGCTCGGCCGCGCGCAGGGCGACGGCGAGCGCGAGGCGGTGCCGCGCCGCCTGGGCCTCTCGCCGGGAACGGGCCGCGTCATCGTCATCGCGCTCCAGAACGTCAGCGCCGGCCCGGTGGGCGGCGTGCTCCTCGAAGGCCCGCGCCAGGAGTGGGTCGACGGCGGTCCGCTGGGCTTCCGGCGCTTCCAGGGCGACGAGCGCGCGATGCTGACCGAGTTCTGGCGCTTCGTGCGCGGCGCGGACCGCATCGTCACCTTCAACGGGCGACAGTTCGACGGACCCTTCCTGATGCTGCGTTCGGCACTGCTGGGCGTGGCGCCCACGCTCAACCTCGCGGGCTACCGCTACAGCGTCGAGCACCACTGCGACCTGGCCGAACTGCTCAACTTCCACGGGGCCGTCCGCGAGAACTTCAACCTCGACTACTGGTGCCGCCGCTTCGGGATCACCTCGCCCAAGGACCAGGGCCTCGACGGCAGCCGCGTGCAGGCGACCTACGAGGCGGGGGGGCTGGAGGAGATCGCGACCTACTGCGTCCGGGACGTGCTCGCGACGGCCGCCCTCTACGGCGCGCTCAAGGAGACGCTGCTGCCGCTGTTCGCCGGCGGGCGCGCCCGGCAGGGCTGAACGGCCGGCTACTCGCGCCGCTCGAGCGCCATGCGGGCCGGGCTGACCCAGCCGATGCTGCGCAGCACGTCGAGCACTTCCGTCCAGCTCGGGAAGGTCTTGCCGGTCTTGCGCTTGTAGGCGTCCATCGCGCGCAGGAACTCGAGCCGCTCGAGTTCGAGCACCTCGGGATCGGTCTCCTGCTCCTTCGGGCTGCGGCGCTTGGCCGAGCGGGAGGCCGTGCGCGTCTCGCCCGCGCGGGGCGAGGTCGCGCCGCCGGACGCGCGGCGAGGCTTGCCAGTCGAAGACGCCATGGGACCCTCCTCGGAACGGATGCGATTCAGGCCTTATCGGCCAGGACCCCGTTCCGGATGAAGTGTTCCCGGATGCGGGCCGCGTCCGGACGGTCGATGACCCCGTATTCGGTCACGATCCCGGCGATATGCGCGTGCGGCGTCACGTCGAAGGCCGGGTTGTAGACCGCCACGCCCGACGGCGCATTGGGCGCCGACCAGCCCCGCTCGATCTCGGAGGCGTCCCGCTGCTCGATGGGGATGCCGCTGCCGTCGGGCGTCGAGAGGTCGAAGGTCGAGACCGGGGCGACGACGTAGAACGGGATGCCGTGGTGGCGCGCCAGCACCGAAACCGAGTAGGTGCCGATCTTGTTGGCCGTGTCGCCGTTGGCCGCGATCCGGTCGGCCCCGACGAAGATCTTCTGGATGCGGCCCTCCTTCATGACCTGCCCGGCCATGTTGTCGCAGATGACCGTCACGTCGATGCCGCGCTGCTGCAGCTCCCAGGCCGTGAGCCGGCTGCCCTGGTTGAGCGGACGCGTCTCGTCGGCGAAGACCTTGAAGCGCTTGCCCGCCTCCTGCGCCGCGAAGAACACGGCCAGGGCCGTGCCGTAGTCGGCCGTCGCCAGCCCGCCGGCGTTGCAGTGCGTGAGCGCCGTCTCGCCCTCGGCGAGCAGCGCCTGACCGTGGCGGCCCAGCGCGCGGCAGATCGTCCGGTCCTCCTCCCAGATGGCGCGCGCCTCGTCGAGCAGCCGCTGCTTGAGCTGCGGCACGGGGGTCTCGCCGGCCGCCGCGAGCGCCGCCTGCATGCGCTGCAGGCCCCAGAACAGGTTGACGGCGGTGGGGCGCGAGGTCGCGAGGTAGCCGGTCACGGCCTGCACGTCGCGGCGGAACCCGGCGGCGTCGGTCGCACGCGAGACGCGCGCGCCGAGCACCGTGCCGAAGGCCGCGGCGATGCCGATCGCCGGCGCGCCGCGCACGGCGAGCCGCTTGATCGCGTCCCACATCTGCTCCTGCGTCGTGCAGTCGATCTCGCGCAGTTCGCCCGGCAGCAGCGTCTGCTCGATGAGCCGGCAGCAGCCGGACTGCAGGTCGCCGATCCAGCGGATCGTGGCCGGGGCCGGGGAGCTGCGGGTCGACGTCGCGGGCGCCGGTCCCATCGCCTCAGCGGGCCGCGAGCCGACGGCCCTTCTCGCGGTCGCGGGCGAGCACCTTCTCCTTCATGGAGAGCTTGGCGGCGTCGAGCTTCTTGGCCACGCCCGCATCCGCCACGCCGATGATCTGCGCCGCGAGCAGGGCCGCGTTGCGCCCGCCCGACTTGCCGGCCGCGACCGTCGCCACCGGCACGCCTGCCGGCATCTGCACGATCGAGAGCAGCGAGTCGAGGCCGCCGGCCATCTCGGTCGGGATCGGCACGCCGATCACCGGCAGCGTGGTGCGCGCCGCGAGCACGCCCGGCAGATGGGCCGCGCCGCCGGCGACGCCGATGAGCACCTTGACGCCGTTGGCGCGCGCGTTGCGCGCGATCTCGTCCACGGCGTCCGGCGTGCGATGCGCCGAGAGCAGGAAGATCTCGGTCTCGATGCCGAGTTCTTCCAGGGCCTTGAGGCCGTCCTGGATGTGGGGGAGATCGCTGTCGCTGCCGAGCAGCCAGATGACGGGGGCGTTCAAGCGGGGTCCTTTCCGGTGAGGAGCTTGTGGATCTCGAAGTAGCGGCGGCGCGCGGTGTCGAGGACCTCGCGCGGCAGTTCGGGCGCCGGGGGCTTGCGGTTCCAGCCGGTGGCCTTGAGCGCGTCGCGGATGATCTGCTTGTCCCAGCTGTCCTGGCCCTTGCCCGGCGTCCAGGCCTTGCGGCTCCAGTAGCGCGAACTGTCGGGCGTGAAGGCCTCGTCGATGAGCATCACCTCGCCGTTGTACAGGCCGAACTCGAGCTTGGTGTCGGCCAGGATGATGCCGCGCTCCTCGGCCACGGCCGCGGCGTGGTTGTAGAGCGCCAGCGAAAGCGCGCCGGCCTTGCTCGCGACCTCCGTGCCGACGATGTGGGCCAGCTGCGGGATGGTGATGTTCTCGTCGTGCTGTCCGGCCGGTGCCTTGGTCGTGGGCGTGAGCAGCGGCTCGGGCAGCCGGTCGGCCTCCTTGAGGCCCGCCGGCAGCTTGTGGCCGCAGATCTGGCCCGAACGCTGGTACTCGTCCCAGCCCGAACCGGCGAGGTAGCCGCGCACGATGAACTCGGCCTTGATCGGCACGCACTTGTGCACGAGCGTCGAGCGCCCCGCGAGCAGCGCCGCGTGGCGCCGGACGAGTTCGGGCATCTTCTGGACGTCGGTCTCGATGACGTGGTTGGGGACGAGGGCCGCCGTCTCGCGGAACCAGAACGCCGCGAGGCTCGTGAGCACCTTGCCCTTGTCGGCCAGGCGCTGGGGAAGGACGACGTCGAAGGCCGAGACCCGGTCGGTGGCGACGAGCAGCATGCGGTGGTCGTCGATGGCGAAGATGTCGCGCACCTTGCCGCGGTGCAGGCGATGCAGCCCGTCGAGATGCGCTTCGAGCGGCTGCTCCTGGGTCTGGGTCGTCATGTCGGGGCTCCGGATCGAGAGCCGGCATCGTACCGCAGCCGGATCGCGGCTTCCTCCGGATTCGCCGCCCCACTATCCTCTGCGCGGGCGGCGGCGCCGGCCGTCGCGGCGCGTGCGGAGATGCAGATGCTTCTGGCCACCGGCGGCGCGGGATACATCGGCAGCCATTGCGTGGCCGCGCTGCGCGCCGCGGGCCATGAGGTGCTGGCCTACGACGATTTGTCCGAGGGCCATCGCGACGCCTTGCTCGGCGCGCCGCTCGTCGAGGGCGACATCCTCGACACGCCGCTGCTGACCGCCACGCTGCGCCGCCACGGCGTGCGCTGCGTGCTGCACTTCGCGGCCCGCTGCTACGTGGGCGAGTCGATGGAGAAGCCCGAGCTGTACTGGCGCGTCAACCGCGACGGCACGCGCTCGCTGCTCGCCGCGATGCGGGCCGCCGGCACGCCCGCGCTCGTCTTCTCCTCGACCTGCGCCGTGTTCGGCGTGCCCGAGCAGGTCCCCCTGCACGAGGACCTGCCGCAGCGTCCGATCAACGTCTACGGGCAGACCAAGGCGGCCATGGAGGCCGAGATCCGCGCGGCGGGCTGGCTGCGGCACGTGATCCTGCGCTACTTCAACGCGGCCGGCGCCGCCGAGGACGGCCGCCTGGCCGAGCGCCACGACCCCGAGACGCACCTGCTGCCGCTCGCGCTGCGCGCCGCGCGCGACGGCACGCCGCTGATCGTCAACGGCGACGACTACCCGACGCCCGACGGCACCTGCGTGCGCGACTACGTCCACGTGAGCGACCTGGCCGACGCGCACGTGCTCGCCGTGCGCCGGCTGCTCGACGGCGGCGACTCGCTCGTCGCGAACCTCGGTTACGGCGCGGGGCGCTCGGTCCTCGACGTGCTCGCCGCGGTCGAGCGCGTGACGGGACGCCGCGTCGCCACCCGCATCGGCCCGCGGCGGCCGGGAGATCCGCCCGAGCTCTACACCGCCAGCGCCCGCGCCCGCGAGGCGCTCGGCTGGCGGCCGACGCGCGACTCGCTCGACCTGATCGTGAGGCACGCGTGGAACAGCCTGCGCGACTGACGGTCCTGGGCTCGGGCACCGCGCTGCCGCTGCCCGGCCGCGGCTCGAGCTGCTACCTCGTCGAGGACGGCGCGGGGGCGACGATTCTGGTCGACTGCGGGCCGGGCGCGCTGCTGCGCGCCGCGCGGCACGGCGCCGACCTGGCGAAGATCGACGCGGTGCTCGTGACCCACGTGCATCCCGACCACTGTTCGGACCTCGCGGCGCTGCTCTTCGGCCTGCGCAGCCCGGCGCTCGGCCGCCGCGCCGCGCCGCTGCGCGTCTGCGGCCACGCGCAGGTCGCGCTGCTCCTGGCGCGACTGCGCAACGCCTGGCCCGGCTGGCTCGAGCCCGAGGGGCGGCGCCTTTCGGTGCAGGCGCTCGCGGCGGGGGAGCGGCTGGCCATCGGCGGCACCGAGGTCCGGGCGGGCGCGGTCGTGCATCA
Source organism: uncultured Phycisphaerales bacterium (assembly GCA_964490005.1). Taxonomy (GTDB): domain Bacteria; phylum Planctomycetota; class B15-G4; order B15-G4; family B15-G4; genus CAZBBB01. The sequence continues at coordinate 5,230 of CAZBBB010000087.1, read as the reverse complement.
CGGCAGTTCGCTGGGGTACCGCCTGCAACTCCCCAACGGTCGCGTGCTGGCCTTCTCGGGCGATGCGGTCGAGGGCGGCGAGCTGGCCGACCTGGGTCGCGACAGCGACCTCTTCGTGCTCGAGGCGGCCGGCGCCGACGAGTCGCCGATCCCGGGCCACCTCACCCCGCGCCGGGCCGCGCGCCTGGCCGCCGCGTGCGGCGCGCGCAGCCTGCTGCTGACGCACTTCTACCCGGCCGCGCTCGCCACGCCCCTGCGCGATCGCGCCCTCGAAGCATTTGAAGGCCGGCTCCTGCTCGCACAAGATGGACTGGTCGTGCCCTTGCACGGCTGAGTCCCGCCACGCACCGCCCCGCACCCACCCCGGCGCCGCCCCGCAACCGCATGCCGCTCGCCTCCCTGATCGTCGCCACGCTGTGCCTGCCGTGGCAGTCGGCCGCCATCGAGCGGCAGCTCGAGCGCGCCGAACTCAAGGGCGCGCAGGTCGCCGTCGCGGTGCTCGACGTCGACAGCGGCCAGCGCGTCTTCTGGCGGCAGGCCGAACTGCCGCTCGCGCCGGCGAGCAACATGAAGGTGCTCACGACCGCCGGCGCGCTGCTCGCCTTCGGCCCCGAGGCCGTCTTCGCCACGCGCTTCGAGACGACCGCCGCGATCAGCGACGCAGGGCGCCTGCAGGGCGACCTGGTGCTCGTCGGCGGCGGCGATCCCTGCCTGCGGCCGGGACTGCTCGGTCTCGACGCGGGCGGCGCCGACCCGCTGCGCGTCCTGGCGAGCCTGCTGCTCGCGGCCGGCGTGACGGGCGTCGACGGACGGCTGCTGCTCGATGACGGCCTCTTCGACCGCCAGTGGGTCCACGAAGACTGGTCGCCGGGCGACCTCGACCTGGCCTACGCCGCGCCCATCGGCGCGCTCTCGGCCTTCGGCAACTGCCTGGCCCTGGACGTCGACGGCGGCGGCTCTCCCGCCGCGCGCCTCGTCTCCGACGTGGCCGGCTTCGCGGTGCGCAACGAGCTGCGCCTGGCCGACAAGTCCAACACCTTCGCGGTCGGCGCGCTGCGTCCCGACGCGCAGGGCATCGTGGTCGTGCGCGGAGAGGTCGGGCGCGCCGTGGGCGGCCGCCGCATCGAAGTGCCGGTGCGCGAGCCGAGCGCCTGGTTCGGCGCGCTGCTCGCGCGGCAGCTCGAGCGCGCCGAGATCGATGTCCGCGACGGGCTGCACGTCGCGGCCGGCGCCGCGCCGGCCGCCGGCCGCGTGCTCGGCTCGCTCGAGACGCCGCTCGAGAACGCGCTGGTGCTCGCCAACAAGGAAAGCGACAACTTCGTCGCCGACCATCTGCTCAAGCTCCTCGGGGCGCGGCTGGCGGGCGAGGGTTCCTTCGCCGCCGGCGGGCGCGCGCTGGCCGAGTATCTCGGCGCGCGCACCGGCGCGCCGCTCGACGGCGTCGTCGTGCGCGACGGCTCGGGACTCTCGGCGCGCAACCGCGTCACGGCGCGCCTGATCGTCGAGACGCTGGCGACCGTGGCGCGCGCCGAGCCCGCCGTGCGCGACCGCTTCCTGCGCAGCCTGCCGGTCTCGGGCACCGACGGCTCGCTCGGCCAGCGCCTCACGGAGGCGCCCTACGCCGGCGCCGTGCGCGCCAAGACCGGATTCATCAAGGGCGTCTCGGGACTCTCGGGCTACGCGCGCACGCGCGGGGGCCGCACGCTGGCCTTCTCGATCCTGATCAACGGCTACAACCCGCGCTACGGCAACACCCAGATGAAGGCCGTCCAGGACGACATCTGCCGCGCGCTCGTCGACGGCTCGTGAGCGCGCCGTGACGGCCGCCGACCTCGACGCGCTCGTCGCCGTCGCGCGCGGGGCGGGGGAGATCATCCTCGCGCACGACGCGCCCTTCCCGCGCCCGCCGCGCCTCAAGGGCGAGCGCGACCCGGTGACCGACGCCGACCTGGCCTCCGAGCGCTACATCGTGCGCGAACTGCGCGCGCGCTGGCCGGGCGCCGTCATCTGCGCGGAGGAGGAGACGCGCGAAACGGGCGACGGGCTCGTCTGGTACGTCGACCCGCTCGACGGCACGGTGAACTTCAGCCAGGCCCATCCCTTCTTCGCCGTGTCGATCGCGCTCTGCGAGCGCAGCCGTCCCGTGCTCGGCGTCGTGCATGCGCCGCGCCTGGGAGAGACCTTCGCCGCCGCGGCCGGCGCGGGCGCCACGCTCAACGGCCGGCCGCTGGCGGTCTCGCGCAAACGGCGGCTGATCGACAGCGTGCTCGCCACCGGCTTCGCCTATCGGCGGGCCGAGCTCCCCGACAACAACGTCGACCACTTCACGAACTTCATCCTGCGCGTGCGCGGCCTGCGGCGCGGCGGCTCGGCCGCCCTCGACCTGGCCTACGTCGCGGCCGGCCGTCTCGACGGTCACTGGGAGCCGCACCTCAATCCCTGGGACGTCGCGGCCGGCGCCCTGCTCGTGCGCGAGGCGGGCGGGCGCGTGACCGACATGCGCGGCGGGGACGACTGGCTGCACGGGGGCAGCCTGCTCGCCTGCGGCCCCGAGCTGCATCCGGCGATGCTCGCGGTGCTCTCGGGGCGCGAGCCGGCATGACGCTCCGCGACATCGTCGTGACGGGGGCCTCCGAGCACAATCTGCGCTCGGTCGACGTGACCATCCCGCGCCTGTCGCTCACGACCATCACCGGCGTGTCGGGCTCGGGCAAGAGTTCGCTGGCCTTCGACACGATCTACCAGGAAGGCCAGCGACGCTACGTCGAGAGCCTGTCGTCCTACGCGCGGCAGTTCCTCGGGCGCCTGGAGAAGCCGCGCGTCGAGCGCATCGACGGCCTCTCGCCGACGCTGCTCATCGACCAGAAGACGGTCAATCGCAACCCGCGTTCGACGGTCGGCACGATCACCGAGATCCTCGACCACCTGCGCCTGCTGTGGGCGCGGCTGGGCACGCCGCACTGCCCCGAGTGCGGCGTGCCGGTGGCCGGCCGCGGCGTCGACGAGATCGTCGACACGCTGCTGGCGCGCCACTCCGGCGAGCGTCTCGCGATCACGGCGCCGGTCGTCCGCGACCGCAAGGGCGAGTACCGCAAGGACCTCGAGGGCTGGCTGCTCAAGGGCTACGCCCGCGCCTGGATCGACGGAGTCGAGCAGCGGCTCGACGCGCCCCCGACGCTGGCCCGCAACGTGCGGCACACGATCGAGCTGGTCATCGACCGCGTGCGCGCCGACGTCGAGCGACGCGCGCGCCTGGCGGAGGCGGTCGAGACGGCGGTGGGGCTCGCCGACGGGCTCGTCGGCCTGCGTCGCGAGAGCGGCGAGGCCGAGCTGTTCACGACCACCAACGCCTGCCCGTCCGGCCACGGCGGCTTCCCCGAACTCGAGCCGCGCCTGTTCTCCTTCAACTCGCCGCACGGCGCCTGCGAGGCCTGCGAGGGTCTGGGCGAGACGCAGCAGCCCGACGAGGCGCTGGTCGTCGGCGACCCGCGCCGCTCGCTGCGCGACGGCGCGCTGCGCATCATGGACAAGCGCGGCTACCTCGCCTGGGTGCGCCTGGGACCCCGCAGCCTGGCGACGATCGGCAAGACCTTCGGCATCGACCTCGACGCCCCGTGGAAGGACCTGCCCGCCCGCGCGCGCCGCCTGCTGATGCACGGATCGGGCAAGCGCGAGGTCACGCTCGAGTGGGCCTGGACCTCGAGCGAGACGGGCACGCGCATCCACGGCAAGGACACCCGGCCCTTCATCGGCATCCTGCCCGCCATCGCGCGGGCGGCCAGCCGCCCCGGCGGCCGGGGGGCCGAGAAGTTCATGACGGCGCAGAGCTGCGCGCGCTGTTTCGGCACCCGCCTGAACCGCGCGGCGCGCTCGGTGCTGCTGCGCGGGCGGCCGCTCACCGACCTCGCGGCCTGCACGGTCGACGAGGCCGCCGCATGGTTCCGCGACTGGGAGCTCGGCGGCCGCGAGGCCGCCATCGGCGCGACGCTCGTGCGCGAACTCGGCCAGCGCCTCGGCTTCCTGCACGACGTGGGCCTGGGCTACATGCGCCTCGACCGCAGCGCGCGCACGCTCTCGGGCGGCGAGAGCCAGCGCGTGCGGCTCGCCAGCCAGGTCGGCTCGGGGCTGCAGGGCGTGCTCTACGTGCTCGACGAGCCCTCGATCGGCCTGCACCCGCGCGACAACGCGCGGCTCATCGGCACGCTGCGCGCGCTGCGCGACCGCGGCAACACCGTGCTCGTCGTCGAGCACGACGAGGAGACCATCCGCGCCAGCGACCAGCTCGTCGACATCGGGCCCGGCGCCGGGCCGCACGGCGGGCGCGTGCTCGCGGCGGGCCCCCTCGACGAGGTGCTCGCGGGCCCGCCGACCCCGACGACCGACTGGCTCACGGGGCGCAGCTCGATCGCGGTGCCCGCCCGCCGCCGCCCCGGCAACGGGCAGGCGCTCGTCGTGCGCGGCGCGCGGCAGTTCAACCTGCGCAACCTCACGGTGTCCTTCCCGCTCGGCTGCCTCGTGGCCGTCACCGGCGTGTCGGGCTCGGGCAAGTCCACGCTCGTCGACCACGTCCTGCGCCGCGAACTCGCGCGCCGCCTGCATCAGGCCGAGGACCGACCCGGCGAGCACGACGGTCTCGACGGCCTCGAGCACATCGACAAGGTCATCGAGATCGACCAGTCGCCGATCGGCCGCACGCCGCGCAGCAACCCCGCCACCTACACCGGCGTGATGGACCTGATCCGGGCCGTCTACGCCGGGACGCCCGAGTCGAAGGTGCGGGGTTACGCGCCGGGACGCTTCTACTTCAACGTGAAGGGCGGCCGCTGCGAGGAGTGCCAGGGCGCGGGCCGCACGACGATCGAGATGCAGTTCCTGCCCGACGTCGAGGTGCCCTGCGAGAACTGCTCCGGGCGGCGCTACAACACCGAGACGCTGCAGATCCAGCACCGCGGCCGCTCGATCGACTCGGTGCTCGACCTGAGCGTCGAGGACGCGCTGGCCTTCTTCGAACACCACCGGCGCATCGCGCGCATCCTGCAGACGATCGTCGACGTGGGTCTCGGCTACGTGAAGCTGGGCCAGCCGGCGACGACGCTCTCGGGCGGCGAGGCCCAGCGCGTCAAGCTCGCCAGCGAGCTGTGCCGCCCGGCGACCGGCCGCACGCTCTACATCCTCGACGAGCCCACGACCGGCCTGCACTTCGCCGACGTCGCCGTGCTGCTGGCCGCCC
>CAZBBB010000086.1:0-13931 GCA_964490005.1 uncultured Phycisphaerales bacterium | reverse complement strand
GCAGCAACTTCGTGCTCAAGCTGCGGTCCGAGCGGCCCGACGTGACGATCGTCACCGTCGACCTGCTCACCTACGCGGGCAACCTCGAGAACCTCGCCGCGCTCGAGGGCGACGCCGGGCACGTGTTCGTGCGCGCCGACGTCGCCGACCGCGACGCGCTCGAGCCGATCTTCGCCGAGCACCGCCTCGACGGCGTGCTGCACTTCGCCGCCGAGAGCCACGTCGATCGCAGCATCCTCGACGCGACGCCCTTCGTGCGCAACAACGTCCTCGGCACGCAGGTGCTGCTCGACCTGGCCCGCGCGCACAAGGTCGGCCGCTACCTGCAGGTCTCGACCGACGAGGTCTACGGCACGCTGGGGCCGACGGGCGCCTTCCGCGAGGACACGCCGCTCGCGCCCAACTCGCCCTACGCCGCGAGCAAGGCCGCCGCCGACCTGCTCGTGCGCGCCGCGATCGAGACGCACGGACTGAACGCGGTCATCACGCGCTGCAGCAACAACTACGGGCCGTACCAGTTCCCCGAGAAGCTCATCCCGCTGATGATCGCCAACGCGCTGCAGGACACGCCGCTGCCGGTCTACGGCGACGGCCGGCAGGTGCGCGACTGGCTGCACGTCGAGGACCACTGCAGCGCGATCTGGACGGTGTTCGAGCGGGCCGCGCCCGGCGCGGTCTACAACATCGGCGGCAACGCCGAGCGCTTCAACCTGGACGTGGTCCGGCTGATCCTGCGCGAACTCGGCAAGAGCGACTCGCTCATCCGCCACGTGGCCGACCGCCCGGGACACGACCGGCGCTACGCCATGGACGCCGGGAAGATCCGCGCCGAGCTGGGGTGGGAGCCGCGCTGGACCTTCGAGCGCGGGCTGCCGGCCACGATCGCGTGGTATCTGGAGCACCGGTCGTGGACCGAGCACGTGCGGGCCGGCACCTACCGGGACTACTACGAGGCCCAGTACGGGGCCCGTCTGCGGCGCTGACGACCCCGCACCGGGGGTCGCGGAGGCGGGCAAGAAGCGCCGATAGGGTCCATGATCCGGCGCCCGGCGCCGATATCATCTCCGGATCGACCCGCGGGCCCGGCAGGGACCGCGGCCCCGGAGAGCGGCCACGGAGCGCAGCGTGAGGAGAACGACCCATCGGACGGCCCGGGCGCTGTGCGGCGCCCTGGGCCTGGCGCTCGCCGCCGGCTGCGCCGCGCCCGACGACGCGCGCGTGCTGCAGGTGCTCAACCAGCGCGGTTTCGGCCGCCCGACGCAGGACGCCAACCGCCAGTACTACATCGGCATCGGCGACTCGCTGGTGATGAACGACTCGCTGCACGCCGAGTACAACGGCGTGCAGGAAGTCGTCCGCATGGACGGCGTCGTCACGCTGCCCGAGGTCGGGGAGGTCTACGTCAACGGGCTCTCGCCCGACGAGGCCACGCAGGTGATCCGCCTGGCCTACGAGCGCTACGTCAACGACGCCTCGGGCATCCGCGTGCGCGTCGGCACGATCAACAGCAAGCGCTACTACACCTCGGGCCTGCCGCCGCGCAAGCCGCAGGCAATCCAGTTCCGCGGCGACGAGCTGCTGCTCGACGCGCTCATCCGCACCGGGCTCGACCGCACGATCGTCGACACCGAGGCGATCCGCGTCATCCGGGGCGACCCGGAGAACCCGCTCGTGATCGTCTGCAACTACGACGACATCATCGAGCGCGGCCTCACCCGCGACAACATCCGCATCCGCGAGAACGACATCATCTACCTGACGCCCAACGTGATCGGCTGGATCACCTACGGCGTGGCGCGGCTCGTGGCGCCGCTGCAGCCGGTGCAGCAGCTCGTCACGGGCTTCAACAACGTCATCGCCGTGAGCGACTCCTTCGGCCAGGGCACGGTCGGCTACAACAACAACAAGTACAACCAGAACCAGTTCTGAGTCGACCCATGGCCGAGGATCCGCGCACGACGCTGCAGCAGACCGATCCGCGCGAGGCGATCCAGGAGGTCGTGCGCGCGATCATGCGGCATCGCGCACGGGTCGTGTTCACGACGCTGGTCTTCGGCATGCTCGGCTACGCGCTCACGCTCGTCTGGCCGGCGAAGTTCGAGTCGGCCACCAGCTTCATCATGCACGACACCAGCCTGGTGACGAGCAGCGCCGCGCGCGACGCGCTCGCGGCGCTCTCCGACCTGCGCAAGCTCGAGGCGCTCAAGGCCGAGCTGCGTTCGCGCAAGCGCATCGACGCGGTGATGAACGAGCTGCAGTGGCCCGAGTGGCTCGAGACCTCCGGGCGGGAGAGCGACCGGCGCGAGCTGGTGGTCAAGTTCGTCGAGAACCTGGTCGTCGAGATGGACCGCGACGTGACCGGCTCCTACAACATCCGGCTGGCCTTCCGCTGGACCTCGCCGCGCAAGGCGGCCGACTTCGTCAACCGGCTGCGCGACAGCTGGATCCAGCTCACGCTCGAGGGCACCAAGAAGACCCTCGAGGAGGACAAGGAGCGCGCGGCGGCCGTGCTGCGCGAGCGCGAGGCGGCCTACGCCGACGCGCTGCAGGCGGTGCGCAACTACGAGCGCGAGAACAAGGTGCCCTCGCTGCTCAACGAGGACACCAACAACGAACTCAAGGCGCAGTGGCTGCTCAAGCAGGGCGAGGCCAGCAGCAAGCTGGAGGCCGCCGTGGGCGAGATCGCGCGCCTCAACGCCGAACTGGCGAGCCTGCCGCGCGAGATCCCCGCGCCGGTGAGCGCCTCGACGCCCGAGCAGGCGCAGGCGCTGGCGGCGCTCAACGCGGCCAAGGCGCAGCTCGAGGCCGCGACGCATCCCGTGACGGGTTTCACCGAGCGCCACAGCCGGCGCATCAAGGCCCAGCAGACCTACGACGCGGCCGCCGCCGCGGTCGCGGCGCTGGGCGTCGACCTCTCGGGCGGCACGACGCAGATGCAGACCAACCCGGTCTACTTCGCGCTGGGCGAGCAGCTCAAGGCCGCGCAGACGCTGGAGGCCTCGCTGCGGGCCGAGCTGCGCACGGCGCAGACCGAGCTGGCGGCGATCCAGTCGAACCTCGACGCGCTGCCGGTCGTGCGCCAGGAACTCGAGCGGCTCGCGACCGACGTCGACGTCGCCAAGCTGCTCGTGGCCGAGCAGAAGGCGGTCGTGCAGCCGCTGGCCGAGAAGGTGCTGGCCCTGCGCGCCCAGACGCTGGGCGCCGACTCGCGCACCTTCGGGGCGGCCAGCGCCTTCGAGATCCTCGAGACGGGCGTCGAACCCAACGCGGCGCTGCTGCCGATCGGCGCGATCATCATGGCCGTCTCGGTGCTGCTCGGGCTGGCCGTCGGCGCGCTGGGCCCCGTGCTGGCGGAGATGACGCGCGGCTCCTTCGGCACGGTGCGCGAGGTCGGCAAGAGCCTCGGCGTGCCGGTGCTCGGGGCCGTCGACCTGATCCTGACGACCCGCGACCTGCGCGCCCGCGCGGTCCAGCGCGCCCTGACCTGGGCGACCATGGCGCTGGTGCTGGCGTCGATGGCGACGGCGCTGTTCATCTACAAGGTCCACCCCGACGTGCTGCCCTCGGCGCTGCTGCGCACGCTCCGCGACGTGAAGATGGCGCTCACCTGAGGAGGCGAGGGTGGAGGTCCTGTTCCTCGCGCACCGCGCGCCCTGGCCGCCCGACAAGGGCGATCGGCTGCGCGCGTGGGCGCATCTCACGCGGCTGGCCGCGTCCGGCCCCGTCGACCTCGTCGGCCTGGCCGACGACGCGACGCAGGCGGCCCGGGCCCGGGAGGGGCTGGCGCGCGTGTGCCGCGAAGTGCACGTGTTCCCGCGCAGCCGCCCGCGGGCGCTGCTCGGCGTGCTCGGCGCGCTGCTGGGCGGAGGCAGCCTGAGCCAGGGCTGGCACCGCGACGGCCGCGTGGGCCGCGCGCTCGACGGCCTGCTGGCCCGCCGCGACTACGAGCTGTGCTGGGGCTTCTCCTCCGGCATCGGCGCGTGGTGGCGCGCGGCGCGCGCGCGCCGCAAGGTCATCGACCTGTGCGACCTCGACGCCCTCAAGTGGGAGGCGCTCGGTGCGCGGCGCGCCGGCCTGCGCGGCTGGATCGACCGGCTCGAGGCCCGTCGCCTGCTGCCCGAGGAGTTCGCGCTCGCCGCGCAGGCCGACCTGACGCTGCTGGTCACGCAGGCCGAGGCGGACGACTTCCGCGCGCGCGGCGGACGCGCGCGCCGCCTGGAGGTGCTCACCAACGGCACGCCCTGGCGCGACTTCGCGCGGCTGCCGCCGGCCTCGGCCGCGCCGCCCGTCTTCGGCTTCGTCGGCCAGATGGACTATCCGCCGAACGTGGAGGCGGCCGTCGAGCTGGCGCGGCAGGTGCTGCCGCGCGTGCGCCGGCAGCTGCCCGCGGCGCGGCTGGTGATCTGCGGGCGCGCTCCGAGCGCCGCGGTGGCCGCGCTCGCGCGGCCCGGCGAGGTGGAGGTCACCGGCGAGGTCGCGTCGGTGGCGGCCGTGCTCGGCGGCCTGGCGGCCTTCGCGGCGCCGCTGCGCAGCGGGCGGGGCCTGCCGAACAAGGTGCTCGAGGCGCTCGCCGCGGCGCGCCCGGTGGTCGTCAACGCCGCCACGGCCCGCGCGCTCGGGGCGCAGGCCGGGAGGCACCTGGTCGTCGCGGACGACGCCCCCGCGATGGCGCAGGCCCTCGTCGAGCTGCTTTCGCGGCCCGGGCGCCGCGACGAGCTGGGCCGCGCGGGACGCGACGACGTCGTCGCGCACCACGACTGGGAGGCGGTGCTCGACCGTCTCGCGGCGCTCCTCGACGAGGTGCGCGATGCGTGACGTCGTCGTCTTCGCGCTGTTCGTGCTCATCCTGCCGCTGTGCTTCCTGCGGCCGTGGGTCGGCGTCCTGACCTTCACCTGGCTGGCCTACAACCGCACGCAGGACCTCACCTGGGGCTTCGCGCGCGGCCTGCCGATCAGCCAGCTCGTCGCCGTGGCGATGATCGGCGGCTGGCTGGTCTGGGAGTACCGGCCGCTGTTCCGGCGCGACCGGCGCATCTTCGCCATCCTGGCGATGTTCGTGACGATCTCGGTCTCGCTGGCGGCCAACACGCTGCGCTGGGACTACCAGGGCTCGCGCTGGTTCGAACTCGTCAAGATCCTGTTCGTCGCGCTGCTCACCTGCGCGCTGATCACCGACCGCGCGCGCCTGCGGCAGATCATGTTCGTGATCGTCTGGGCGCTGGGCTTCTACGGCATCAAGAACGCGCTGTGGTTCCTGATGGGGCAGGGGACGGGCGTCGGCCCGGGCGGCATGCTCAAGGACAACAACGACTTCGCCCTCGCGATGGTCATGAACCTGCCCTTCCTCTGGTATCTCTCCGACGAGGCCGGCGAACTGAAGCACGGCCGCTTCCTGCGCCCCTTCATGCGCTTCGGGTTCTTCATGACCGTGCTCACGATCATGTCGACCGGCTCGCGCGGCGGCTTCCTGGCGATGTCGGTGACGCTGCTCGCGATGGCGATGAAGACGCGCTTCAAGGTGCCGGCGCTCGTGGGCGTGGTCCTCATGGGCGGCCTGGGCCTGCTGTTCGCGCCGCAGGAGTACCTCGACCGCCTCTCGACCATCACCGAGGCCTCCGACGAGTCGATCCTCGGGCGCTTCCTCTCGTGGAAGGTCGCCTGGGAGATGATCCTCGACCGGCCGCTGCTGGGCATCGGCTTCAAGAACATGGTCTTCGACTACCAGCGCTACCTGCAGAACGTCGAGATCCCCTTCGGCGTGAAGATGGTGCCCAGCCGCGTGGCGCACAACTCCTACCTGCAGGTCTGGGCCGAGTCGGGCACGATCGCCTTCGCGCTGTTCATGTACATGATCGGCTCGACGATCTGGTTCATGCGCCGGGTGACGCGGCAGGTGAAGAACACCGCCGACGCCTGGCTGGGCCGCTTCAGCAAGCCGCTCGAGGTCACGCTCTACGGCTTCCTCACCGGCGCGATGTTCCTCAACCGCGCGCACTTCGACCTGCTCTACCAGCTCGTCGCCGTCGCCGTCGCGCTGCCCTTCGTGCTGTCCGTCGAGCAGGCACGCGAGGAGGAGGCCGCCCGGCGGCAGCGACGCGGGCCGGGCGTCGCGCGGCAGGTCTGGGTCCGGCACGCCGATCCCTTCGTCAAGCTGCCTTCGTGAGCGCGCCGCGCACGCTCGTCGTGCTGCTGCCCGACCTGCGCGTGGGCGGGCTGCAGGCCATGGCCGTGCGCCTGGCGCTGGCGCTCGACCGCGCCGAGTGGCGGCCGCTGTTCGTGACCTTCGACGGCGGCGGACCGCTGGCGGCCGAGCTGCAGCGCGCCGGCGTCGCGCACCGCGAGGAGTCGCGCCGGCCGGGCGTGGACCTGGCCCTCGCGGGGCGCCTGGCGCGGCTGCTGGCCACCGAGGGCGCGGCGCTGCTGCACTGCCACAACGCGACGGCGCTGTTCCACGGCGCGCGCGCCGCGCGCGCGGCCGGGCGCCTGCCGGTGCTCTACACCGAGCATGACCGCGACCTGCCCGCCCCGTGGAAGCACCGGCTGCTGCACCGCTGGCTCGCGCGCCGCGTGCGGGCCACGGTGGCGGTGAGCGCGGCGCTGGCGCGGGCCCTCGTCGCCACCGAGGGCTTCCCGGCCGAGCGCACGCACGAACTCGTCAACGGCGTCCCCGATCCGCGCGCGCGTTGCGCCGAGAGCCGCGCCGAGGCCCGCGCGCGGCTCGGTTGGGATGCCGCGCCGGTCGTGCTCACCGTGGGCAGCCTCACCGAGGTCAAGCGCCAGGCGCGCCTGATCGAGGCCGGCGACCTCGTCCGCGCCCGCGTGCCCGCCGCGCGCGTGGTGATCGCCGGCGAGGGGCCGCTGCGCGCCGAACTGCAGGGCCTCGCCGCGGCCCGCCCCCGCGGGGCCGTGACGCTGCTCGGCGAGCGCGACGACGTGCCGCGCCTGCTCGCGGCCTGCGACGTCTTCGCGCTGCCCTCGCGCAGCGAGGGGCTGCCCCTGGCGCTCGTCGAGGCGCACGGCGCGGGGCGCGCCTGTGCGGCCTTCGACGTGGGCGGCTGCGGCGAAGTGCTCGCCGACGGGGAGAGCGGCCGGCTCGTCCCGGCCGGCGACGTCGCCGCGCTGGGCGGCGCGCTGTCGGAGCTGCTGCTCGACGCGCCGCTGCGCGCGCGCTGCGAGGCCGAGGCGCGCCGCCGCTACGAGACGCTGTTCACGCACGAACGCATGGTGGCGCGCTACGTCGCGCACTACCGCGCGCTGTGCGGCGGAGGGCCGGCCTGATGTGCGGCATCACCGCGCTCGCCGCCGCTCCCGGCGCCCCGCCCGTCGACCGCGCGCGGCTGCAGCGCATGACGGACGCGATCGCGCACCGCGGTCCCGACGCGGAGGGCCTGCACGTGGCGGGCAGCGTGGGCCTGGGCCATCGCCGGCTCTCGATCATCGACGTCGCGGGCGGCGACAACCCGCTCTACGACGAGGGTCGCCGCACGGCGCTGGTCTTCAACGGCGAGATCTACAACCACGTCGAGCTGCGCGCGCAGCTCGTGGCGGCCGGCTGCCGGCCGCGCAGCGCGTCGGACGGCGAGGTCATCCTGCACGGCTACCGGCAGTGGGGGCTCGTCGGGATGCTCGAACGACTGCGCGGGATGTATGCCTTCGCGCTGCACGACCTCGAGCGCGACGAGCTGCACCTGGGGCGCGATCCGCTGGGCATCAAGCCGCTGTACGTCGCGCTCGACGCGGACGGACTGGCCGCCGGCTCCGAGCAGAAGGCCGTGCTCGCGGCGCGGCGCGCCGCGCCGGCGCTCGACCGCGCGGGCCTGCTGCAGTGCGCCACGCTGGGGTTCACGCTCGGCGCCCGCACGATGTACGCGGGCGTCGGCAGCCTGCCGCCCGGCGGCTGGGCCAGCTACCGTGCCGGCCGGCTGACGCAGGGCAGCCACGGACAGCCGGCCTGGGAGCCGGGCACGACCGCGGCCGATCCCGAGGTGCTCTGGGAGCGGCTGCGCGAGAGCGTGGGCAGCCATCTCATGAGCGAGGTCCCGCTGGGCGCCTTCCTGTCGGGTGGCATGGACAGTTCGGCGGTCGTGACGGCGATGGCCGAGCTGCGCGGGCGCGACGTGGACGCGATCTGCGTCGGCGTGCTCGACGGCGGCCTCGACGAGCGCCCGTGGGCGCGGCAGGTCGCGCGGCGGCTGGGGATCCGGCTGCACGAGGAGGAGGCGCGCGTCGATCTCGCCGAGCTGCTGCCGCGCCTGGCCTACCATCTCGAGGCGCCCTTCACCGACACCTCGGCGGCGCCGACCTGGGTCGTCAGCCGGGCCGCGCGACGGCACGTGACCGTGGCGCTGTCGGGCGACGGCGGCGACGAGCACTTCGCGGGCTACCGGCGCACGCGCTTCGACGTGGCCGAGGAGCGCTGGCGGCGGCGGCTGCCCTCCGCCCTGCGGCGCGGCCTGCTCGGCCCGCTCGGGCGCGCCTGGCCGAACTCGCCGCGCCTGCCGCGCCCGCTGCGCGCCGGCACGCTGCTGCGCAACCTGGCCGACGACTGGCTGGGCGGCTGGCTGCGCTCGATCTGCCGCGTCCCCGAACCGGCCGCGCGCGCGCTGCTGCGTCCCGAGGTGCAGGACGAGGCGCCGCTGCGCGAGCACGTCGCGGAAAGGGCCGCGGCGGTCGAGCACCTCGACCCGCTGCACCGCGTGCTCGCGCTCGATCTGCGCACCTGGTTGTGCGACGACATCCTCGTGAAGGTCGACCGCATGTCGATGGCGCACCAGCTCGAGGTGCGCGTGCCGCTGCTCGACACGGCGTTCACGGCCTGGGCGCGCCGGTTGCCCGGCGAGGCGCGGCTGGCCGGCGGGCGCGGCAAGGTGCTGCTGCGGCGGGCCGTCGAGCCGCGGCTGCCGCCCGGACAGCTCGAGCGGCCCAAGCAGGGTTTCCACCTGCCGGTCGCGCAGTGGCTGGCCGGGCCGCTGGCCGAGCCGCTGCGCGAGCTTCTGTCGCGGCCCGGCGGGCGCGTGTTCGACTGCCTGCGGCCGGAGGCGGCGCGGGCCGCCTTCGACGCGCATCTCGCCGGCCGGGCCGATCGCTCGGCCGAACTGTGGTTCGTGCTGATGCTCGACGCCTGGCTCGAGCACGGGCCGCGGCCGGGGGGCGCGGGCCCGTGAGGCCGCTGGTCTACACGACGCTCTGGCCCGATCCGGCGCGGCCGCACCACGGCAGCTTCGTCGCCACGCGCATGCTCGGCTTCGCGCGGCGCTTCGACGTCCCGCTGGCGGTCGTCGCGCCGCGGCCGATCGTGCCGCCCTGCGGTCCGGCGCGCTGGCGCGCCTTCGCGGGCGCGCCCGCGTCGTCCGAGCTGCAGGGACACGCCGTCGCGCATCCGCGCTACCTCAGCCTGCCGGGCTTCGGCGACCGCTGGCGCGCCGGGCTGCTGGCGCGGGGCAGCCGCGCCGCGTTGCTCGAGCGGGGGCGCGCGCTGCAGGCGACGCTGCTCGACGCGCACTACGCCTGGCCCGACGGCGTGGCGGCCGCGCGCCTGCGTCCGGCTCTGGCGGCGGCGCTGGGACGCCGCGTGCCGCTGGTGATCACCGCGCGCGGCACCGACCTCAACCTCGCGCCGTCGATCCCGGTCGTGCGCGCGCAGCTCGCGGCGGCGCTGGGCCAGGCCGACCACGTCGTGTGCGTGGCCGAGGCCCTGCGCGAGGTGGTGCTCTCGCTGGGCGTGCCGTCCGAGCGCGTCAGCACGCTGCGCAACGGCGTGGACGTCGAGCGCTTCGCGCCGGGCGAGCGCGGCGCGGCGCGCGCCGCGCTGGGCCTGCCGCGCGACGGCGAATGGTGGCTGTGCGTGGGGCACCTCGTCGAGCGCAAGGGCCAGCACCTGCTGCTCGAGGCGCTGGCGCGTCCCGAGGCGCGGGCCGCCGGGGTGCGGCTGGCGCTGGTGGGGCGCGGCGAGGCGCAGGACGCGCTGGCCGCGCAGGCGCGTCGGCTGGGCCTGCAGGCGCGCGTGCGTTTCGTCGGCGCGGTGCGGCCCGACGCGCTGCCCGACTGGTACCGCGCCGCCGACCTGCTCGTGCTGCCCTCGCTGCGCGAGGGTTGGCCCAACGTCGTGCTCGAGGCGCTGGCCTGCGGCACGCCGGTCGTCGCGACGGAGGTCTGGGGCACGCCCGAGATCCTGCGCGGCTGCGCGGCCGGGGCGCTGTGCGCGCCCGACGTCGCGTCGCTGGCGGCGGCGCTCGCGGCGCGCGACCGGCTGTCGGCGGGCGCCGCGCGACCCTGGGCGCTGGCCCGCACCTGGGAGCCGGTGCTCGACGCGCTGCACGCGATCTTCGAGCGGGTGGGCGGCGCGTGAAGATCCTCTACCACCAGCGGACGCGGTCGCGCGACGGGCAGTCGGTGCACATCCGCGAACTCATCGCGGCGTTGCGCGCGCGCGGGCACGACGTGCTCGAGTGGGCGCTGTCGAGCGGCGAGGCCGGCACCGAGGAGCCGGCCCCCGGCCTCGCCGCGCGCCTGCTGGCCGTCGCGCCGCGCGCGCTGTACGAGATCGGCGAGCACGCCTACGGCCCGCTCGTCGCGGGGCGGCTGGCGGCCGCCGGCCGCGCGCAGGGCGCCGAGTTCCTCTACGAGCGCTACGCGCTGGGCAACACCGCGGGACTGCGCGCGGCGCGCGCGCTGGGCATCCCGCTGCTGCTCGAGGTCAACTCGCCGCTGGCGCACGAGCGCGCCGAGCACGACACGCTCGTGTTCCGGCGCTGGGCGGCGCGCGCCGAGCGGCGGCTGCTGCAGCGCGCCGACCGCGTGCTGTGCGTGACGCGCGTGCTCGCCGACCGGCTGCTGGCCGAGGGCGTGCCCCGTCCGCGCCTCGCCGTCGTGCGCAACGGCGTCGACCTGGCGCGCTGGCCGCAGACCCCGGTCGAGCCGCGCGAGGAGGTCGTCGTCGGCTTCACCGGCTTCTTCCGCCCCTGGCACGGTCTGGAGGGGCTCGTCGAGGCGCTGGCCGACGGCGCGCTGCCGCCGCGCGCGCGCCTGCTGCTCGTGGGCGACGGTCCCTCGCGCGCCGCGCTGGAGGCGCTCGCGGCGCGGCGCGGCGTGGGCGGTCGGGTCACGATCACCGGCGCCGTGCCGCACGCCGGCATCCCCGAGCAGGTGCGCCGCATGGACATCTGCGTGCAGCCGGCCGCCACCGCCTGGGCCAGCCCGCTCAAGCTGCCCGAGTACATGGCGGCGGGGCGCGCGATCGTCGCGCCCGACCAGCCCAACCTGCGTGAGGTGCTCGCGCACGGGCGCGACGCGCTGCTGTTTCCTCCCGGAGACCGGGCGGCGATGACCGCCGCCATCGCGCGGCTGTGCGACGACGCGCCGCTGCGCGCGGCGCTCGGCGCCGAGGCGCGCGCCACGATCGTGCGCGAGAAGCTCACCTGGGACGGCGTGGCCGAGCGCGTCGAGGCGCTCGCGGGCAGTTGCCTGGCCGAACGGCGCGGCGCGGCGGCGCGCGCGCTGGCCGCGCGCACGCCGGCCCGGAGGTCGCCGCGATGAGCCGCCGCGTGCGCCACGGACTGTCCTTCGACGTCGAGGAGGCCTTCCATGCGCTCAATCTGTGGGGCGCCGTGCCGCCCGACACGTGGGCCGACCAGCCGCCGCGTTCGGAGCAGGTCGTCGCCGCGCTGCTCGAGCAGCTCGCGCGCCACTCCGTGCGCGCGACCTTCTTCGTGCTGGGGCTCGTGGCCGAGCGCACGCCGCAGGTCGTGGCCGCGATCGTCGCCGCGGGGCACGAACTCGCCAGCCACGGGTACAGCCACCGCATGGCGGGCGATCTGGGGCCGGCGGCCTTCGCGCAGGACGTCGACCGCGCGCGCAAGCTGCTGCAGGACCTCTCGGGCCTGCCGGTCGAGGGCTTCCGCGCCTCGACCTTCTCGATCGGGCGGGGCACGCGCTGGGCCCTGCCGCTGCTCGCCGAGGCCGGCCACACCTGGGACAGCAGCGTGTTTCCCGTGCGGCACGACCGCTACGGCGACGTGGCCTTCCCCGGGCACGCGGTGCACCTGGTGCTGCCCTCGGGGCGGCCGCTGCGCGAGTACCCGCTGCTCACGCGACGCTTCCTCGGCCGGCGCTGGCCGGCGGCGGGCGGCGGCTATCTGCGCCTGCTGCCCCTGGCTCTGGTGGACGGCGCGCTGTCCGGCAGCGCGCGGCGCGGCGAGCCGGGGGTCGTCTACCTGCATCCCTGGGAACTCGATCCGGGGCAGCCGCGCCACGCGCTCGGCGGCCTGCGGACGCTGCGCCACTACCACGGGATCGAACGCGTCGAGCGCCGTCTCGAGGCGCTGCTGACCCGCCACGACTTCGGACCGATCGGCGAGATCGCGGTGCCCGCCTCGCGGCGCCTCGATCCGTCCACGCTGCCCGACTGAGGAGCGCGCGCCGCTCAGCCGCCCGCGGCGCCGGGGGGGTCGGTCGCGGGCTCGGCCGCGCCCGCGACGGGCACCGTCGGCGGGGCGGGCAGACGCTGCGCGGCGAGCCACTCGAAGCGTGCGCGCCAGGGATGGTCGGCGGGAGTCTTCTGCAGCGCGAGGTCGACGAGCAGCGCCGCGCCCTCGCGCGTGCCCGACGCGTAGGCGATGCGCGCGACGGTGAGGTAGGTCTCGTGCGTCAGCAGCGGGCTGTTGGCGACCGCGTAGAACATGCGGATGGCGTCTTCGGTCCGGCCCAGCAGGTAGGCCTCGGCCGAGAGGATCTCGACGGCCGAGGGCGGCATCGTCGACGTCCAGGTGCGGCGCACGACCTCGGCCGCGCGCGTCGGCTGGCCGAGTTGCGCGAAGTACAGCTCGGCCAGCGCCATGGCCGACTCGCGGTCGTTGAGGTCGACGAAGCTGAGCACCTCGAAGTAGCGGCGCGCCGTGTCGAGATGTCCCTGCTCGCGCTCGAGGAAGGCCAGCTCGCGGTACAGCGCGATGTTGCCCGGGTCGAGCGCGAGCGCCAGCTCGCTCAGGGCGCGCGCGATCTCGCCCAGCCCGTTCACGCGCGCGGTGCGGGCCGCGCGCACGAGCACGATGCTGTGCCGGCGCGCCGTCTCGGCGTCGCTCAGCGCGAGCGTGCGCGGATCGAGCCCGGCGACGAGGCGCTCGAGGATCAGCCGGCGCTCGTCGGGCTGCTCGCTGGCGCGCGCCAGCGCCTCGGCCGCGACGATGTCGGACGCGTCGACCAGCGCCAGGCGCTGCAGGATCTCGAGCGCCTCGGGCGAGGGGCGCGGGAACCCGGCCAGCGCGGCGCTGGCCGCGGCGCGGATCTCCGGGCGCTCGCCGAAGGTGTCGGCCTGCGAGCGCAGCAGCGCGCACAGCTCGTCCTGCCGGCGCAGCCGGCCGAGCAGGGCGATGAGCTGTTCGACCGTGTCCGGGTCGGACGGCTGGCGGGCCAGGGCCTGCTGGGCGACCTGCACGGCTTCGGGCAGGTGGCCCCAGGCGCCGAGCCGCTGCGCGAGCTCGCGCAGCACGCCCGGCTGGTCGGCGAAGAACAGCGCCATCGCCGCGCCCCAGTCGGTGCGGTCGAGGGCCGCGGCGGCGTCGAGGAACAGCGTCAGGTCGTCGAGGCGCGGGACCTCGCTGCCCACGAGCGCGGGCATCAGTCCCAGCGCGTCGTCGGGCCGTCCGGCGGCGAGTTCCAGCCGCGCCAGGCGGCGCAGCGGCTCGCGCAACTCGGGCGCGAGCAGGCGCGCGTGCTCGGCGATCTGGCGCGCCTCGGCCAGCCAGAAGGGGCGCTCGCCGAGCAGGCACAGGAAGACCAGGTCCTTGCCGACGGCCCGCGCGCGGGCCGGATCCGCGCGGGCGATCTCGACCAGGCGCGAGAGATCCTCGGCCGCCAGGGGCCAGCGGCCCGCCGGCTCCGCGAGCAGCGACGGCGGGCGGATCTCGTCGAGGCGCGTCGCCTGCGGCAGCAGG
>CAZBBB010000085.1:0-13979 GCA_964490005.1 uncultured Phycisphaerales bacterium | reverse complement strand
CGAGCAGCACGCCGGCGCCGATGAGCGCGCCGCCGAGCAGCGCGCCCGGGCTGACGGCTTCGCCGAGCACGAGCGCGCCGGCCGCCACGCCGGCCGCCGGCTGCAGGAACACGAAGGGCGCGACGGTCGACGCCGACAGGTGCTTGAGCGACCACGACCACAGCACCGTGCCCGCGAAGCTGGCGATGACGCCGAGGCCCGCCGTCCAGGCCAGCGCCGCGCCGAGCCCGGGCCCGGCCGACCACTGATCGGACTCGGCCAGCGCGGCCGGCACGAGCAGCGCCATCGCCAGCACCATCGAGCCGAGCGTGGCCTGAAAGGCGCCGTGCCGGCGCACCAGCGGCAGCATGAGCGGCGAGTACAGGCCCCACAGGATGCCGTGCAGCGCCAGGATCAGGTTGCCCTTGAGCAGCTCGCCGGCGAGCAGCTCGTCGGCGCTCGTCTCGGGCAGCACGATCGCGACTGCGCCGGCCAGCCCCAGCAGCACGCCGCCGACCTGCGCCGGCCGCAGGTGCTCCCTGAGGATCAGCCACGAGAAGACCAGGATCGCGCCCGGCTCGAGCAGGATGAGCAGGCTGCCGTTGCCGGCCGTCGACCAGCGCAGGCCGACGATGCCCAGCAGCAGCGGCAGCGCGTAACCCAGCACGCCGGCCGCGCCGAGGCGCACGACTTCGCGCCGGTCGTAGTTCCACGACAGGCCGCGCATCCAGGCCAGCATGCAGGCCATCGCGATCGCGTTGCGCAGCACCGTGACCGTCGCCGGCGGCAGCCCCTGCAGCGCGAGCTTCTGCGCCAGGTAGGTCGAGCCGCCGATGAGGTTGGCGACGATGATCGCCAGCAGCGCGCGCCCCCTCAACGGCGCCCCAGCAGATCGGCGGGGGAGATGGCCTTGGCGCCGAGCTGCCGGCTCCTGCCGGCCACCTCGCGATCGCGGCTCACGACGCACAGCCGGCGCGGCGCGTCGGCGTCGGCCACGGCGTCGACGATGGCCTCGTCGGCCGAGGGCACGTTGTGCTGCGTGCACCAGCCCGAGTACTCGTGGGCCGGGATCGCCGGCGAGGGGCGCCGCACGTCCCAGTAGACGTGCACGTCCTCGGCGTCGCCGGGAAGCGCGGGGCGCAGCGCGGCGAGCGTCCGGGCGCGCAACTGCGCCGGCGGCAGCTCGTCGTCGCGCAGCAGCCAGTGCGCCAGGTTGTAGCCGTCGATCAGGTAGATCACGGCGGGATGATAGCCGCGTGACCCGCGCGCACCGGCGGCTGCTCCCTAGGAGCGGCCCCGGCCCGTTTGGTAGCGTGCCCCGCCCACCGTGGGCCGGGGTAGCTCAGCGGTAGAGCACGGCTTTCGTAAAGCTGAGGTCGTGGGTTCGATTCCCATCCCCGGCTCCATCCGTTCGGCGAGCCATGAAGCGCATCCAGCACATCCTGCTCCCCCTCGACGTGACGGGCGAGGGTTTCGGCAAGGGCGAGCGCCTGCCGGCCCGCGTGCGCACGGCCATCGCCGAGGCGGCCTGGGTGCGGCAGGCCTTCGACGCGCGCCTGACGGTGCTCGCGGTGGTCGAGGCGGCCGACACGCCGGCGCTGCGCAAGGCGGCGCTCGAGCGGCTGCGCGTGGCCGTCGCCCCCGAGCTGCAGGGCGTGCAGGCCGAGTACGCCGTGGAGGTCGGCGCGCCCTTCGTCGAGATCATCCGCTGCGTGCGGCGGCTCGAGGTCGACCTCGTGATGGTCGCCAGCCGCCGCCCCTCGCTCATGGATCGCGCCGTCGTCGGCAGCACCGCCCTGCGCCTGCTGCGCAAGTGCCCCTGCGCGGTGTGGGTCGCGGCGCGCCGTCCCGAGGGCGGCCCGTGGGGCGTGCTGGCCGCCATCGGCAGCAGCGGCCTGGCCCGCACCCTGCTCGAACTCTCGGCCGACCTGGTCAAGCGCCGCAAGGGCGAGTGGCACGTGCTGCACTGCGTCGAGTACGCCGAGGAGGGCGCGCTGCGCCTGCAGCACCGCCCGCAGGAGGAGATCGACGCCTACCGCAAGGGCGTGCGCGAGGAGGACTGGTCCACGATGCGCTCGCTGGTCGCCGACGCGAGCGAGAAGACCGGCGTCACGCCGCAGCTCTGGCTGGCGGAGGGCGACCCGGTCGAGCGGATCGAGCGCGCCATCGACGAGCAGGACATCCATCTCGTCGTCATGGGCACGATCGGCCGCGGCGGGCTGCCCGGGCTGATCATGGGCAACACGGCCGAGAAGCTGTTCAAGCGCGTGGGTTGCTCGGTGCTCGCGCTCAAGCCCGAGGGCTTCGTCTCGCCCGTGAGCTGAGGGCCGGCAGCGGCGCGGCGCCCCCGCGCGCTCAGACGCGCGAGGCCAGCTCGCTCACGTAGACGGCCAGCTTGTCGCGCAGCGTGGCCAGCTCGGAGTTCACCTTGCCGACCTGCGCCTTGAGTTCCTCGACCTGCGCCTTGACCTCGTCGGACTTGCTGTTGAGCAGGTTGTCGAGCATGCCGCCGCCGACCTCCTTGATCTTGGCCTCGAGCGACTTGAGGACCTCCTCGCTCGACGCGATGGCGGTCTTGTAGGACGCGACGGCCTGCTCGAGCGCGGGCTTGCTGGCCTCCTTGATGTCGGCCGCGATCTGCTGGGGCGACTTGTCCTTGTCGGCCGAGGGGCCGGCTCCACCCGAGCAGGCGGGCAGCAGGGCGAGCAGCGAGAGGGCGAGGGCGAAGCGCAGCGACATGGGGTGACTCCGGCGGGCGGGAAGCGACAGGGCCCGAGACGATAGCCGTTCGTCGGCCCCGGCCGCCAATGGGCCGCGCGGCGTCGCGGCGCCGCTCAGAGCGGACGGAAGACGAGCAGCACGCGCGTCCCGGCGCCCTCCGGCAGGCGCGCCTCGTGCAGCTCGGGCGCGGCAAAGCCGAGCTGGCCGAGCTTGGCCGGCGTGAGCGCCAGCAGTTCGTCGCCGGCCCCGGGGCCCTTGAGCAGCACGAGGCGCCCGAAGGCGCGCCGCACCGGGCGCAGGCGGCGCAGCAGCGTCGCGGCGTCCTCGACGGCGCGCGCGACGACGACGTCGACCGAGCGGCCCTCGAGCCAGGCCTCGCCGCGCGCGTGCGCGGCGCTCACCTGCGGCGCCAGGCCCGCCGCCCGCACCAACCCGGCGAGCGCGGCGGCCTTGCGCTCGCGCGACTCGACCAGCGTCACGGCCAGGCCCGGGCGCGCGAGCGCGAGCGGCACGCCCGGCACGCCGCAGCCCGAGCCGAGGTCCATGAGCGAGCCGGTCTCGGGCAGCAGCGGCAGCGCCGTGAGGCTGTCGAGCACGTGCCGCAGCGCCATGCCCGGGGCGTCCTCGATGCCGGTGAGGTTGATGCTCGCGTTCACGCGGCGCAGCTCGGCGCAGAAGCGGCCGGCCCGCGCGGCGTAGTCGGCCGGCAGGCCGCCGGGGAGGTGGGGCGCGAGCCGCTCGGCGACCTGGCGCGCGAAGTCGTCGGAGGACGGTCCGGTCATGGAGCGCACGATCACCCGGCTCGCCCCGGCGGGGCAAGCGCCTACAATCGCCCGCCATGAGCGACAAGATCGCGCGCTTCCGCGCCCTGGTGGCGCAGCACCCCGACCACCCGCTGCACAACTTCGCCCTCGCGCAGACCCTGCTCGCGGCCGGCGAGCACGCCCAGGCCGAGGCGGCCTTCGCGCGCTGCCTGGCGCTCGACCCGAGCTGGATGGTGGCGGCGATCAAGCGCGGCCGCTGCCTGATCGCGCTGCAGCGCTGGGAGGAGGCCCGCGCCTGCCTGCAGCGCGGGGCCGATCTGGCCCTGGCCCAGAACCACGAGGAACCCTTCGCTGAGATCCGCGAATTGCTCGACCAGTTGCCCGATCCGGCCTGACGCGCGCCGCGCGCCCCCGTTTCGTCCCGCCGCGGGCCCCTGCTAGGCTATCCGGCTTTCCCGCCGCCCCCGCAAGGGCGCTCCGCCGACACCCCGACGGCCCACCCGATGCCTGCACCGATCGTCAACGACTTCACCCTGGGCGTGGCCACCGTCAACGGATCGGGCAGCGCCTCCTCGAACAGCATCCTCGCGAAGACGATCTTCCGCATGGGGGTGCCGGTCGCGCCCAAGAACCTGTTCCCGAGCAACATCGCCGGGCTGCCGACCTGGTATCTGGTGCGCGTGTCCGAGGCCGGCTGGCAGGCGCGCTCGGGGCGCCGCGACTTCACGGTGGCCTTCAACGAGGCGACGGCGGTCGACGACATCGCGCTCGTGCCCAAGGGCGGCGTGCTCATCGTCGACGCCGACATGAAGGCCGCCTCCGAGATCGCGCGCGACGACATCACCGTCTACCAGCTGCCCGCGGCCGCGATCGCCAAGGACCACGGCCCCGACCCGCGCCTGCGCAAGCTGCTGGCGAACATGGTCTACGTGGGTGCGGTGGCCGAGCTGCTGGGCCTCGACGACGAGGTGCTGGCGGGCGCCGTCGCCGACCAGTTCGCCGGCAAGGAGAAGGTCGTCAAGCTCAACCTCGACGTGGTGCGCGCCGGGCAGGCCTACGCCCGCGAGCACTTCGACAAGGCGCGCTGTCCGTTCCGCGTGCAGAAGCGCGACCTCGTCGGCGACGCGATCCTGATCGAGGGCAACATGGCGGCGGCCATGGGCGCGCTCATGGGCGGCGCGACCTTCTGCGCCTGGTACCCGATCACGCCGAGCAGCAGCCTGTGCGAAGGTTTCATCGAGCTGTGCCGCACGCACCGCACCGACGCCGCGAGCGGCGAGAAGCGCTACGCGCAGGTGCAGGCCGAGGACGAACTCGCCAGCATCGGCATGGTGCTCGGGGCCGGCTGGGCCGGCGCGCGCGCCTTCACCGCCACGGCGGGCCCGGGCATCTCGCTCATGGCCGAGTTCGTGGGTTTCGGCTACTACGCCGAGGTGCCGGCCGTGATCGTCGACGTGCAGCGCGTGGGCCCCAGCACCGGCATGCCGACGCGCACGCAGCAGAGCGACGTGGCGGCGGCCTACCGGCTCTCGCACGGCGACACCGAGCACATCGTGCTGCTGCCGAGCGGCCCGGTCGAGCTGTACGAGCAGATGCAGCTGGCCTTCGACCTGGCCGAGCGCTACCAGACGCCGGTCTTCGTGCTCAGCGACCTCGATCTGGGCATGAACTCCTGGATGAGCCGGCCCTTCGCCTTCCCCGAGCGGCCCTTCGACCGCGGCAAGGTGCTCGACAAGGACGCGCTGCGCAAGGTCGCGTCCTTCGCGCGCTACAAGGACGTCGACGGCGACGGCATCCCGTACCGCACGCTGCCGGGCACGCACCACCCGTCGGCGCCCTACTTCACGCGCGGCAGCGGCCACACCGAGTCGGCCGGCTACACCGAGGACGCCGACGAGTACCGCGTCGTGCTCGACCGCCTCAAGCGCAAGATCGCCGGCTCGACGCGCAGCACGCCCGCGCCGGTGATCGAGGGCGAGGGCGAGATCGGCCTGATCCACTTCGGCAGCAGCAGCCCGGCCGTCGACGAGGCCCGCGCGATCCTGGCCAAGGAGGGCGTCAAGACCCGCTCGCTGCGCCTGCGCGCGCTGCCGCTGCACCGCGAGGTCGTCGAGTTCGTGCGCGCCTGCAAGGTCGTGCACGTCGTCGAGCAGAACCGCGACGGGCAGCTCACCGACATCATCCGCCTCGCGGCGCCCGAACTCGCCGCCAAGGTCAAGTCGATCCTCGAGTACGGCGGCCTGCCGCTCGCGGCGATCCCGATCGTCGAGGCGCTGCGCGTCGCGCGCAAGGAGCCCGTCCATGTCTGAGGCCGCCAAGCAGGAGACCAACCACGCCGGCTTCGCCAAGTCGGACTACCTCGGCGCCAAGTCGACGCTGTGCCTCGGCTGCGGGCACGACCAGATCACGCGCTGGATCATCCAGGCCACGTACGAGTCGGGCGTCGACCCCTACAACGTCGCCAAGACCTCCGGCATCGGCTGCTCGAGCAAGACCGGCGCCTACTTCGTCAACAAGGGCTACGGCATCAACGCCGTGCACGGGCGCATGCCCTCGGTCGCGACCGGCGCGAACCTGGCCAACCGCCACCTCGTCGTGCTGGGCGTCTCGGGCGACGGCGACACGGCCAGCATCGGCCTCGGGCAGTTCATGCACGCCGTGCGCCGCAACACGAACATGGTCTACATCGTCGAGAACAACGGCGTGTACGGCCTGACGAAGGGGCAGTTCTCGGCCACCTCCGACAAGGGCGCCAAGGTCAAGTCGGGCGACGTCAACGAGTACCACGACATCGACCTGTGCCAGCTCGCGCTCGACCTGGGTTGCGGCTTCGTCGCGCGCAGCTTCTCGGGCGACAGCAAGCAGATGGTCGGCCTGATCCGCGCCGCCATCAGCCACCGCGGCTTCGCGCTCATCGACGCCATCTCGCCCTGCGTGACCTTCAACAACCTGCCCGACAGCACCAAGGGCTTCGCCTGGCTCAAGGAGCACAACGTCACGCTGCACGAGCTGGGTTACGTCGCGCCCTACGAGGCGGTGGCCGTCGAGCAGCAGGACGGCACGACGCGCATGATCGACATGCCCGACGGTGGGCGCATCGTGATCCACAAGCTCTCGCGCGAGCAGCACGACCCGACCGACCGGCGCGCCGCGCTGCGCATGCTCGAGAAGGACGCCGAGGACGAGGGCCACGTCTACACCGGCCTGCTCTACTACGATCCGCACACGCACGCGCCGCTCGAGGACGTGCGCCGGCTGCCCGACCAGGCCCTCGCCACGCTGAACGAGGCGCAGTTGCGACCCGACCGCGCGGCGCTGGCGGCGCTCATGGACGGCTACCGCTGACGTCGTCCGGCCCCGCGCCGGGCCCCGGATCGCTGCGCGAGGCCTTCTCGCGCCTGGGGCGCCACACGGTCGTCTACGCCCTGACCGGCCAGCTCTCGCGCGTGGCCGGCTTCGCGCTGATGTACTTCTACACGTTCCACTTCCCCCGGCGGGAGTACGGGACGAACGAGCTGCTCAGCCACCTCATCGCGGTGCTGGGCTACCTCGCGGGCATCAACGTCACCAACGCGATGGCGCGCTTCTGGTTCGAGGAGCAGGCCGAGCGCGACCGGCGCGCCGTGGTCTCCACGACGCTGATCACGGTCGGCGGCGCCGGGCTGCTGCTGTGCGGCGGGCTGGCGCTGCTCGCGGGCCCGATCGGCGCGCTGCTCGATCCGATCACGCCCGACATGACGCTGCTCGTGCGCCTGACGCTCGGCATCCTGCTGCTGCAACTGCTGCGCGAGACCTGGTTGCGCCTGCTGCAGACCCAGGAGCGCAGCACCTTCTACGGCGTCGTCTCGGTGAGCAAGGTGATCGTCGAGGTCTCGTGCCAGGTGTGGTTCGTCGCGGGGCTCGGCCTGGGCCTGCCGGGCATCTTCTGGGGCGTGCTGATCGGCGAGGCGCTGTCGGTCGCGGTGCTCACCGCGATGCTGCTGCCGCGCGTCGGCCTGCGCTTCGACCGCCGCATCTTCGGGCTGCTGCTGGCCTTCTCGCTGCCGCTCATCCCCAACGGGCTGCTGCAGTTCTGCCTGCACAACATCGACCGCTACCTGCTCGCGGGGCTGGTGGGCAACGACGAAGTGGGCCTGTACGCCTTCGCCTACAAGTTCGGCTACATCCCCAACTACCTGCTGCTGACGCCCTTCCTGCTCATCTGGTACCCGTACGTGTTCTCGCTCAAGGACGAGGCGCGCCAGCGCGAACTCGTGGGGCGCTTCTCGCCGTACTTCATGTTCCTGATGACGGCGCTGGTGCTGCTCACGAGCCTGCTGGCGCGCGAACTCGCGCACCTCATGTCGGGGCAGGACGAGTATCTGCCGGGTTGGACGGCGATCGGGCTGGTCTGCGTCGGCTACTGGTTCTGGGGCCTGTTCCAGCTCGTGCAGACCGGCTTCTACGTGAAGAAGCTCACCAGGCGGCTGCCGTGGCTGACGGCGCTGGCGGTGGGCGTGAACGTCGCCGGCAACCTGTGGCTCATCCCGCGGCTGGGGTTCATGGGTGCGGCCTGGGTCACGCTGGGCACCTTTGTCGTGCTCGTCGCGATCACGGTGCGCGCCGTCGCGCCGCTGTTCGCGGTGCACTGGCCGTGGGGGCGGGTGGCCTGGCCGGCAGCGAGCGCGCTGGCCGCGTGGGGGCTCGGCATGTCGCTGCCCCTCGAACCGGGCTGGACCGCGGCGGGCGCCAAGCTCGGCGTGTTCGCGGCGTGGCTGGCCGCCATGGCCTTCGGCGGCTTTCTCTCGCGCGACGAGCGGCGCGCCCTGGCGGGGTTGCTGCGGCGCGCCTGAGTCTGTCGCTGAGGGAACGACAAACGGGCCCTCCGTACGGGGATCTAGGCAGTATGCGCAAGGGCGCATATGATGCGCGGTTCATGTTCCGCGGCGACGCGGGGACATGGCGACTGCGTACGGACTCGCCGGATTGCCGAACACGAGGACGTATCAGGCGCATCGCAGGCGCTCTCCTTCCCGCGCACCGGATCGGATGCCGGCCCGGGATCTCCTCACGACTCTCCCTCAGGACGTCCACACCATGCTCTCGTTCCCGACCCGTCTCGTCGCTCCGCTGCTGCTCGCCCTCGGTCTGTTCGCGCCCGTTTCGGCGGCGCAGAACTGCACCGGCGATCCCGGCTTCGGCATCACGCTCGACCCGCCCGACGTCGAGATCGGCGAGTGGTTCGAAGAGTGCATCGAGACGCCGCCCGGTCCCTGGACCGTGTTCCTGCTGCCGTCGTTCACGACCGGCAGCACGCCGAGCAAGTTCGGCGAGCTGTGCGTCGGCACGCCCTTCATCGGCATCTACGTGCTGCCGATGCCCTTCGGCGGCGACCTGTGCCTGGGGCAGCGCCAGATCCCCTGCGACGCGGCCTACATCGGCCTGTCGGTGAACTTCCAGTTCGTCGCGGTCTCGGGCAACCAGCCCGGACTCGCCGGGCGCTCGAACCTCGCGACGCTGTCGATCATCGACGGCCCCTGCGACGACCCCTGCACCGGCACGATGGGTGACTTCGTGTGGGTCGACCAGAACGGCAACGACCTGCAGGACTCCGGCGAGCCCGGCATCCCCGGCGTGACGCTGGTCCTCAAGAACCTCGCCGGCGACGTGCTCGCCACGACCGTCACCGACGGCAACGGCGCCTACCAGTTCGAAGGCCAGTGCGAGGGTCATTACACGATCGAGGTCGATCTCTCGACGGTGCCGCCGGGCTACGTGCCCGTGGGCTGCAACGTCGGCGGCGACGACACCGTCGACAGCGACTGCGCGCCGGCGCACGCGTTCCTGAACGACGACCACAGCCACGACGACACGCTCGACTTCGGCTTCCGCGGCGCGCCCGGCCTGGCGATCGTGAAGCAGGCCGACAAGACCGAGATCGCGCCCTACGAGCCGGTCGTCTACTCCTACATCGTCACGAACACCGGCGCGACGACGCTCACCGACATCGTCGTGACCGACGACAACGGCACGCCGGAGCACCTCGCGGACGACGTGCACGTCGGCACGATCGCGTCGCTGCTCCCGGGCGCCTCGGTCACCCTCACCGCGCAGATCATCCCGGTCGTGTGCACGAACGGCGACATCGACGGCCAGCTCGTCACGGCCGGCGCGGTGATCGTCGTCGTCCCGCAGGCCAACGGCGACATCCGGGTCACCTACCTGCAGGACTTCGGCATCAACGACAACACCTACGGCACGGGCGCGATCGGCTGGCCGGGGAACAACCACAACTTCGGCCACCTGACCGGCAGCGACAAGCTGGAGTTCCGCTTCTTCGACGACAACGACGTCATGGTGCTCGACTTCTACCTCGACTACCTGACGGCCTCGTCGTCCTTCCCGTCGGGCTACGGCTCGCTCGGACCCTTCGGCGGCGACGGCTCGATGGTCTTCGGCAGCCCGTCGAACATCGTGAGCTGGACGACCTCGCTGGCCGAGAACCTCAACCACCCGGCGAACCTGCCCTTCAAGGCGGGGCTCATCGTGAACTCGCCGACCTCGCTGGTCTCGGGCAACGTCGTCGTCGACCCGGCCAAGGCTCCGGGCGGCTGGAACCACATCAACAGCTACACGGTGCTGGTGAAGGCCTCGACCTTCGGCACGGCGGGCTTCGGCCGGGTGGAGGTCCCCGATCAGCACAACTCGCCGAACAAGCCGGGCGGCCCGAACGGCATGACGACGCAGCCCAAGGACAGCACGGTGGTCAACACCGCCACGGCCGTGACGGCCGTCGCCGGCGGCACGCTGGTCGCGAGCGCCACGGCCTCGGTCGACATCGTCGTGTCGACGGGCGGCGGCGGGTGCGATCTGCGCGTCTCGAACACCAAGCTCGACAAGAAGAACATCGAGATCAC
The DNA here is from genome assembly GCA_964490005.1 of uncultured Phycisphaerales bacterium. Classification (GTDB taxonomy): domain Bacteria; phylum Planctomycetota; class B15-G4; order B15-G4; family B15-G4; genus CAZBBB01. The sequence goes on along the minus strand of CAZBBB010000085.1, from coordinate 3,619 downwards.
GATCCACAACGACGGGGCGACCGACGTCATCCTGAGCGCGCTCACGCTCACCTGGCCGGCCGGCAACGGCAAGCTGGTGGAGATCAAGCTCGACGGCGACGTGGTCTACACCACGCCGGACATCGACCCGCCGAGCGCGAACCTCTCCAGCGGCGACTTCGTGAGCGACCTGCGCAAGCGCACGATCACCGCCGGCACGAGCGACGTGCTCAAGCTCGTCTTCGAGAACAACGTCGACAAGAACGCGGCGAACTACTCGGGCGGCCTGGTCACGTTCGGCGCGGGCTGCACGCTGGTCATCCCGTAAGGGCCGGATCCGCCGCACGCCGGCGGGGGGCGCAAGCCGCAGGGTCGCCGCAGCCGATGAAGGGCGCGTCCGGGAGTCTCTCCCGGGCGCGCCCCATCGGATGACCCGACCCATGTCGACCCGCTCCACGCTCGCGGCCCTCGCTCTCGCCTTCGCGCCGTTCGTCCCGAGCAGCGCCGCGCAGGACTGCGCCGGCGACCCCGGCTTCGGCATCACGCTGCTGCCCGCGACCGTCGCGCTCGGCCAGCCCTTCGACGAGTGCCTGTCGGTGCCGCCGGGCAGCTGGACGGTCTACCTCGTGCCCTCGTTCTTCGCCGGCACGCTGCCCACGCAGTTCGGCCCGCTGTGCGTGGCGCCGCCCTTCATCAACATCTACGTGCTGCCGATGCCCGTCGGCGGCGAGCTGTGCCTCGGCGAGCGGCAGATCCCCTGCGAGCCGAGCTACGTCGGCATCGACGTGCACTTCCAGTTCGTCGCGGTCTCGGCCGATCAGCCGGGCCTGTTCGGCCGCTCGAACCTCGCCACGCTCTCGCTCGTCGACGGCCCCTGCGGCCAGGACTGCTGGGCCTCGATCGGCGACTTCGTCTTCGTCGACACCGACGGCGACGACCTGCAGGACCCGGGCGAGCCCGGCCTGCCGGGCGTCACGCTGCGGCTCAAGAACGAGGCGGGCGACGTGCTCGCGACGACGATCACGGACGGCGACGGCCGCTACGTCTTCGAAGGGCTGTGCGCGGGCAGCTACCTCGTCGAGGTCGACCCGACGAGCGTGCCCGCCGGCCACGCGCCCGTGGCCTGCGAGGCGGGCACCGACGCGGCGCTCGACGGCAACTGCCAGCCGGCCCTCGTCGTGCTGCCCGACGACGGCGCGGGCGACGACTCGATCGACTTCGGCTATCGCGCCACGCCCGGACTGTCGCTGACCAAGTCGGCCGACGCGGCCTCGATCGCGCCCTACGAGTCGGTGCTCTACACCTATCTCGTCACGAACACCGGCGGCACGACGCTCACGAACGTCGTCGTCGAGGACGATGCCGGCACGCCCGGCCACGCCGCCGACGACCTCGTCGTCGGCACGATCGCGTCGCTCGCGCCGGGCGCCTCGGCCTCGCTGCAGGCCGAACTCATCCCGCCGGTCTGCACCGGCGCGGTCGTCAAGGGCAAGGCGGTGACGGCCGGCACCGTGCTCGTCTCGCCGGTGGCGCCCGACGGGACGATGCGCGTGACCTACCTGCAGGCCTTCGGCATCAACGACAACACCTACGGCACGGGCGTGATCGGCTGGCCGGGCAGCAACCACAAGTTCAAGCACCTGACCGGCAGCGACAAGCTGCAGTTCCGCTTCCACGACGCCAACGGCGTCAAGGTGCTCGACTTCCACATGGACTACCTGTCGGCCTCCTCGGCCTTCCCCTCGGGCTTCGGCTCGCTCGGCCCCTTCGGCGGCGACGGCGAGCTGCTGTTCGGGAGCGCCGGCCACGTCGTGAGCTTCACCAGCTCGCTGGCCGAGAACCTCAACCACCCGGCCAACGTGCCGCACAAGGCGGCGCTCACGACCAACTCGCCCACGGCGCTGGTGGCCGGCAACGTGGTCGTCGACGCGGCCAAGGCGCCGGGCGGCTGGAACCACGTCAACGCGTACAGCGTCGTCATCAAGAGCGCGGCGTTCGGGGCCTCGGGCTTCGGCTCGGTGGCCATCCCCGACCAGCACAACTCGCCGAGCAAGCTCGACGGGCCCGACGGGCTGACGACGCAGCCCAAGGACAGCACGGTGGTGAACACGGCGCGCGCCACGGCGCAGTCGCCGCAGGGCCCGCTCGTCGCGAGCGCGAGCGCCTCGGTCGACATCGTGGCGAGCGCCGGCGCCGCGAGCTGCAAGCTCGAGGTCGGCTGCCAGAAGTTCGACAAGAAGGAGGTGTCGGTCACGATCAAGAACAAGAGCGCGGCCGACGTCGTGCTCTCCTCGCTGGCGCTCGGCTGGCCCGCGGGCAACGGCAAGCTGCTGGCGGTCAAGCTCGACGGCGACGTGATCTGGTCGGGCCCGGCGGCCGCGCCGCCGAGCCTGAGCCTCGCGGCGGCGCAGCTCGTCTCCGACCCGGCCAAGCGCACGATCAAGGCCGGCACGAGCGACGTGCTCAAGCTGGTCTTCGAGAAGAACGTCGACAAGGACCCGAAGAAGTACGGCGGCAGCCAGGCGGGCTTCGGCGCGGGCTGCTCGACGCTCATTCCGTAGTGCACGCCCCGGCCGGCGGGCGAGGCGACTTTGCGGGCCGGCGCGCTTAGGATGGCGCGCCGAGCACGATGGGCGCCAGCTTCCGAGAGATCCGCGAGAAGTGCCAGTTGCCCGTGCGGCACGGCAACGACGTCGCCGGCCTGCTCTTCGGCGACTGGATGAGCCTGCCGATCACCAAGGTCTTCATCGACCTCAAGCTCTCGCCCGACCTCGCGAGCTGGCTGTTCCTGCTGTGCGGGTTGGCCGGCGCGGCGCTGCAGCTGCCCGGCGCGCCGCTCTGGCCGGCGCTCGGCGCCCTGGCGCTGCTGCTCTACTACGTCTTCGACTGCGTCGACGGCGAGGTCGCGCGCTGGCAGGGCGTCGAGGACCTGCGCTGGGGCTGGTTCGACTACATCTTCCACATGCTGGTGAAGCCGCTGTCCTTCTTCGCGGTCGGTCTCGGGCTGTGGATGTCGACGGGCGCGGTCTGGCCGCTCATCGCGGGCGCGGTCGCCGCCATCGCGGTGCTGTGGCTGAAACTGTTCCTCGAGATCCCGGGCATCCTGTTCCTGCGCGGCGCGCTCGCGGGCGGGCCGGGCGGCACGCGCGCCTTCCGTCGGAGGCTGGCGGCGCTCGGCGCCGCGCTGCCCGCCGAGCCGGCGAGCGGGGCGCCCGCGCCGGCCGCCGATCCGCCGATGCGCGTGCAGTTCGACCTGGTCACGCTGCGCGCGCTGCTCACCAACTACGACGTGAGCCTGGTCTTCCTGCTCGCGGCCTGCCTGTACGACCTGTCGGACGCGCCCGCCGCGCGCTGGCCCTGGGGCGAGGTCCCCGTGCGCGGCCTGTGGCTGGCCTTCTACGCCTTCGTGCTGCCGCTCAACTTCTTCGACTACGCCTGGACGTGGCTGCGCAAGGGGCGCTTCGACGCCGAGACGCGGCGGCTGCTCGTGCTGGCGCACCACTGGCGCGCCGAGGCGCCCGAGAACGCGCCGGGCGGGATGCCGGGCGCCGCGCCGTGAGGCTCTCGCGGCGGGAGCTGCTCGCGCAGGGCGCGGCGGCCGCGGCGCTGGCGGCGCTCGGCGGCCGCGGTCGGCCGTCCG
>CAZBBB010000084.1:0-14479 GCA_964490005.1 uncultured Phycisphaerales bacterium | reverse complement strand
CCCGCGCCCGCCAGCCGGCGGCCGCGAGGCGCTCGGCTTCGGCCTCGGTCGCTCGGCGCGTGGGGGCGTAGACGATCGCCGCGCCCGCGCCCGGCGGCGGCCCGTTGCCGGCGCGGCCGCCTGCGCCGCCGCCGTCCGGTGCGCCGAGCGTCTCGCGCAACGCGGCGTCGATGGCCGCCTGCCGCTCGCGCGACGCGACCGTCTCGAGCACGCGCAGCGCGAGGTTGGGACGCGCGAAGCCGCGCACGAGCTGCGGCGTGTCGGCCGGCAGGTGCAGCCGCGCGAGGATCTCGTCGCGCACGACCGGCGTGGCCGTGGCCGTGCAGGCCAGCAGGCGCGCGTGCGGCACGTCGTCGAGCAGTCCGCCGATCTGCATGTATTCGGGCCGGAAGTCGTGGCCCCATTCGCTGATGCAGTGGGCTTCGTCCACCGCGACGAGCGGGCAGTCGAGGTCGGCGAGCAGGGCGCGGAAACCCGGGTGCACGAGGCGCTCGGGCGCGACGTACACGAGCCGGAAGGCGCCGCGCGCCAGCGCGCGCGTGCGCCGGCGCAGCTCCTCGCCGTCGAGCGTGGCCGCCAGAAAGGTCGCCGCCACGCCGCGCGCGGCGAGCGCCTCGACCTGGTCCTGCATGAGCGAGACGAGCGGCGAGACGACCAGGCTCGTGCCCGGCAGCAGGCAGGCCGGCAACTGGTACACGAGGCTCTTGCCGCCGCCGGTGGGGGCCACGAGCAGCAGGCGCCGGCGCTCGAGCAGCGTGGCGACGGCCTCGCGCTGCCCGGGGCGGAAGGCGTCGTAGCCGAGGCGCGCGAGCCCCGCCTCCAGATCGAACCGTTGCCCGGTCGGGTCCTCCGCCATCGGCGCATTGTCGCCGCCGGGACGGGTGCGCTCAACGCGCCGCCGTCGCACGCGCCCCGCGCATGACGAAAGCTTCACGGGCCCGGGTCGCGCTGCGCGCCTAGCGTGGAGTCGATGTCCACGACCCGGGAATGGCGCGGCGGCTGGCTGAGCTTCGCGCTGGCGGCCTGGCTGGCCGGCGTCGGCAACATCAAGCTGTGGATGTCCGCGGGGCAGGGCCCCGACGGGCTCTCGTTGCCGGGTCTGTTCGCGCTGTTCCTGGTCGTGCTCGCGGTCTTCAACGGGCTGCTGGCCTGTCTCTCCTGGCGGCCGCTCCTCAAACCGCTCGGCGTGCTGCTGCTGCTGCTCTCGGCGGTCGTCTCGCTGTTCATGCTCGACTACGGCGTGCTCATCGACGAGGGCATGATCCGCAACGTCGCGCAGACGGACGCGGCCGAGGCCGGCGAGTTCCTGACCCTGCGCGGGGCGGGCCTCGTGGCGCTCCTCGGCGTGCTGCCGGCCGTCGTCCTGGCGACGCGGCGAGTGCGCCGCGAGACGTGGAGGCCGGCATTGGCGCTGCGCCTGCGGCTCGTGCTGCTCACGGCGGCCTGCGCCGCCCTGGCAGCCTGGCCGGCCTACCGCGAAGTGTCGATCGTCGTGCGCCGCGAACAGCAGCTCAAGATGATGCTGAACCCGACGTACCCGCTCTCGGCGCTGGCGGGCTACCTGCGCGGCGAGACCCGCGTCGAAGTCGAGCGCGTCGAGCCGCTGGCTCCCGACGCGCGGCTGCGCGCGCCTCCGGGCAGCGACGGCCGCCGACGCCGCGTCGTCGTGTTCGTGCTCGGCGAGACGGCGAGCGCCGCCCACTTCTCCCTCAACGGCTACGCGCGCGACACCAACCCGCAGCTCGCGGCGCGCGACGTGCTCAACTTCCCCGACGTGAGCTCCTGCGGCACGGCGACGGCCGACTCGGTGCCGTGCCTGTTCTCGAACCTCGGGCGCGAGGGCTTCTCTCGCGACCGGGCGCAGGGCTCGGAGGGACTGCTCGACGTCCTGGCACGCGTCGGCGTCGACGTGCTCTGGCGCGACAACAACACGGGCAGCAAGGGCGTCGCCGATCGCGTGGCGTATGAGGACGTCGCGGGACCGCCGGAGTTCTTCGACGGCGAGGGCTGGTACGACGAGGCCCTGCTCGTGGGCCTCGAGGAGCGTCTGGGACGCGGCGACGGCGACCAGTTCATCGTGCTGCACCAGCGCGGCAGTCACGGGCCGGCCTACTCCCGCCGGACGCCGCCGGCCTTCAAGCGCTTCCTTCCCGAGTGCGCGCGCGTCGACGTTCAGAACTGCCCGCGCGAAGAGCTGGTCAACGCCTACGACAACACGATCCTCTACACCGACCACGTCCTCGCGCGTCTCATCGACCTGCTGGCGGGCGCGAGCGGCACGGCCGACGTCGCGATGCTGTACGTCTCCGACCACGGCGAGTCGCTCGGCGAGGACGGGATCTACCTGCACGGGTTTCCGTACTGGCTTGCGCCCAAGGAGCAGACGCACGTGCCGATGGTGTTCTGGGCCGGGCCCGACTTCTGGGCGGGGCTGGGCGTGCGCGCGGAACTGCTGCCGGCGTTGGCGCGGCGCGCCCTGAGCCACGACCACGTGTTCCACACGGTGCTGGGCCTGTTCGGAGTGGAGACGAGCGTCTACGACGCCGGAAGGGACGTCTTCGCGCCGGCGCGCTGAGGCCGTACACTGCGCGGATGCTCCAGCGCCTGCCGGCCCTTTCCATCCTGTGTCTGTCCCTCGGCGCCTGCGTGCGCGCACCCGCCGAGGCCGAAGCGGGCGCCGCCGCCGCCGCGCACGTCGCCGTCGCGGCGAGCCTGACGCCCGAGCAGCAGGACTGGCTCGCCCGGGCCGACGCCAGCGACGGCAAGAGCGACGGCGTGGTGTCCAACTGTCTGCCCTGCGGGCTCGGCATGTCGGGCTCGCCCGAGCACGCCGCGCGCGTCGGCGCGCAGGTGCTGCACCTGTGCTCGCCGGTGTGCCTCTCGGGCTTCGTCGACGACCCGCAGGGCGGGCTGCAGACGCTGCAGCACCTCTACGGCGAGGCGCGCTAGGCGCGCGGGTCGATGCGGCCGTTCGGGCCCCGCCTGCTGGCCGGCCTGCTCGGAGCGGCGCTGTGCCTGGGGTCGGCCGCCGCGCAGGGAGGCGGCACGCGCGAGACCGAGTGGCCGCCGCCGACCGCGGCCGACTGGGCCCGCCCCTGCCTCGTGACCTTCCAGCGCAGTTTCGAGGACGCGCAGGCCGTGTCGCGCGAGACCGGCAAGCCGCTGCTGATCTGCGTGAACATGGACGGCGAGATCGCCAGCGAGCACTACGCGGGCAAGGTCTACCGCGATCCCGAGACGGCCGCGCTCTACGAGCCCTATGTGTGCGTCATCGCGTCGGTGTACCGGCACACGCCGCGCGATCACGACGAGCAGGGCCGGCGCATCCTCTGTCCGCGCTTCGGCAGCGTGACCTGCGGCGAGCACATCGCGATCGAACCGGGCCTGTACCGGCAGTACTTCGACGGCACGCGCGTCGCGCCGCGGCACATCGACGTCGACGAGCGGGGCGGCGAGCGCTTCGACGTCTACTACGCCTTCACCGTCGGCGCCGTGCTCGACGCGATCCGCACCGGCGGCGCGCGCAGCCCCGGCCGTCCGTCCGACGCGCGCGGCGACCGCAGCCTCGCGCAGCTCGTGGCGAGCCGCGACGTGGCCGACCGGCAGACGGTCGAGCAGGCCTGGATGACGAGCGAGCCGGCGGTGCGCCGCGAGCTGCTGGCGGCGGCCGCCGCGCTGGGGCCCGACGTGCCGCTCGAGCTGCTGCGCCTCGCGGTGCTCGACGCCGACCCCGAGCTGGCGCGCGCGGCCCGTCTGGCGCTGGCGCAGACCGATTCCGAGCAGGCCGTCGAACTCGTCAACCGCGTGCTCGGTCAGGTGCAGGATGAAGGCGAGCGGCAGGCCCTGATCGCGACGCTCGAGCGGCTCGCGCCGCGCTCGAGCCGGGCACGCGCGCTGGCGGTCGTGCACCGCGGGCTGGGCGAGCGTTCGGCGTCGCTCGACGTGCGCGCGTGGCGGGGCGCGCTCGACCGCTCGGCGCCGCCGCGGGCGGGTGCGCCCGGCGTCGTGCCGGCGCTCGACGCCGAGGCGCGCGCGGCGAGCCTCGCACGGCAGGACGAGACGCTCGCGGCGCAGGACGGCGCGGGGCGCCTGCAGCTCGCCGAGGCGCTGCTCGACCTGGCCGACGACGAGCCGGACGCCGAGCTGCGCCGCTGGGTGCTGATCGACGCGCGGGAGTCGGCGCGCGCGGCGCAGGGTCTCGGGGCCGACCCGGCGCGCGCGGCGCGCGTGCTGACGCTGTGCGCCTGGCGCCTCGGCGAGGACGACGAGGCGCTGGCCTTCGCCCCGGCCGCGGCCGCCGCGATCCCCGCCGAGGCGGGCGGGCCCGACGACGCGCTGGTCCTGTCGCTCTTCGCGCGGCAGCGGCGCGAGGCGATCGCCGCGGCCATCCGCGAGTCGCGCGAGTGGCCCGCGCGGTGGCTGGCCGACGTGCAGGCCTGCTGGCAGGTGCTCGCCGTGCACCCGCACGCCGACGAGCTGCAGGCGGCGGCCCACCACGACTTCGTGGCCTGGTTCGGCGCCGAGGCGCAGGCCGCGCAGGTGCTCGACGCGGGGCTGGCGCGCTTCCCGACCTCGGCGCCGCTGCACGAGCGGCTGCAGACGCGCCTGCTGCGCGCGTCGGGGCCGTGGGGACTGCGCGCGGCCTACGATCGGCTGCTCGCCGAGGCGGCCGCCGAGCATCGCGCTCAGCTCGCGCTGTTCGCCGCCGAGGCCGCGCGCCTCGCGGCCGAGCAGCATCGCCGCGAGCGCAGCGCGACCGAGGCGCGCGAGGCCTACGACGCCGTGCTGCGGCACGTCGAAGCGGCGCTGGCCACAGACCCGGGGCTGCGCGGGTCGACCGACGCGCTGGGCGCGCTGGCGCTCGTCGGCCGCGCGCGCGTCTTCGCCGAGACCGGCGACGCGCTGCGCGCGCTGGCCGACCTGCTCATGGTGTTCGCGCTGCGCCCCGACGTCGCCGACGACCTCGACGGGCTCAACCTCTCCGCGCTGGACACGGCCCGCCTGCTGCGCGCGCGCTTCGTCGAGGACGGACGGCAGGGTGCGCTGCAGCAGCTCGACGCGGCGCTGCGCGCGCTCGACCCCGAGCTGCACCGGCCCCCGGCCTACGAGACCAACGACGTCTCGCCCGAGCGCGGGCGCAGCCCGGGCGCCGAGGACGCGCCCGGCGTGCCCGAGTCCTGAGCGTCGCCCGCGGCGTGCCGCCTACGGCAGAAAGTCGACCCGCAGCGCGTTCGAGAAGCCGTAGCCCGCGACCTGCCCCGCGTCGAGATACGCGTACTGCACGTACACGCTGAGCGGGCCGTTGCCCCCCGGCACGAGCGTCGAGATCGAACCGCTCGGACCGAGCGGCTGCGCGATCAGCAGCTGCGGCGGCAGCGGCACGAGCACGCCGCCCTTGACGGGCATCGGCGCGAAGGTGAGCCCGGCGAAGAGGAAGGCCGTGCTGTTCGGCTTGGCGCCGGCCAGCAGCAGCTCGCCGCTGGTGCCGGTCGACAGGTCGCCGCCGCACAGCGAGAGCGTCGCGCCGCCCGGCCCGCCGAAGCCGAGGTCGGCCTGGCAGACCGTGCCGCAGTCGACGCGCGAGACCTTGAGGTCGTCGACGGCGGCCTCGACGATCGAGCCGCTGCCTTCGTCGGAGGCGATGAAGCGCACGAAGACGGTCGGGCCCGGGACGACGAAGTCCGAGACGGTGAACTCGTGCTGCGACCAGCCGCCGGCGGTGTCGGCGCCGGCCGGGCCGACGGTCTCGACATTCACCCAGGTCGTGCCGTTCGCGCTGACCTCGACCTCGAAGATGTCGGCGTTGGGCGAGCTGCCGCCGGTGTTGTTGTACCAGCGCCAGTAGCTGATGCGCGCGTCGCCCGACGAGAGGTCGAGCGCCGGCGAGGTGAGCGTCGTGCGCCCGTCGTCGACGTCGTTCTCGCCGACGCTGCCGCCCGGGCTGCCCTGTCCGGTGAACCAGCAGTCGGTGCCGGCGGGCGAGAAGTCGTTCTCCGGCTGGGCGCCGGTGCCGAGCGGATCGCCGCGCGTCCAGATGCCGGTCGTGGCGTCATCCTGCGGCGAGCCCACGGTCCAGCCCGAGGCGGCCTCCATGTCGTCGAAGGCCAGGACCGTCTCGACGCCCACTTCGGCCGTGAAGGCGGGCGTGGAGAACGGGCCGCACTCGAGATCGACGACGCTGAAGAACCACTCCGGATCGTCGCCGCAGCCGACGGCGGGCAGGCTGGCGCTCCACGTGCCGCCGCCCTGATCGGCCATCGCGATCGGCGTGAAGGGCGCCAGCGGCGAGAGGCGCGCGTTGAGCGTGACGCCGCCGACCGGCGTGCCGAGCAGCGTGACGGCCACCGTCGGCGCGGCGCCCGGCGCGATGAGCGTGGGTTGCGCAAGAGCGTCGGCCACGAGCGGCGCGAGCAGCGGCAGGCAGGCCGCCGCGTGCGCCTTCATCACGCCCGTGACGACCGGCTCCTGGAAGTAGGTCGTGATGTTGGACGTGCCGCCCGGGCACTGGTGGCAGTAGCTCATGATCGTGCCGTTGGTGATGCAGTTGCCGCTGGGGCAGGTGTCCAGCGGCGGCACGTAGCTGTGCGTGTGCGTCGAGTTGAAGTTGTGGCCGGTCTCGTGCGCGACCACGATGAAGTCCCAGTTGAGCGGGCCGACCGCGATCGGGAAGGGCACGTCGCCGTCGATGTTGCCGCTCACGGCGAAGCTGGCCGTCTGCGTGTCGTCGCAGAGCACGCCGAGATAGGCCACGCCGCCGCCGAGGCCCGCGCCCGAGATGAAGTGGCCCAGCGTGGCGTCGGCCGGGATGGCGCCCGACCAGGCCGGCACGAACTCGTTGAGCATGTCGATCATCGAGCCGCCGCCCTCGGGCGTCGACCAGGGGTCATTGCTCGTCGTGTAGAACTGCACGTAGGGGAAGGTCAGGATCGTGTCGATCTGCTCCTCGTAGCGCGAGGAGACGGCGGCCAGCAGCGTCGTGACGAAGGCCGTCTCGGCGCCGAGATCGTTGAACTTCCCGTAGAGCTGCCAGTCGGTCTCGATCGCGATCGTGCACTCGTACAGCGAGCAGTCGCCGCCGCCGTCGGGGCCCGAGAGGCCGGGGGGCGAGAGCGGCGGCGCGGGCAGCCCGTCGCGCGTGAGGCCGGGCAGCCGGTCGAGACCGCAGAAGTCGCGCAGCGCGAAGCCGCCCGCGACGAGGTCGCGCTCGTCGACGAGCAGCAGCTCGGAGGCCGTCCAGTCGTTGTTGGCGCCGGCCCGAGGCAGCAGGTGCACGAGCTGTTCGCCGGTGTGCACCCAGCCGAAGATGCCGCGCTGCGAGAGCGAGAGCAGGGCCTCCGAGCCGGGCGCGCCGACGACGCTGCCGCGGAAGACCGAGAGCGAGAGCCCGTCGGCGAGGCCGGGTGCGGGCCGACCGTTCACCTGGTAGCCGAACTTGAGACGCGCGAGGTCGATGGCCGACAGTTGCAGGTCGACGACCGCGCCGCCGGGCAGCGCGAGGCCCTCGAGCACGAGCTGCTGCACGCCGTGCAGCGCGTCGATGGCGGCGGCCTGCGGGGCCAGCACGCGTGCCGGGAACGGCGCGGGCGCGTCGATCGCGACGGCGGGGAACGCGGCGCGCTGCTGCGCGGCGACGGGCAGGCCGAGCAGCAGGCCGAGGGCGAGGGCGGAAGGCACGGAGCGGAGAGCGACACGCATCGGAACGGCTCGCGACGGGAGAGATGGTCGCAGGTGCCGCGGACCCCGTTCGGGAGGCCCGCGCACGCGAGGCCGGTCACCATACCGCACAACTGTCGTTTCGGGAACGACAGGGCCGGGCGGCCGCCGCCGCGCCGCGTGCGGGTTTCAGAACAGGCGCTGCAGGATCTTCGCCAGCGCGCCGAGGTCGCGGTCCTTGACCACGGCCTGCGCCTCGTGGGCGTGCACGCCCGCCGCGAGCAGCTGCTTCTCGGCCGCCTTCCAGGCCGCGCCGATCCGGCGTTCGTTCGTCTCGACGTACAGGTTGGAGACGATCTCGCCCAGTTTCTGCACCGCAAGCGTGTCGCGGTGCTCGTAGAAGCGCTTGATGATGCCCTTCTGGTAGGGCGTGTGTTCGGCCATGGGACCTCGCCGTTCGGGGGCCTCGATGCGCCTCAGAAGGTGAACTGGAACTGCACGTAGATCAAGTCCGCGCGCTTTCCGTCGCCGAGCGTCTCGACGAAGTGCCCGGGCGAGAAGGTCGAGTAGCCGAACAGGATCTCGCCGTGCGGCGCCATCCAGGCCGGCAGCCAGGTGAGCGTGAGGTCGATCTCGCGGCCGACATCGTCGCCCGACGCGCCGGTGGGGTCGACGAGCGTGGGGGCGCCGCCCGCGTTGTAGAGGGCGTCGGTCTTCTCGTCGAGGCGGAAGGCCGTCCACGAGACGCGGAAGCTCGTCTCGGGCGAGGTCTTGAAGGTCGCGTTGGGCATGATCGCGAAGATGTTCTGGCGGCCGACGAGGTCGAGGTAGCCCAGCCAGGCGTGCCCGAGCGGGAAGAGCTGGTTGAAGGTGCCGACCTGGCTGTCGGTCGGGTCGTCGTCGCCCGAGGCCCAGTCGAGGTCGACTCCGAGGCGCGGGCTGCCGGGCGCGTCGGCGATCGTGAAGCCGGCGCGCGCGGTCCCCATGAAGGCGCCGATCGAGCTGTCGGCGCGGGCGCCGCGCTGGTGCGCGGCCTCCAGCTCGAAGTCCCACGCGTCGCGCTTGCCCCACCAGCGCGTGCCGAAGGTGTAGACCTCCGAGTCGCCCGGCGGCATGCCCGCCTGGCCGACGAGGATGTTCTCGTCCTCGGTGAGGGCCAGCGCGTACAGGTCGAGGCCGTCGCCGCCCGAGAGCTTGCGCGTCGCGTACACGCCGCCGAACCAGCGCGAGGCGTTGGCGCCGTCGTCGTCGCGCGGGTCGATGATCACCGGCCGGACGACGATGACGTCGAAGCTGCCGTCGGCGGTGGGCGTCTTGACCACGGCACCCTGGAAGGTGCGGCGCGTGTTGCCCCACTCGAGCGGCGAGATCAGACGCTGCGCGCCGTACTGCAGTTCGCTGCGGCCGAGACGCACGATCGAGTCGCCCGCCGGGAGGTCGACGAAGGCGTTGAGCAGGTCGGGGTTGTTGCGGTCGATGGCCGTCGGCGGCGCGTCGTTGCCGTGGATGTCGGCCGAGAGGCCCTCGACGAACAGGCGCATGCCGTTCGAGAGGCGCAGGTCGCCGTAGAGGCGGGCGCGCATCAGGATGAAGTCGTTGTTGCCGGGCACCGTGCCGCGCAGGTTCTTGTTGTCCTGCGACTCGTAGCGCAGGCGCAGCTGTCCGCCGGAGACGAGCGTGACCTCGCCCTCGTCGTCGAGCGCGATCGTCTTGCTCTCGGGCCACCAGTGGTCGGTGGTCGCGTCGGGCGCCTTCAGCGCCGACCAGTCTTCGGCGAAGCGCAGGTTGTGGAGGATCGCGCGCGTCTTGACGAGCACGTCGTCGCCGGGCGCCGGCGCGGCGGTGTCGCCGGCCCGGGCGCGCGGGGCGGCGGCGAGCAGCGCGCAGGTCAGCACGAGGACGGCGCGGCGCGCCGGAGCGGGAAGCACGACTCGGTTCGGATGCGCGTGATTCATGGCCGCGATTGTGGCGCGAGCGCGGCGCGATGTCGCGCACAAATGCGGCGCGGCGCCGCGCGCCGGTCGACGCGGCGCGTGCCGGCCACGCGCTGCGCGTGATTCCTATGCGCCGGCGTGCCGGCGCGTCCCCGGCGGTCCGGCCGCGTCGTGCCCGAGCGACTCGTGGATCCCGAAGACGCACTCGAGCACCGCGCGCACGTCCTCGGACGAGGCGCAGCGCAGGTGCGGCACGCCGTGCGATTCGACGAGCGCGGTCAGCGCGGGCAGCTCCTCGGACTCGAAGCGCCGGTTGCGGGCCAGCTGCCGGGCCAGCGGGGGCGCGCCCGGCTCCCGCCCGCCGCCGCCGCCCAGCCGCCGCATCAGCAGGCGCAGGGCGCGCAGCCAGCGCGGCGTGTGCACGACGACGACCAGGTCGGCGCGCGGCAGCAGCGCCGCCGCGCGGGACGCGTCGTCGGCGATCCCGAGCCACTCGTGGCGGGCGGGGTCGGCGCCCGTCGTGTCGAGCGGCTCGATGCCGGTGAGCGCGCGGATGCGCTCGGCCAGCCAGCGCCGGCCGCTGGCGGGCGCGCCGAGGATCAGGATGCGGTGCCGCGGCATGGGCGAGACTGTACCGTGCGGCCGGCGTGCGACGCGGGGACTGTCGGCGCCCCCGCGCGGCGGTATCCTGCGCCCCGATGTCGCCGCTGCGCAACGTCGTCGTGTTCGTCGTGTTCCTCGCGCTCGCCGGGATCGAACTCTCCAACGGATTCGCGCGCATCAGTTCGCTGCGCGAGGGCCGGCGGCAGGAGCTGCTCGACATCACGGCGCGCGGGCACGCCGACGTCGTGCGCGGCCTGGAGCAGCAGATCGAGGCCGGGCGCCGGCAGCTCTCGTGGCTGGCGCACTCGCCGCAGCTCGGCGGGCCCTCCGGCCCCGCGGCGGCGACCGAGGCGCTGACGGCCTTCTTCGACGTGTTCGTCGACCTCTCCGAACTGGCGCTCGACGCGGCCGACGGCACGCAGCTCGTGCGGCTGGAGCGCGCGCCGCCGGCCGGAGATCCGGGCGTGCAGCTGCCGCTCGTCGAGCCGCTGGCGAACGGCGCCGGGCGGCTGCGGGCGCGCGTCCTGCTCGCGGCGCCGCACGATACCCCCGACGCCTGGGCGCCGCTCGAGGGCGTGCGCTGCGAACTCGTCGCGGCGGAGCGGGGCGAGGAGGCGCCGACGCCGAACGCGAGCGGGCGGCGTACCGGGCTCGGCCACGTGTTCGAGACGCTGGTGACGCGCGACCCGTCGCTGCGGCTCGTGACGGTCCTGCCCGACGCGGCGCTCGAGCGGGCCATGCAGCCGCTGCGCCGCGAGTATCTGTGGATCATCGGGTCGATGTTCGGCATCACGCTCGCGCTGGGCCTCGTCGGCGCGATCGTCCTGCGCCTGTCGCAGCGCGCCTTCCGGCTGCGCGAGACCGAGCACTACCTGCGCTGGATCCGCCGCATGACGGACCGCTACCGCGCGCTCATGGAGGGCGCGGCCGACATGATCCTGATCGCGGACGTCGAGGGCGCCCGCTTGCGCGAGGCCAACGCGGCGGCGCGCGAGACGCTCGGCCTCGCGCTCGGCGCGGCGGCCGGCGCGCCCGGCGCGGCCGATGCCGCCGCGGTGCCCGTCGTCGCCGGCCGGCACCTGCCGAGCCTGTTCGGCGAGCACGACCGCGAGCGCTTCGCGCAGGCCTTCGCGCGCGCCGCGCAGGGGCCGGGGCCGCACGTCGCCGAACCCGGCCTGGAGCTGCGCGCCGCGGGCGGGCGTGCGCTGCTCGTCGACTGCCGGCTGGCGCTCGTCGACCTGGGCGACGAGCGCGTCGTCGAGGTCTCGCTGCGCGACGTCACGCGCGAGCGGGCGATGGAGCGGCAGCTGCGCACGTCCGAGCGGCTCGGCAGCCTCGGCCTGCTCACCGCCGGCGTGGCGCACGAGATCAACAATCCGCTCGAAGGCATCGGCAACTACCTCAGCCTGGCCGAGCGCCCCGACCTCGACGAGGCCAAGCGCCGCCACTATCTCGAGCAGGTGCGGCGCGGCTTCCTGCGCATCCGCGACATCGTGCAGGACCTGCTGAGCTTCGCGCGCTCGCCGGTCGAGACGGGCCGGGCCGATCTGGCGCGCGTGGTCGACGGGGCGCTGGGCCTGGCGGCCTACGCGCGCGACTTCAAGGGCGTCGAGATCGAGCGGCAGGGCCTCGACGCGCCGCTGCTCGTGGCCGGCGACAGCCGCCGCCTCGAACAGGTCGTCCTCAACCTGCTGCTCAACGCCGCGCGCGCCATGCAGGGCCGCGGCCGGATCGTGCTGCGCGGTGCGCGCGACGTGCGCGACGAGAGCGGCGCGGCCCTGGTCGAGCTCGACGTCGAGGACGACGGCCCCGGCATCCCGCCCGCCGACCTCGAGCGGCTCTTCGACCCGTTCTTTTCGGGGCACGGCGGCACCGGGCTCGGCTTGTCGGTCTCCTTCGGGATCGTGCAGGCCCACGGAGGTACGCTGCGCGCCGCCAACCGCCCCGCAGGGGGCGCGGCCTTCACGCTGCGGCTGCCCGCCGCGGCGTCCGAGGAGGCCGCAGCCGAGGAGGCCGTTCCGTGAACCGCGCCCGCCGCGTCGTGCTCATCGTCGATGACGAACCCTTCGTGCGCGACTCGCTGGTCGAGATCGTGCAGGGCGAGGCGCACCTGCGACCGCTGGCCGCGTCCGGCACCGAGGAGGCCCGCGCGCTGCTCGAGAGCGAGCAGGTCGACGTGATCGTCTCCGACCTGCAGATGCCGGGCGGAGGCGCGCAGGCGCTGCTCGAGCACGTGCAGCCGCGCGAGGGCGGCCCGCCGGTGATCGTGATCACGGGCGTCGGCACGGTGCCCAGCGCGGTGGCGGCGATGAAGGCCGGCGCCTTCGACTTCGTCCAGAAGCCCGTCGAGCCCGAGCAGCTGCTGCTGCTCGTCGAGCGCGCGCTCGAGCACCGGCGGCTGCTCACCGACGTGGCCTACCTGCGCGCCGCGGCCGGTGCCGGCGGGCAGGAACTCGTCGGCGAGAGCCCGGCCATGGCGCAGGTGCGCGACCTCGTGGCGACGGTGGCGCCGACGATGACGACCGTGCTCATCACGGGCGAGAGCGGCGTCGGCAAGGGCCTGCTGGCGAACGAGCTGCATCGCGCCAGCCCGCGCCGCGGGGCCCATCTCGTCCGCGTGAACTGCGCCGCGATCCCCGAAGGGCAGTTCGAGAGCGAGCTGTTCGGACACCGGCGCGGCGCCGTGCCGGGCGCCGTGGCCGATCGCCGGGGCCGGCTGGGCGAGGCCGAGGGCGGCACGCTGCTGCTCGACGAGATCGCGGCGCTGAGTCCCGCCATGCAGGGCCGGCTGCTGGCCGTGCTCGAGAGCGGCGAGTACCACGTCGCGGGCGAGTCGCGCACGCGCCTGGCCGACGTGCGCGTCGTCGCGACCACCAACGAGCCGCTCAAGCGCCGCGTCGACGAGGGCGCCTTCCGCGCCGACCTGTACTACCGCCTGGCCGTCTTCCCGATCGACGTGCCGCCGCTGCGCGAACGCCGCTCCGACATTCCGGCCATCGCCGCGCGGCTGCTCGCGCAACTGCGGCCGCAGGCCGAGGCGCTCGGCCCGGGCGTGCTCGAGGCGCTCGTCGCCCACGACTGGCCCGGCAACGTGCGCGAATTGCGCAACGTGCTCGAACGCGCCCTGCTCATCGCGGGCGACGAGGCGCCGACGGCGGCGATGGTCCGGGCGCTGCTGGAGAGTTCGGTGCGCCACGCCCCGGTGTCCGGCGAGCACGCGCTGCACCTGCGCAGTCGCCTCGACGCCACCGAACGCGACCTGCTGGCCGAGGCGCTGCGGCGCGCGGGCGGGCGGCGCAAGGACGCGGCCGCGCTGCTGGGCATCGACCCGCGCAACCTGGCCTACTTCCTGCGCAAGCACGACCTGCAGGAGTAGGTCCGCCGCGCCGTGGCGGGGCGGACGGGGACGCCCTAGAATGCCGCGTCCGCGCGCGCCTCGACCCGGGGCGCGACCCCGAGCCCCGGAGCGCGATCGATGGCCGTACACGCGAGCCCGTTGTCCCTGATCCTCGTCTCGGCCCTGGCCGGCTCGGCCGTCGCGCTCGGCGCGCAGGCGTTGCTGGCGCCGGCCCCCGGCGCGGTCGCCGACGCCAGCCAGCTCGAGCACGAACTCGCCGAGCTGCGCACGAAGCTCGCGCGCCTGGCCGACGGCAACGCACGGCTCGAGGAGCGCGTGCGCGGCGTCGAGCTGGGCGCCCTCTCGGCCGCGCTGCCCGCCGCCGCGCCGCAGTCGCTCGACGCGGCCCCGGCCGTCGTCGCCGAACTGCGCGACCAGGTCAGCGCGCTGGCGGCGGTCGTCGACGGGCAGGGGGGCGCGGGCGGCGCGGTGGCGCTCGAGAGCGTCGAGCAGGCCCTGAGCGTGATCCGCGAGCGCGAGGACCGCGAGCGGCAGGAGCGCGAGGCGCAGCGCCGCGCCGAGCGGCTCGACGAGCGTCTCGCCGAGCTGACGCAGGTGCTCGCGCTCGACGTCGGACAGCAGAACCGCCTGCGCGTCCTGGCGACCGACACCGAGGCGGCGCGCGACGCGTTGCGCGACGAGATCCGCGAGACGCGCGACTGGGAGTCGGCGCGCGCGGGCTTCGACAAGCTCTCGACCGACGCGCGCGCGCAGCTCGCCGCGATCCTCATGCCGCACCAGCTCGAGGCGTACGACGCGCTCGACGGCGACCCGCTGCGTCTGGGCGGTTTCGGCGACTGGGGCGGCCGCGGGCGCGATCGCGGGCCCGGGCCCGGCGGCACCGGCGGCCCGTCCGGCGCCGGCAACTGAGGCCGGACGCCGCGGCGGCGCG
>CAZBBB010000083.1:2231-14535 GCA_964490005.1 uncultured Phycisphaerales bacterium | reverse complement strand
CATGCTCCACCGCTTGTGTGAGCCCCCGTCAATTCCTTTGAGTTTCAGCCTTGCGGCCGTACTTCCCAGGCGGGGTACTTATCACATTTGCTTCGACAGTGACGGCATCGGACCTCCACTGCCTAGTACCCATCGTTTACAGCTAGGACTACCAGGGTATCTAATCCTGTTTGCTCCCCTAGCTTTCGCGCCTCAGCGTCAGTAACAGTCCAGTGATTCGCCTTCGCCTCTGGTGTTCCTCCAGATATCTACGCATTTCACCGCTACACCTGGAGTTCCAATCACCCCTCCTGTACTCAAGCTCGGCAGTATCGAAGGCAGTTCCGCAGTTGAGCTGCGGGCTTTCACCCCCGACTTACCAAGCCGCCTGCGCGCGCTTTATGCCCAGTAAATCCGAATAACGCTAGCCACCTTCGTCTTACCGCGGCTGCTGGCACGAAGTTAGCCGTGACTTCCTCTCAGGCCTTTGTCAACGCAAGAGTGAACCCTTGCGTTTCATAACCTGTGACAGGAGTTTACAACCCGAAGGCCTTCATCCTCCACGCGGCGTCGCTCTGTCAGGCTTTCGCCCATTGCAGAAGATTCTCGACTGCAGCCTCCCGTAGGAGTCAGGACAGTGTCTCAGTTCCCATGTGGCCGATCGACCTCTCAGTCCGGCTACCCGTCATCGCCTTGGTGAGCCATTACCTCACCAACTAGCTGATAGGACTTGGACCCCTCCCTGAGCGGAATCAACCATTTACCGCGAAGGACGCATCCTTCGCGGACCATCGGGTATTAGCAGTCCTTTCGAACTGTTGTCCCCGTCTCAAGGGCAGGTCATCCAAGCATTACTCACCCGTGCGCCACTCTACTCATGAACCGAAGTCCATTTTCGCGTTCGACTTGCATGCCTCATCCACGCCGCCAGCGTTCATTCTGAGCCAGGATCAAACCCTTCATGATGAAGCAGTTTTGACCTGGAGCACTCTTCCGGGGCTAAATCCGGAGGAGCGCCTCAAATTCTTGACGGCAGCCCCGCCGCGAAGGCGGAGCTGCTCACACACGCTCGAACAAGCTTGCTACCGAAATGTCAAAGACCGTGCGGGCGGCCACGCCGTTCGGGACGAGGCGCCCTGCGGCGCCTGGTCCCCTTGCTCCGGCCAGCCGGGGCATCGCGCCTCGGCTGCCGAACGGGCCATCTCTCACCCGTAGGTGAGCCGCGTATCGTAGCGACTTCCCCTCGCCATACAAGCCCCTATTTTCCCGGGGAAAAGCACCCTTCGGCGGCGCCCGGTCCGGCGCCGCGCCACGCTCCCCGGGGCCCTCAGCGAATGGCGACGCTGACGCCCCGCGGCACCAGGTCGAAGAGTTCCTCGACCTCCGGGTTGCGCAGCCGCACGCAGCCCATCGACTCGTTCCTGCCGACGCTCTCGGGGTCGACCGTGCCGTGGATGCCGAAGCCCGACGCGCCGGGCTTGTTCTCGAAACCCAGCCAGCGCGTGCCCAGCAGGTTCTCCGGGTCCCCGAAGGGGATGACCTTCCCGTTGATGAACCAGGTCGGATTCTCCTGCTTCACGACGACGGTGAACTCTCCGCGCGGCGTGCGGCTCTCCTTGCCCAAGCCGACCTGGTAGGCCATCACGACCGTCTCGCCGAGATACAGGGCCAGCCCGTGCCCGGCGGCATCGACGACGATGCGCGCGGCCTCGAGCGGCACGACGAGTTCCTGGCCGACCGACAGGCTCTGCCCCCGAAGCGCGTTCACCAGCCGGATCAGGCCGACCTCGTGCGTGACGCCGAGTTCGGCCGGCAACGTCTTGTTGCAGATCTTCCAGAGGCTGTCACCCGAGCGCACCTTGTACGTCGCGCTGCGGATGAGCGGATGCAGGCTCGTGTTCGGCGTCGCGTTGAGTTCGCGCAGTGCTCGGCCGACTTCGTCGTGCTCGGCGGCCACGACGACGCCGTCGAGCAGGGCCGCCCCGAGCAACTGCCGGCGTTCGAGCGGATCGCCGCTGAAGCGCGCCAGGAACAGGCCCGCGCGCGCGGCCTGCGCGGAAGTCGTGGCGGCCTGCAGCGCCGCTCGCAGCCCCGCCTCCGCCGCCGCGACGTCGCCCGCCTGCGCGCTCGCGAGCGCCGCCGCGATGCGCTCATCGACGCCGGCACTCGCCGCGGACAATGCCGCTGGCGGCGCCGTTGCGGAATCCGCGGATGCCGCCGTCGGCACGGGTGCCTGCACCGTGGCGCTCAGAGTCGGCGCCGGCGCGTCGGCCGCCTCCTCGACGACCCGCGGCGCACGCTCCCCCACCTCGGACGGCCGCTCGATGCCCTTGGCGCCCCCGTCCTCGTCGAGCAGATACCAGGTGACGCTCAGCGTGGCGATGAGGGCGACGGCGATGGTCTTGCTGGACATGGGCGGGCGGTCCTCGACGGGGTGCTGGCGCCAGATCGTCGCGCCTCGCGCGGCCCGATTCCAGAAGCGCGACGCGCGCGATGCGCGCGCACGCGGTGGCCGCCGCGATGCGGCCCGCAGTTCCGCCGACGCGGCCGCTGAAGGCCGAGCCGGCCTCCGGACTCATCCTCGAGAACCCTGGCACAGCCAGGTGGGAGCCCGTCAGGCGTTCAGGAGATCCCGCGCGCGGCGGGCCTGTCCGTCGATGCCCGAAGTCGGGGCGCCCTGATCAAGGGAAAGGGTACGAAGACGACGTCGACCCGGAGGCCGGCGCGGCGGGAGCGACTATACCCCGCTCGGGCGGGCGGTCAATGCACGCTCGGCGCGCTCAACGCAGCCGGGCGCCGAGCTGCTCCACGGCCGCGACGATGCGGTCCCGCGCCTTGGCGACCTCCCCGTCCGTGAGCGTGCGGTCCTCGGCCTGGAACGAGAGATGGAAGGCGACCGAGCGTTCGTGTTCGCCCAGCGGCTTTCCGCGCCAGACGTCGAAGGCCGTGACCGAACGCAGCAGGCGCGGCCCGGCGCGACGCATCTCCGCGGCGACCACGTCGGCCGGCAGCTCGTACGGCAGGACGAACGCCAGATCGAGCCGCACGGGCGGAAAGCGCGACAGTCGCGCGTGGCGCGGCACGGCCGCGCCGAGCGCGGCCAGCTCGCCCACGTCGAGTCGGATGATCCCCGCCGACCCGCGCACCTCGAAATTCGCCGCGATCTGCGGCGCCAGCGCGCCGAGCAGCCCGAGTACGACGTCGTCGGCGCCCGCGCGCACCTGCGCCGTGCGCCGCGGATGCCACCAGGGCTCGTCGACGCTCGCCGGCGCCGGCTCCACGCGCGCGCCGAACACGCCCAGGCCGCCGAGCGCCGCGTCCACCAGCCCGCGCAACTCGCGCACCAGATCGCGCGCGTCGGCCGCCGCCCGCCCCGCCACGACCGCGACGAACTCGCGCCGCTCGCGCACCGACCCGTCGGCCGCGCGCGCGTTGCCGCGACCCGCCTCGAACACGCGCACGGCTTCGTCGTGCCGCAGCCAGTCCTCGAGGCGCGCGAGCAGCCCGGGGACGACCGACGGCCGCAGCCGCGCCGCGTCCTGCTGCAATGGATGCGCCAGCCGCGGCAGGGCCTCCGCCCGCGGCACGGCCGCGCGCCGCAGCACGTCGTCCGCGACGAAGGAGTACGACAGGCACTCGCTGAAACCCTGCCGCGCGAACCCGTCGCGCAGCGCATCCTCGACCGCCAGCAGCGGATCGCGCGCGCCCAGGCGCAGCGGGGCGCGCGGCGTGGCGCCGACCACCCGGTCGTAGCCCACGAGCCGGCCGACCTCCTCGATGAGGTCCTCCTCGATCGTGACGTCGCGCGTCGCGCGCCAGCTCGGCACGCCCACGTCGAGCTGCTCGGGGCCATCCGGACGGACGTCGAAGCCCAGCCGCTCGAGGCTCTCGCGCGCGGCGGCCGGGCCCGGGTCGACCCCCAGTCGCCGCGCGAGCTTCGCCGTCGAGAGCGCGATGCGCCGCGTCGGCGCCTGCGCCTCGCCGGCCTGCCTGAAGTGCGCCGCCACCTTCGCCGACGGACGCAGGCGCTCGAGCAGGAACGCGTAGCGGCGCAGCGCCGTCACGACCAGCGACGGGTCGAGGCCCTTCTCGAAGCGCGCCAGCGCATCGGTGCGCAGGCCCAGCCGACTCGAGGTGCGGCGCACGCGCGCGCCGTCGAAGGACGCCGATTCCAGGAACACCGACGTGGTGCCGTCGCCGACCTCGCTGGCCGCCCCGCCCATGATGCCCGCCAGCGCGAGGGCCCGCTCGCCGTCGGCGATCACGAGGTCCTCGGCCGCCGCGCGCACCTGCGACCCGTCGAGCAGCGCCAGCGTCTCGCCGTCGCGCGCGCGGCGCACGACCACGCGGTCGCCGGCCAGCTGCGCGCGATCGAAGGGATGCGTCGGCTGCCCGAGCTCGAGCATCACGTAGTTGGAGAGATCCACGATCAGGCTGCGCGGGCGCAGGCCGCAGGCGATCAGCCGGAAGCGCAGCCAGTCGGGCGAGCGCGAGGGCGCGTCCTCCACGCACAGCCCCGCGTACAGCGGGCAGCCGCCGCTGTCGGCGAGTTCGATGCTCGGTCCCTGGTCGCCGGCCGCGAGCCCCTCGCGCTGCGCGAGCGGCTTGAGCTCGCGCCCGTAGATCGCGGCCAGTTCGCGCGCGAAGCCGCGGTGGCCCCACAGGTCGGGCCGGTGCGTGACGCTCTTGTTGTCGATCTCGAAGACCACGTCGGCCAGTCCGGGCAGCTGCGCGACCGGCTGGCCGGGTCGGGCGCCCTCGCCGAGCACGAGGATGCCGTCGTGCTCCGGGCCCAGGCCGAGTTCGTCCTCGGCGCAGATCATCCCTTCGCTCAGTTCGCCGCGGATCTTCGCGGCCTTGAGCTTCACCCCGTTGGGCAGCGTCGTGCCGACCGGTGCGTACAGGATGAGCTGCCCGGCCGCGACATTGGGTGCGCCGCAGACGACCTCGGCCGGCCGACCGGCGCCGTGCTCGACGCGGCACAGCGACAGCCGATCGGCGCCGGGATGGCGCCGCTGCTCGAGCACCCGCCCGACGACGACCCCGGCCAGGGCCGCGCGCTGGTCGAGCACGCCCTCGATGAGGGCCGTCTTGAGCGTCAGGTCCCGCGCGATGGTGGCCGGGTCGAGCCCGTCGAGGTCGACGTGGTCGGCGAGCCAGTTCAGCGAGAGCTTCATCGGGTCCTCAGAACTGCCGCAGGAAGCGCAGGTCGCCGCTCATCATCCAGCGCAGGTCGTCGATGCCGTGACGCATCATCGCCAGCCGCTCGAGTCCC
Source organism: uncultured Phycisphaerales bacterium (assembly GCA_964490005.1). Classification (GTDB taxonomy): domain Bacteria; phylum Planctomycetota; class B15-G4; order B15-G4; family B15-G4; genus CAZBBB01. Next base: position 9,281 of record CAZBBB010000083.1, on the reverse strand, counting down.
ATGCCGAAGGCGAAGCCCGAGACCCGCCCGGGATCGAAGCCCCCCGCCCGCAGCACCGCCGGATGCACCATGCCGCAGCCGAGCATCTCGAGCCAGGGCCCGTCGCTGCCGGCCGGCCGCATGTCGAGTTCGACGCCCGGCTCGACGAACGGAAAGTAGTGCGGGCGCAGGCGCGTCTCGACCGAGCCCCCGAACAGGCGGCCGAGCATCGTCTCGAGCACCGACTTCATGTCGGCCAGGCTGACGCCCTCGTCGATCATCAGCCCCTCGACCTGGTGGAAGGTGTGCTCGTGGGTCGCGTCGGGCTGCTCGTTGCGGAACACGCGCCCCGGGGCGATCAGGCGCACCGGAGGTCGGCCCTGCGCGCGACGCATCGCGCGCAGCTGCACCGGCGAGGTGTGGGTGCGCAGCACCTGCCCGTTGTCGAGCCAGAAGGTGTCCTGCGCGTCGCGCGCCGGGTGGTGCGCGGGAATGTTCAGCAGGTCGAAGTTGTACTCCTCGGTCTCGACCTCCGGACCGTCGACCACGTCGAAGCCGAGGCCCAGGAAGATCGCCTCGATCTCGCGCCGCACGTGCGTGATCGGATGCAGGCTGCCCCGCACCGGCGGCAGCGGAGGCTCGGTCGGGTCGAAGCGCGCATCGCCGAGTTCGCGCGCCAGCCGCGCCTCGTCGAAGACGGCCCGGCGCTCGGCCAGCGCCGCCTCGATGCGCGCCTTGGCGGCGTTGACCGCCTGCCCGAAGGCCGCGCGCTCGGCGGGCGGCAGGCCTCCGATGCCGCGCATGAGCGCCGCCAGCTCGCCCTTGCGGCCGAGCACTTCCAGCTCGACCTGCTCGAGCGCCTCGGCGCAAGCCGCCGCCGACACGAGCGCGACGGCCCGCTCGGCCAACTCCGCGAGGCGCTCGGCCTCGCCGCTCAAGCGGCGGCCGGCTTGACCTTCGCCACGAGGCTGTCGAACGCGGCCGGGTCCCGCGCCGCCAGCTCGGACAGCGACTTGCGATCGAGCGCGATGCCCGCCCCCTTGAGCGCGTGCATGAAGGTGCTGTAGTTCATGCCCGCGGCGCGGGCCGCGGCGTTGATGCGCACGACCCACAGGCTGCGCAGGTCGCGCCGCTTGGCGCGCCGGTGCGCGAAGGCGAAGGCGCCGGCGCGCAGCACCGTCGGCTTGGCGGAGCGCAGGTTCTTGCTGCGCTGCCCGCGGTAACCCTTGGCGCGCTTGAGCAGGCGCTTGACGCGCTTGTGGTGGGCGACGTTGCTGTGGACACGGACCATGGTTCTCTCCTGGGTGCCGGACGGGCGGCGGTCAGCCGCCGGGTGCCAGCAGGACCTTCATCGTACGGGCGAGCTTGCCGACCACGAGGTCGGTGCCGCGCAGCTTGCGTCGGCGTCCGCTCGACTTGCCGGCCTTGTAGTGGCGGGCGCCGGGCTTGCGGCGCTTCACCTTGCCGGTCTTGGTGAGCTTCATGCGCTTCACGAGGGACTTCTTGGTCTTGAGCTTGGGCATGTCGTGGGTTCCGTCGCGGCTACTTGGCCGTGTGGTTGGACTGGAGGATCATGATCATGCGGTTGCCCTCCTGGCGGGGCTCGCGTTCGATCTTGCTGACGTCGGCCAGGGCCTCGCGGATGCGCTGCATGACGGACATGCCGAGTTCGCGGAACGCCATCTCGCGCCCGCGGAAGAGCATGTTCACCTGCAGCTTGTCGCCGTCCTCGAGGAAGCTGCGCGCCTTCTTGAGCTTCGTCTCGAGGTCGTGGACGTCGATCTTCGGTCGCACGCGGATCTCCTTCAGCACCACCCGGTGCTGCCGACGACGGGCGTCATGTTCCTTCTTCTTGAGCAGGAACTTGTGCTTCCCGAAGTCGAGGATCTTGCACACCGGCGGGTGGGCGTCGGGGGCGACCTCGACCAGGTCGAGCCCGCGCTCGCGCGCCATCGCCAGCGCCTGCTCGGTTTCGACGACACCCAACTGGGTGCCGACTTCGTCGATCAGACGCACCTGCCGGATGCGGATCTCCTCGTTGACGCGCTGCTTGGCCTGAGCCGTTGGCATTCCTCCTGCTGTGCAAACCTTGAAAAGGGGATGGTGTCGTGCAATGCGCCGCCGCCGGCATCCGTGCCGGTGACGCCCGCCGGACCACGACGCTCAGCGCCGTTGCCCGGCCTCGAGCCTCAGTCGTTCGAGGAAGGCCTCTCGACTCATCGAACCGAGTTCGCCGCCCTCCCGGGAGCGGACCGAAACGGTCGAGGACTCGATTTCGCGGGCGCCCAGTATGGCCACGTAGGGCGTTTTTTCAAGCCGCGCGCGCCGGACCCGGGCCCCGATGGGCTCGTTCTCGAAATGCCGGGCCACCCGCCAGCCTTCCGCCTCGAGCCCGGCGGCGAACTCCCGGGCCTGGGGCAGGAAGGCGTCGGAGATCGGCGCCACGGCGACCTGGACGGGCGCCAGCCAGAGCGGGAAGGCCCCTGCGTAATGCTCGATCAGGACGCCCATGAGCCGCTCCAGGCTGCCGAAGGGCGCCCGGTGGATCATCACCGGCCGCGGGCGGGTGCCGTCGGCCGCCATGTACGACAGGTCGAAGCGCTCGGGCAGGTTGTAGTCGACCTGCACCGTGCCCAGCTGCCACTCGCGCGCAAGCTCGTCCGTCACGACGAAATCCAGCTTGGGGCCGTAGAAGGCCGCCTCGCCCGGCACGGCCTCGTACTCCAGGCCGAGGCTCGTGCAGGCCCGCAGGATCTCGGCCTCGGCCTTGGCCCAGAGTTCGTCGCTGCCCACGTACTTGCTGCCGGCCGGATCGCGGAGTCCGACCCGCGCCTTGACCTGGTCGAGCCGCAGCGCCCCCAGCACGTAGCGCACGAGTTCGACCACTCCGCAGAACTCCTCGAAGAGTTGCTCGGGCGTGACGAACAGGTGCGCGTCGTCCACGGTGAAGCCGCGCACGCGCTTGAGGCCGCCGAGTTCGCCGCTCTTCTCGTGGCGGTAGACGGTGCCGAACTCCGCCAGCCGCAGCGGCAGGTCGCGGTAGCTGCGCAGGTCCGACTTGTAGATCTGCACGTGGTGCGGGCAGTTCATCGGCTTGAGCACGAAGGCCTCGCCCTGCTCGTCCCCCATCAGCGGAAAGATCGAGTCGCGGTAGTTCTGCCAGTGGCCCGAGGTCCGGTACAGGTTCAGGCGCCCGATGTGCGGCGTGCTCACCGAGAGATAGCCGCGCCGGCGCTGCTCCTCGCGCAGGAAGCCGACGAGCGTCTCGAGCACCGTCGTGCCGCGCGGCAGCCACAGCGGCAGCCCCGGCCCGACCTCGTCGGTGAAGTGGAACAGCTTGAGTTCCTTGCCCAGCTTGCGGTGGTCGCGGGCGCGGGCCTCTTCGAGGTTCTTCAGGTGCGCGGCGAGTTCGTCGGCCGTGCGGAAGCAGGCCGCGTAGACGCGCTGCATCATCGGGTTGTCTTCGCTGCCGCGCCAATAGGCGCCCGCGATGCTGATGAGCTTGAAGTGCACGTCGAGCCGCCCCGTCGACGGCACGTGCGGACCGCGGCACAGGTCGATGAAGGCGGCCTGCCCGTTCGCCTCGCAGCGGTAGAAGCTGATCGGCTCGCCTTCGGGAAGGTCCTCGATGAGCTCGACCTTGTAGCGGTCGTCGCGGGCGCGCCAGGTCTCCAGCGCCTGGCCGCGCGAGACCTCCTCGCGCCGGAAGACCTCGTCGGCCGCGATGATCGCGCGCATGCGCTCCTCGATCGCCGACAGGTCCTCTTCGCGCAGGCGGCGGCCGTCGGTGAAGTCGAAGTCGTAGTAGAAGCCGCCCGCGATCGTCGGCCCGATACCCAGGCGCACGGTCGCCGCACCGTACAGGTCCGTCACGGCCTGGGCCAGCACGTGCGCCGTGCTGTGGCGCATGAGTTCCAGCGCCTCGTCGCCGGGCTTGTCGGTGAGGATCTCGACCGCCGCGCCGTCGGGCAGCGCGCGCGCCAGGTCGCGCAGTTCGCCGTCGACCCGGACGGCCAGCGCGGCCTTCGCCAGGCGCGGTCCGATTGCCGCCGCCAAGGCCGCGCCGGTCGCGCCGGCGGGCAACTCGCGCGTGCTGCCGTCGGGCAGCCGCACGCGGATCGACGCGGCCGCGGCGGGCCCGCTCATGCGCCGGCCCCCTGCGCCGCCGGGCTGCCGGGCCGTCCCGGGGCGAGCACCGCCACCCCGGCCTCGGCCAGTTGCTCGGCCGGCACGCTCGTCGGCGCGCCCGTCATCAGGCAGGCGGCCGCCGTGGTCTTGGGGAAGGCGATCACGTCGCGGATGCTGGGTTCGCCCGCGAGCAGCATCACCAGCCGGTCGAGACCGACGGCGAAGCCCGCGTGGGGCGGCGCCCCGAAGCTGAAGGCATCGAGCACGAATCCGAAGCGTTCGCGGATCTCCTCCTCGGGCAGCCCGATCGCGCGGAACACGCGCTCCTGCAGCGCCGGGTCGTGGATCCGGACCGAGCCGCTGCCCAGCTCGACGCCGTTGAGCACCAGGTCGTAGCTGCGCGCGACGGTGGCCGCCGGGTCGCTCTCGAGCTGGCCCGGATGCGTCTCGCGCGGCATGCAGAAGGGATGGTGGGCCGGCGAGAGCGCGCCGGTCTGCTCGTCGCGCTCGAACATCGGGAAGTCGACCACCCACAGAAACTCGAAGGCCTGCGGATCGAAGAGCTGCAGGCGGCGCCCCACCGCGAGACGCACCGCGCCCAGCGCCGCCGCCGAGACGCGGAACGTGTCGGCCACGGCCAGCAGCAGATCGCCGTCGGACGCCCCCGTCGCCTCCCGCAGCGCGCGCTGTTCGGCCTCCGAGAGGAACTTCGAGCTGCCGCTCTCGAGCAGGCCCCCCGCGCACTTGAACCAGGCCAGCCCCTTGGCGCCGTGCTCCCTGGCCACGGCTTCGAGCGCGGCGATGTCCTTGCGCGACAGGGCCTCGGCCCCTCCGGGCACGGCCAGCGCGCGCACTCGCCCGCCGGCGGCCGCCACGCCCGCGAACACGCCGAAGCCGCTGCCGCGCACCGCCGGCGTGACGTCGGCCAGCGTCACGCCGAAGCGCAGGTCGGGCTTGTCGCTGCCGTACTTCTCCAGCGCCTCGGCCCAGCTCATCTCGCGCAGCGGCAGTCGCGGCGCGCGCTCGGGCTGCACGCGCGCCACCGCGTGCGCCACCGCGTTCGAGACGACCTCGAGCACCTGGGCCTGGTCGGCGAAGGACAGCTCGAGGTCGAGCTGCGTGAACTCCGGCTGCCGGTCGGCGCGCAGATCCTCGTCGCGGAAGCAGCGGCAGATCTGGAAGTAGCGGTCGACCCCCGCCACCATCAGGATCTGCTTGAAGATCTGCGGGCTCTGCGGCAGCGCGTAGAAGCGCCCCTTGTGCACGCGGCTGGGCACGAGGTAGTCGCGCGCGCCCTCCGGCGTGGCCTTGGTGAGGATCGGCGTCTCGACCTCGGTGAAGCCGAGCCGGTCGAGTTCGACGCGCAGGGCCAGCAGCACGTCGTGGCGCAGCTTGAGCGCCGCCTGCCGCCGCGCGCGGCGCAGGTCGACGTAGCGGTACTGCAGCAGCAACTCCTCGCTGACGGCCTCGGCATCGAGTTCGAACGGCGGCGTGCGCGCCGCCGAGAGCAGCTCGAGCGAGGACGCGAGCACCTCGACCTCGCCCGTCGGGCGCTCGCGGTTGACCTGCCCCTCGGGCCGCGGGCGCACCGTGCCGCGCACGTGGATCACCGACTCGGTCCGCAGCGCGCGCGCCGCGCGGCGCAGCTCCGGGGAGACGCCGTCGTCGAAGGCCAGCTGCGTGATGCCGTACTTGTCGCGCAGGTCGACGAAGACCAGCGACCCGCCCATCTCGCGGCAGGCGTCGACCCAGCCCGAGACGGCGACCTGCGCGCCGACGTCGGCGGCGCGCAACGCGCCGCAGTGATGGGTGCGGATGCCCTGGGAGACCATGGTGGCGCCGATTCTAGGGACCGCGACGCGGGCTTGCGAACGCCCGGGCGGCCGCGCGCCCGCCGATCAGAGCCGCGGCGAGCCGGCGTGCATGAGGCGCACGAGCGCGCGCTGCAGCGCGGCCTCGGCGCGCACGCGGTCGATCTCCTCGCCGCGGGCGCGCAGGCGCGCCTGGGCGCGGTCGCGGGCCTCGGCCGCGCGCCGCGCGTCGATCTTCTCGGGGCGCTCGCCGAAGTCGACCAGCAGCAGCACGTGGTCGTCGTGCACCTCGAGGAAGCCGGCGCCCGTCACGAACCGGTGTTCGACGCCGCCGGCCACGCGCACCTTCGTCAGTCCGACCTCGAGGCTGGTCATGAGCGGCGCGTGGCGGCGCAGCACGCCCATGCTGCCCTTGCTCGCCGGGGCCACGACGGACTCCGCCGCGCCCGACCAGATCGGCCCGTCGGGGCTGCGGATCTCGACCGCCAGCGCGTTGCCGGTGCTGCTTGCCGTGGCCGCCATGGGATCAGCCCGCCGTCGTCTTCATCGCGGCCGCGGCCTCGATGACCTGGTCGATGCTGCCCTTCATGTAGAAGGCCTGCTCGGGGAGCGCGTCGTGCACGCCGTCGCAGATCTCGCGGAAGGAGCGGATCGTGTCGGACACCTTGACGAACTCGCCCTTGCGTCCGGTGAACTGCTCGGCGACCGCGAAGGGCTGGCTCAGGAAGCGCTGGATCTTGCGCGCACGGCTCACGAGCTGGCGGTCCTCCTCCGAGAGCTCGTCCATGCCCAGGATGGCGATGATGTCGCGCAGCTCCTTGTAGCGCTGCAGCACCTGCTGCACGCGGCGCGCCGTGGCGTAGTGCTCCTCGCCCACGAGCCGCGGATCGAGCATGCGCGAGGTCGAGAGCAGCGGGTCGACGGCCGGGTAGATGCCCAGCTCGGCGATCTTGCGCTCGAGCCGGATCGTGCTGTCGAGGTGGGCGAAGGTCGCCACCGGCGCCGGGTCGGTGTAGTCGTCGGCCGGCACGTAGACGGCCTGCATCGACGTCACCGAGCCGCGGTCGGTCGAGGTGATGCGCTCCTGCAGGGCGCCCATCTCGCTGGCCATGGTCGGCTGGTAGCCCACGGC
>CAZBBB010000083.1:0-2221 GCA_964490005.1 uncultured Phycisphaerales bacterium | reverse complement strand
GAACCGGCCTGCACGAAGCGGAAGATGTTGTCGACGAAGAGCAGCACGTCCTTGCCCTTCTCGTCGCGCAGGTACTCGCACATGGTGAGGGCCGAGAGCGCCACGCGCAGACGCGAGCCCGGCGGCTCGTTCATCTGGCCGAACACCAGGATGGTGTTCTTGAGCACGCCCGACTCCTTCATCTCCATGTAGAGGTCGTTGCCCTCGCGGGTGCGCTCGCCCACGCCGGCGAAGGCCGAGTAACCCTCGTGCGCCGTGGCGATGGCGTAGATCAGCTCCTGGATGAGCACGGTCTTGCCCACGCCCGCGCCGCCGAACAGGCCGATCTTGCCGCCCTTCGCGAAGGGGCACAGCAGGTCGATGACCTTGATGCCGGTCTCGAAGACCTCGGTCACCGGGCGCTGGTTCTCGTACTTCGGCGGATCGCGGTGGATCGGCCGCGTCTCGGTCGTGTTCACCTTCCCGAGGCCGTCGATCGGCTGGCCGAGCAGGTTGAACATGCGTCCGAGCGCGCCCTCGCCGACGGGCACGCTGATGGGCGCGCCCGTGTCGACCGCCGCCATGCCGCGCACGAGGCCGTCGGTCGTGGCCATCGAGACGCAGCGCGCGACGTCGTCGCCGAGGTGCTGCGCGACCTCGACGGTGATGTCGATGTCGCGCGCGCGGTCCTCGATCTTGACCGCGTTGTAGATGCTCGGCAGCTCGTTGGTGGGGAACTTGACGTCCACCACGGGGCCGACGATTTCGAGGATGGATCCGGTAGCCACGGCGATCTCCTTGTTTCTACTTGAGCGCTTCGGCGCCCGAGACGACCTCCAGGAGCTCCTTGGTGATGCTCTCCTGGCGGGCGCGGTTGTACTGGCGCGTGAGCGCGTCGATCATTTCGTCGGCGGCGTCGGTCGCCTGCTTCATGGCATTGCGACGCGCGGTGAACTCGGAGGCCAGCGACTCCAGCACGGCCGAGTAGACCTTCATCTCGAGGAACTTGGGCAGCAGGCTGCGCAGCAGCTCGTCGGTCGCCGGCTCGATGATGAAGTCGGGGCCGGCGCCGGCCTCCGCGCCGCCCGACTCGGCCAGCAGGCCCGCCGGCCGGATGGGCAGCAGCGTCACCGACGCCGGGCGCTGGCGCACGGCCGAGAGGTAGCTGGTGTAGTGCACGTGGACCTCGTCGACCTCGCCCTCGGTGAAGGCGCGCACGAGGTCGCGCACGATGTTCCGCACGCGCGTGAAGTCGAGCTTCTCGACGTGGTCGGGCAGCAGCGCGGCCACGGAGACGCCGCGCGACTCGAGCAGCGGCACGCCCTTGCTGCCGAGCAGCGTGACCTGCTGCCGCTCGTCGCGCGCGATCGTCGCCGCCGCGTGGCGGGCCAGGCTCGCGTTGTAGCCGCCGCACAGGCCGCGGTCGGCCGAGACGACCAGGTGCGCCACGCGCCGCACCTCGGCGCGGGGCTGCAGCAGCGGCGACAGCTCGGAGCGCACCGAACCCGCCAGGCGCGCGACCATCTGCTGCACCTTCTCGGCGTAGGGGCGCGCCGCGTCGGCCCGCGCCTGCAGGCGCTTGAGCTTCTGCGTCGCGACCATCTCCATGGCGCGCGTGATCTGCTGGATGTTGCGCACGCCGCGGATGCGACGCTTGAGTTCCTTGGTGCCCTTGGCCATGGCCTTGTCCGGTGTCCTCGCTCAGCCTGCGTGCGTCAGTCGGCCTTGAACGCCGCCTTGAACTCGCCGATCGCCTTCTTCAGCGCGGCGTTGTCCTCGTCCGACAGCTTGCCCGTCGAGCGGATGCGCCCGAGCAGTTCGGCCTGGCGCGCGTTCATCGCCGCCACCAGCTCGCTCTCGAAGCGCTTGACCGAGGCGACCGGCACGTCGTCGAGGAAGCCCTGCGTCCCGGCGAAGACCGACACGATCTGGTCGATCACGTTCATCGGCACGTACTGGCCCTGCTTGAGCAGCTCGACCAGCCGCTCGCCGCGGCGCAGCTGCTTCTGCGTGGCCTCGTCGAGGTCGCTGCCGAACTGCGCGAAGGCCGCCAGCTCGCGGAACTGGGCGAGGTCGATGCGCAGTCCGCCGGCGACCTTCTTCATCGCCGGGATCTGCGCCGCGCCGCCCACGCGCGAGACCGACACGCCGACGTTCACGGCCGGGCGCACGCCCGCGTTGAACAGGTCGGTCTCGAGGAAGATCTGGCCGTCGGTGATCGAGATCACGTTGGTCGGGATGT
>CAZBBB010000082.1:0-14665 GCA_964490005.1 uncultured Phycisphaerales bacterium | reverse complement strand
CGCCGTCGGCGCCGGCCGCGAGCAGGTCGCGCGCGCCCTCGACGGTCGCGACGTTGCCGGCGACCACGTCGATGTCGAAGCGCGACTTGATGGCGGTGACGGTCGCCAGCACGTTGCGGCTGTGGCCGTGCGCCGTGTCGACCACGACCACGTCGACGTCGGCCGCCACGAGCGCCTCCACGCGCGCCAGGTCGTTGACGCCGACGGCCGCGCCCACGCGCAGCCGGCCGCGCCCGTCACGGCAGGCGTCGGGCCAGCGCGCGAGCTGGTTGATGTCGCGCATCGTGATCAGGCCGGCGAGACGGCCGTGCTCGTCGACGAGCAGCAGCTTCTCGATCTTGTTGCGGTGCAGGATGTCCTTGGCCTGCTCGAGCGTCGTGTCGGGGCGCGCGGTGACCAGCCGCGTCGTCATCACGTCGGCGATGGCCGTCTCGTCGACGCGATGGAAGCGCAGGTCGCGGTTGGTGAGGATGCCCGAGACCTTGCCGCCCGCATCGATGATCGGCAGGCCCGAGATGTTCTGCGTCGTCATGATGCGACGCGCCTCGCCGATCGTGGCGCCGGGCGGCAGCGTGACGGGGTCGGCGATCACGCCGTGCGCCGAGCGCTTGACCTTGGCGACCTCGCGCACCTGCTCGTCCACGCGCAGGTTCTTGTGGATCACGCCGAGGCCGCCGGCCTGCGCGAGCGCGATCGCCAGCGCCGACTCGGTCACGGTGTCCATCGCGGCCGAGACGAGCGGCACGTTGAGGCGCACGCGGCGCGTGAGGCGGCTGGCCGTGTTGCACTGGCTGGGCAGCACGTCCGACAGGCGCGGCAGCAGCAGCACGTCGTCGAAGGTGACGCCTTCGGCCACGATGCGCGACATGCCGGGCGTGGCGTCGGCCGGGTTCACGGAGGGGACGGATCCAACGTTGCTGGACCCGCGGGGCGACGAGGGAGTCGACGGCGGGAGAACCTGTTCCATCGGGCAATTCGACCACATCCCGGGGATGCTTGGAAGCCCGCGTCGGTCCCGCGCCAAAGAACCCGGGCCCCTGAGGGGAGCTGCCCCCTCAAGGGCCCGGGCCTGGGAGAAGGAGGAGAGGATCCCTGCTTCGGACGCGCCGCGGGGCGACTTGAGCGGCGCGCGAAACCCGCGGGAAACGCGGCACTCAGAGCCGGCGCCAGGCTCCCGGCAGCGGCGGGCCGAGCGGCAGGCGCCAGCCGGGGTACAGCCGGATCGCGTCGCCCTCGACCGACGTGTAGAGCGCGCTCGCAGGCAGGTTCCAGCCGCCCTGGTCGAGGAAGCGCTGGTAGTGGCCCCACCAGCCGTCGAGCCCGCACGGCAGGATCTGCAGTTCGTGCGTCAGGTTGCGGAACACCGGGTTGGCGATCGGCACGACGGCGGCCGGACCGTCGTCGAGGACGATCGCGTAGAAGTGGCGCGCCGCGATGAGCGCGTCGCGTCGCGCCTCGCCGGAGCGCGCCAGCGCGGCGCGACGCCACATGTCCCCGAGGCGCTGCACGGCGTCGAGCCCGACGTCGAAGTTGCTGCGCACGAGGTACTCCAGACGGTCGAGGGCTTCGTCGAGCCGCCCCGCGTCGTCGAGGGCGCGCACGAGCTTGTAGACCGACTCGCGCCGCGTCGGGCTCAACTCGACGGCGAAGCGCAGGGTCGCGACGGCCTCGTCGGCGCGGCCCAGCGCGAGCAGCGCCTCGCTCTCTTCCGCCGCCAGTTCGGCGTTCCACGGCCACAGCCGGCGCGCGCGCCCGAAGGCGGCCAGCGCCTCCTCGGCCCGGCCCGCCGCGAGCAGGCCGCGGCCGAGCAGCGCGTGCGGGTGGGCCACGCCCAGCCGCAGCGCGACGAGACGCCCGCAGGCCTGCTCGAGCGCCGGCAGGTCGCCCGCACGCAAGGCCGCCTCGGCCTGCGCCGCGTACAGGCCCGACGAGAGCCGCGCGAGCGACAGGCCGGCCAGCGGCAGCGCGACGATCAGCGCCAGCGCCGCCCGCGCGCGCGCCGGGACGCGGGCCGGCACGCGCGCCGGCGCGGCGGCCGCGACACCCGCACCCGACACGCCGACGAGCATCGCGAACAGCATGCCCGTGGAGGCCAGCATGAAGGGCACTTCGAACAGCCCCGCGACGACGAACACGACCAGCGCCGCCAGCCAACCCGCCGCGTGGCAGCGCGCGGCACGGTCGGCCGCCGCCGCCCGTCGGCGCGCCAGGCCCGCAGCGGCGGCGATCAGCGTCGCGACGAACAGCGCCGCTCCCGGCACGCCGAGTTCGCCGAGCACCTGCAGCAGGTCGTTGTGCGCGTGCGGCTTGGCCAGGAGCTGGCGCTCGTGGCGCGGAAACTCGACGGGGAAGTTGCCCGGGCCCACGCCCTCGAGCGGATGCGCGACCGCCATCTCGATCGTCTTGCGCCAGATGAGCGGACGGAAGGAGGTGTCGGCGAAGTCGAGGCCGAGCACCGAGACGCCGCGGTAGAAGACGTCCTTGGCCAGCCCGCGCACGCCCGCCGAGAGCGGCGCCAGCGCGACGCCGAGCACGAGCAGGCCGGCCAGCGCGAGGCGCAGGCGCGGTCGGCCGCGCGCGGCCGGCGCGCGCGCCGGGCGCAGCGCCAGCAGGCCGACGAGGCCCAGGCCGAGCGCGGCGCCGAGCAGCCCGGCGCGGCTGCGCAGCAGCAGCAGATAGAGCACGGTGAGCACCAACCCCGCCCCCCACGCCCGCCGGCGTCCGGCGTGCGGCGCCGCCAGCGCGCGCGCCGCGATGAGCGGGACGAGCACCACCGCGAAGCTCGCCGCCATGTTGTTGTGCACGAACAGCCAGCTGGCGTGCTTCACCGCGGAGGGCGAGACCTGTTCGGCGGCGAGCAGCACGGCCGCGCCGTCGAGCGCCATGGCGAGCAGGCCGACGACGAGCACGCCCGAAGCCCAGCGCTCGGCCGCCTCCGCCTCCGCCAGGCGTCGCCAGCCGCACGCCAGTCCGACGAGGCCGAGCAGGAACAGCACGCGCGTGAACGCGATCTCGACGTTGCCCGGGTGGTGCAGCAGAAAGGCCGACCAGCCGCAGAGCAGGGCGAGCAGCCCGATCGCCGGGCTGCCGGCGAGCCGCGCACCCTCGCCCGGGCGCGCGCGCGCGGCCCCCGCCAGGCACAGCGCGCCCGCGGCCGTGAGCAGCAGGGTCTTGGCCAACTGCGTGTCGCCGCCCCACGGGTCGACGAGCAGCGGCACGCACGCGGCGAGGCCGAGAGCGAGACGACCGGGGGCGTTGAGGCGGGGGCGGCCCACGGTCCCCATGATCGGCAATTCCGCCCTCGAGAGGAGGGCCCGTCTTGGCCCGTCGCGCGCGCGTGTGCCAGACTGGCCCGCCGATGGCCGCGCTCTCCGACCACACGCGCCGACAGGTCGAGATGCACCGCAGCGTCGCGCACATGTACCGGCGGCGTTCGGCCTGGGCCTTCGCCGAGGCCTTCCAGCAGGAGCGCAACGACATCCTCATGTCGCTCGCGCCGCCCGGCCCGGCGCTGCGGGCGCTCGACCTCGGCTGCGGCACGGGCGTGATGCTCGACCGGCTCGGCGAGCGCTACGCGCGCGTCGTGGGCGTCGATATCAGCGCCGAGATGCTCGAGGGTTACGACCTGAGCGGGCTGCGCGAGGGGCTGGCCGTGCACCTGGCCCTCGCCGACATGGCGGCCCTGCCCTTCGCGGGAGGCAGCTTCGACGTCGTCGTCTGCCGCTCGGCCCTGCACCACATGGAGGACGAAGTCGGCGTGCTGGCCGAGATCGCGCGGGTGCTCGCGCCCGAGGGGCGACTGATCCTCGGCGAGCCGGCCAACGACAACCTGCTCACGCGCGCGGCCCGCGCCTGGGTGCGGCGGCGTCCCAGCTTCGGCAAGATCCACACGATCGACCGGGCCTACACGCGACGCCAGTTGCGCGAGCTGCTGCAGCAGGCCGGGCTCGTCGTGCGGCGCGAGGTGCGCTTCGGCTTCATCGCCTACCCGCTCTGCGACAACCCCGACCTGGTGCCGGTGCTCAAGAAGCTGCCCTTCGCCGACGCGATCGCCCGCGGCCTGCGGGCCGTCGACCGGCTGCTCGCGAGGGTGCCGCTGCTGTCCAGCCAGTCGTGGTACGTGATGCTCGAGGTCCGTCGCCGGGATGCGTCCTCGGCGTGAAGCGCTGGCTCGTCCCCGTCGTCGCGGCCGCGGTCCTGACGGGCATCGTCGTCGGCGCCGCCGACCTGCGCTGGCGCGACGTGTCGCAGACGCTGACCCACCTCGATCCCGGCCTGTGCCTGCTGGCCTTCGTCACGTATTTCGCCAGCTACGTCTTCCGCGGCCTGCGGCTGGTGGCGCTGCTGCCGGGCGCGCGCGGCATCGCGCACCTGACGTCCGTGTGCGCCCGCCACATCCTGCTCGCGGTCGTGCTGCCCTTCCGCACGGGCGAGGCGGCGCTGCCGGTGCTGCTGCACCGCGAGGCGGGCCGTCCGCTGTCGGAGGCGGTCGCCGTGCTGGGCGTGATGCGCGTGCTCGACCTGCTCGGCGTGGCGGTCTACCTGCTCGCGGGCCTCGCGCTCTCGGGCAGCGACGACGGCTCGACCGGGCCGCGGGCGGCGATCGTCTTCGCGCTGCTCAGCGCGGGCCTGTTCGCGATGCGCCCGGTCTGCCGCCGGCTGGCGCCCCTGCAGGGTGCCGCCCGCCGCCCGCTGGCCTTCCTCGGGCAGGCGGCCGCCCACGTGGCGGCGCTGCGCGGCCCGCAACTCGGCTCGGCGCTGCTCACGACGCTGCTCGCCTGGGGCTGCACCTACACCGCCTGCTACGTGGCGCTGACCGCCATGGCCGGCCCCCAGGCGCTCCCCGCCGCGGCGTCCATCGGCTACGCCGCGAGCCTCGTGGGCACCACGGGTCTGCACCTCGCGGCGGTGATGCCGCTCTCGCCGGTGGCCTCGGTCGGCACCTGGGAGGCGGGCTGGACCGCCGGGTACACCCTCGTCGGCCTGCCGGCCGAAGCGGCGGCGGCCTCCGCGATCGTGAGCCACGTACTCATCTTCGCGTTCATCGTGGCGATCGGCCTGTCGGCCTTTGCGGTGCGCCGGGCGCCGGCCGGCTGAGGCCCGCGCGGCACGGCGCCGGCGAAATGGTCGGGGTGACTGGATTCGAACCAGCGGCCTCAGCGTCCCGAACGCTGCGCTCTACCAAACTGAGCCACACCCCGACGGCGTGACGCGCGCGCCCGGAGCGCCGGGCCCGCGTGCGGGGCGCAAATCATGCCCTGCGCCCGCGGGCCGCGCAAGCCGCGCCCGCGCCCCCCTCCACGACGGCGGCGCCTCAGCCGCCGATGGCGACGAACACGCCGCCGTTCTCGCGCGCCAGCACCTTGAAGTCGTCGCCCCCGAACTCGCCCACGTAGATCACGTGCAGCTGCACCCCGCGGAACTCGTTCACGCGCCGCACCTCGCGGCGGATGACGGTCATGTCGAGGCTCTTGCCGATCGTCGGCTCGCCGTCGGTCAGGAAGAAGATCGTGTCGAGCGGGCTCTTCGGCGAGTTCGTCACGAAGTCCGCTGGCCCCTTGCTCTCGAGCGGCTCGCCGAGCGCCGTCATCAACGCGAGGTGCGTGTTCGTGAGACCCTCGTTGGTCTGCATGTCGATCAGGCCGGTCTGCGCCTTGAAGCCCTGCGCCTCGCTGCCCAACGGCTTGAGGCGCGCCACCCACGCCAGCGCGTTGTTCTTGTTGAGGACGTTGGCCTTCACGGTGTCCTTCTTCCAGGCCTTCACGTCGGTGGCGAAGGCCACGATGTTGAAGCTCGTCGTCTCGGGCAGCTCGCGGATCGTGTGCGACAGCTCCTCCTTGACGATCTCGAGCCGCTGCAGCGACTTGTAGGTGCGCCCGGTGGCGGCGAGGCGCTCGGGGTCGCCGAAGGGCGTCTCCATCGAACCCGAGACGTCGATCACGAACAGGATGTTCTCGGAGGTCGTCTGCAGGCCGAGGAACTCCTTCTGGCCGGCGGTGTACTTGGTGCCCTCGGTCCGGGCGCGCTCGAGCGCCTCGGCCACGAGCTTGGGGTCGGGCAGCTCGTAGGAGGGCTCGGTGCGGTCCCACCAGGTGCGCCAGGTGGCGGCGTCCTCGCCGAAGTCGCGCAGCGTCATCGACTTGAGCGCCACGTAGGCGTCGCCCCGCAGCCGGCCCTCTTCGGTCGCCATGAGTTCGATGATCGGCCGCACGCCGGCCTTCACCGAGAGCGCGACGACGGCCTCGATGGCGCGCGCGCGCACGCGCCAGTCGGGATGCTCGAGCCCGGTCACGACCGACGCGCCGCTCGCCGGGCCGTCGCCGATGCGGATGAGCGCCTCGAGCGCCGCGACCGCGACGGCGCCGTCGGCGTCGCGCACGAGCGGGCCGACTTCGGCGCAGCCGCGCGCCTCGCCGAGGAAGCCCAGCGCCGTGATGCCCGCCAGCCGCAACGAGAGGTCGCGCTCGCCGAGCAGCGCGCGCAGCGTCTCGAACGCCACCGGCTGCTGCATGCGCCCCAGGCTCTCGGCGACACCGGCCCGGAACAGGGTGCGCTTGGCCACCTTGCGGTCGGTGAGCACCTCCTCGACCAGCCAGGTCGCCGTGGCAGGCAGCCGGTGCGTGCCGAGCGTCTCGACGGCGGCGCGGCGCACGGCGAAGTCCTCGTCCTCGAAGGCCTCGAGCAGCGCCTCGGCCGCCATGCGCGAGTCGATCCCCTGCAGCACGAGGACGGCTTCGCGGCGCTCCTCGGGGCTGCGATCCTTGCCGTAGTAGCGGCGGAACTCCGCCACGAGTTCGGCGCCGTCGTCGACGGCGGTCGCCGTGCCGAGCACGGCCAGCAGGCACAGCGCGATCCGGAGCATCGCCTCACTGTAGTGCCTGCGGGCCGCGCGGTGAAGTCGGGCTCGGCCCCCGCTAGACTCGCCGCCTTGAGCCTCGCGGAACGACAGTCCGGCAAGCCCCTGGCCTGCGAGCGCAGCGAGTGGCTGCCCGTCGAGGCCAGCACGCGCCGCTACGCGCGCCTGCACGGCCTGCTGCACTACCCCTTCGCGCGCGCCGTGGCCATGCTCTTCCCGAAGGGCACGCCGCCGGCCGAGGTCGCGCGCGTCGCGCAGGCCACGCGGCTGCTGGCCGAGGCCGGCCTGCCCGTGCCGGCGATCCACGACGCCGACCCGGCCGCCGGGTGGATCCTGCAGGAGGACCTCGGGGACGTGACGCTGGCCCTCGCGCTGCAGGGCGGCGCCGCCGCCGGACCGCTCTATGCCCGGGCCCTCGCGCTGATCGACGAACTGCAGGCGGTCGGCTCGCTGCCGACCTCGCCCCGCCCGCCCCTGGACGGCGCGCGCCTGGCGACCGAACTCGAGCAGTTCGTGCGCAGCGGACTGGGACTGGCCGACGGTGCCGGGCCCGCGCTGGCCGCCGACCTGCAGCGCCTCGTGCAGGCCTGCCTGGAGGCGCCGGTGGTGCTGTGCCACCGCGACTATCACGCGCGCAATCTCATGCTGCACGAGGGCCGCCTGCGCATGCTCGACCATCAGGACGCGCTGGCCGGCCCCTCCACCTACGACCGCGTTTCGCTCGCCTACGACCCCTACGTGCGCCTCCCCGACGCGCTGCGCGACGAACTCGCCGGCACCGGTCCCCACGTCGCGGGCGTCGCCGTGCAGCGGCTGTGCAAGGCCATCGGCACCTACGGCGACAAGGGGCACGAGTGGCGGGCCTGGATCGCGCCCGCCGCGCGCCAGGCGCGTCGGCTCATCGCGCGCGACGGTCTGCGCCTGCCGGTGCTCGACGCGGCGCTCGCGTCGCGGACGATCGCCGCCGCATGAGCGTGCCGCACCAGGCGGTGTTGCTGTGCGCCGGCGAGGGCCGCCGACTGGCTCCGTTCACGCGCGCGCGGCCCAAGCCGCTGCTCCCGCTGCTCAACGTGCCGCTGCTCGAACACGCGCTGACGCGCGTGGCGCGCGCCGGCGTGCGGCGCGTGGCGCTCAACGCCTTCCACCTCGCCGAGCAGATCGCCGAGTGGGCCCGCGGCGTCTGCTGGCCGGGGCTCGAGCTGCACGTCGAGCGCGAGCCGGTGCTGCTCGGCACGGGCGGCGCGCTGACGAACCTGCGCGGCTGGATCGACCGCGCGCCGCTGCTGCTGCTCGCCGGCGACATCGTGGCCGACTTCGACCTGCCCGGGCTCGGAGCGCGCCACGCCGAGCAGGCCGCGCTCGCCACCATGGCGCTCGCGCCGCACGCCGCGGTCGCGCACTAC
This sequence comes from uncultured Phycisphaerales bacterium, assembly GCA_964490005.1. GTDB lineage: Bacteria > Planctomycetota > B15-G4 > B15-G4 > B15-G4 > CAZBBB01. Next base: position 6,406 of record CAZBBB010000082.1, on the reverse strand, counting down.
GGCGCCGTCGACACCGACGGCGCGGGGCGCATCGTCGACATCGCGGGGCTGCGCCGGCCGCCGCGCGGACAGGCCGTGCGCAGCGCCGTCAACGCCAGCGCGCACGTGCTCGCGCCCGAGTTCATCGACCGCCTGCCGGCCGGACCCTGCTGCCTCGTGCGCCAGGGTTACCTGCCGGCGCTGGAAGCGGGCGCGACGATCGCCTCCTTCGACCACGAGGGCCCCTGGGCCGAACTCGGCAGCGCCGAACTCTGGCTGGCCGCGCAGCGGGCGGCCCTCGAGGGCCGCCTCCCGCTCGAGCCGGCGCTGCTCGCGCGCGGCGGCCGGCGCCTGCCGGGCGGAGCCTTCGCGCACCCGACGGCGCAGGTCCACCCCACGGCGCGGCTCGACGCCTTCACGGTGCTCGGCCCGCGCTCCGTGGTCGGTGCCCGCGCGCGGCTCTCCCGCTGCCTGCTGCTCGAACGGGCGGTGGTCGCCGACGACGTCGAACTGCAGGACGCGATCGTCGAGGCCGTCGGCGCGAGGGCGCAGCCGTGAACGGTCCGCGCATCCTGCTGGGGGTCGTCCTGCTCGGCGCGCTGGCGCTCTGGGCCGCCCTGGCCGGCGGCCCCGACGCCGATCTCGAGCGCGGGCGGGCGCAGACCGACGAGGCCTTCGCGCGCATCGAGGCCGAGCTGCTGGCTCTGCAACCCGACGCGGAGTGGCTGCGTTCGCAGGGACTGATCCTGGGGCTGCGCGAGGAGCACGACACGGTGCGCACGCAGCTCGCGACGCTGCGCGACGAGCGCGTGGCCGTCGAGCTCGACGCGACGCTCGACCGCCGGCAGCGGCTCCCGGCCCTGCGCGCGCTGGTCGAGCGCGCCGACCTGACCCTCGCGGCGGCGATCGAGCTGCGTCGGCGGCTGGCCGGCCTCGTCGAACTGCGTCGTGGCGCCGACGCCCTGCGCGAGCGCGCCGCCCGGCTGCGCGCGCAGGCCGACGCCCCCGCCGCGGCCGGCGGCCCGCAGGCGGCGCGGCTGGGCGCGCTGCTCAGCGGCCTGGCCGCGCAGGAGGAGCAGCTCGCGCTGGCCGAGCGCCTCGTGCGCGACAACCCGAGCCAGGGCACGACGCTGGGACGGCGCGCGCTGTCCGGCATGGCAGGCGTGCTCGACGAGCTGCAGGCCGAGTTGGCGCGCTGAGGCGCAGGGCCGCCCGCTCAGTTCAGTGCGGAGCGCCGGCCTGCGCGAACTCGCGCTGCAGGATCCGCTCGAGCGCGTCGGCCTCGTCGGCGCGGCCGAGCGCGCGCAGCGCCTGCGCCTTCACGACGCGCAGGTCGACGTGGTCGGGACGCCGCGCCAGAACGGCGTCGATGCGCGCGAGCGCCGCGCCGGGTTCGGCCAGCAGCAGATCGACCGACGCGCGCAGCGCGGTCGCGCGCGGATCGTCCGCGGCCAGCGACAGCGCCTCGTCGAGCACGCTCGCTGCCCGTTCGGCGCTGCCGCCGCCGGATCGCGCGTGCAGCAGCAGCGCGCGTCCCCACTCGGTGAGCAATTCGGGCGTGTGCCGCAGCGCGACGGCGCGCTCCAGCTCCGCGCAGGCCCGCTCGTGCTCGCCCAGCGCGGCCAGCGCCCGCCCCGAGAGCAGCAGGGCCTCGGGCACGGACGACTGCCTCGACCCGAGGGTGGCCAGTCGAGCCAGCGCCTCGGCCGGGCGCCCGGCGACCGACGCGCTGTTGGCGCGGTCGAGCGTGACGATCAGGTCCATCTCGGCGCGCGGATCGGGCAGGTTGGCAAGCGCCCCGTCGGGCGCGCGGCTGCCCAGGTAGCCGAGCGCCGCCAGCGCGGCCGGGTCGCCCGCCGGCAGCGCCTCGATCTCGGGATCGGGGGACGGCACGGCGGCGACGAGCGCGTGGCCGCGGCCGTCCTCGCCCGCCAGTTCGCGCGGATCGGCGCCGAGGTCGTGCAGCCGCCAGCCCGCATCGGCGGCGCGCGGCGCGCCGACGAGTTTGAGGCCGTCGACGCGCACGCCCGCCAGCGGCGAAAAGCCGTAGTAGAACCAGGGCGCGCGCGACTCGAGCGGGAGCGGACGCCCGCGGCGGGCCGTGAGCAGCGAGATCCCGTCGGTCCCGGGCAGGGCCGGCAGGTCGAGCAGTTGCAGCAGCGTCGGCGTCACGTCGAGCAGCGAGACGGCCTCGTCGCGCTCGACGCCCGCCGCCGGAAAGGCCTGCGCGTCCGCGCCGTACAGCGCGAACACGAGCGGGACGTGCATCGTCGCCTCGTGCAGCAGCAGGCCGTGCGTCTCCTCTCCGTGTTCGCCCAGACCTTCGCCGTGGTCGCTCGTCAGCACGACCAGCAGCGGCCCGGCGCGGCGGGCGCGCACGCCGTCGAGCAGCCGGCCGAACTGCGCGTCGGCCCAGCGCACCTCGTCGTGGTAGGCCGGCAGGTCCTCGCCGTGGCGGCCGCCCGGCGCCGCGTAGGGCGCGTGCGGATCGTAGAGGTGCACCCAGCCGACGCAGGGTCGCTCGTCGTCCCAGCCGTCCCAGGCCAGCGCCGCGTCGACGGTGTGGTCGCCGCGCCGTTCGAGCGGCGCGGGCGGCCCGCCGGGCGCGCGCAGGTCGTCGTCGTAGTGCTGAAACCCGGCGGCCAGGCCGTGGCGCCGGTCGAGCACGGTGCTCGAAACGAACGCGGCCGTCGCCCAGCCGGCGGCCGCGGCCCGCTCGGCGAGCGTCTCGACCGGCAGGGCCGGGAGCGCGACGCCGTTGACCGTCAGGCCCAGGCGCGCCGGACGCCAGCCCGTGAGCAGCGAGCCGTGCGCCGGGAGCGTGAGCGGCGCGACCGTGCTCGCCGCGACGAAGCTCGTGCCCTGCCGACGCAGCGCGTCGATGTGCGGCGTGATCGAACTGCCGCCGGGGTCGCCCGACGCCCCGACGGCGTCGGCGCGCAGCGTGTCGATCGTGACGATCAGCAGCGAGGGACGGGCCGGCGCGTCGGCCCGGCCGCAGGCCGCCGTGAGCGCGGCGAGCGCCGCGAGCCAGGCCCCTCTGCCTGCGCCGCGCCTCACGCCCCGCCCTCGACGTGACGCAGGGTGCGCCGCTCGCCGTGGCGCACGGTCAGCCCCTCGCTGTCGAAGTGCTCGAGCAGCGGGATGAGGTACTTGCGCGTCGTGCCGAGGTCGTCGCGCAGGACGGGGATGTCGATGGCGCCGCCGCGCGCGCGGCCGTGCTCGAGGATCCGGCCGCGCAGCTCGCGCAGGACCTCGGCGTCGTAGAGCAGTCCGCCCACGGAGACCAGTTCGCCCGCCGCACGCATGGCCGCGAGCAGGGCGGCGCTGGCCGGCTCGGGCAGGCCCGTCAGGGCGGCGTCGGGCGCGGGCGGCGTCGCGCCGGCAGTCTTCAACGCCTCGCGGACGCGTACGCGCGCCCCGGCCTGCGCCTCGTTGAGCTGCACGCGCCAGCCCCGCTTGCGCAGCCGACCGCCCGCCGCGAGTTCGAAGCGCTCGTCGCGGCCCAGAACGGCCGCGACGAGTTCGTCGGGCGCGTCGAGCTCACGCCGCAGCGCGGCCAGTTCGACCCACTCGTGCAGCGGGCGACGGCGATGCTCGGCTCCCAGCGAACGCAGCAGCGCCTCGGCCACCTCGTCGGCGACGCCGGCGTCGAACCAGCGCTCGCCCGAGGCCAGCAGTTCGCCCACGGCCTGCAGTTCGGCCAGGCGCGCGCGCGCCGTCGCGACGGGCAGCCCGGCCTCGGCCGCCACTTCGGCCGCGCTCAGTCCGCGGACGCCGGCCTGCGCGAGCGCCGCGCAGGCCAGCCGCGCCACGTCGCCGCTCGCCTCGTGCCGCGCGCGCACGTCGGCGAGCACGCGCTCCTTGAAGCGCTTGAGGCGGCCCTCGGTCGTCGCCAGCACCTGCCCGCCGCCGAGCACCGCCAGCGAGGAGGCGTGCCGCAGCAGGTAGCGGTCGCCGGGCGCCACCACGACCGGCTCGTCGAGACGCAGCTGGACGAAGGACTCGTCCCCCTGCGCCACGCTCGCCGCGTCGAGCGGCACGGCCACGCCCAGCGTCTCCGAGGTCCCGGTGTGCAGGCGCACCGCCAGGCGCGGGCGCAACGCCTCCTCGTGGACATGGCGGTAGTGCACCGTCACGCGGCGGCGCGCGAGGAACACGCCCGGCGTCGCGACGACGTCTCCGCGGCGCACGTCCTCGCGCGCGGCCCCGGTGAGGTTGAGCGCCGTGCTGTGCCCGGCGCGCCCGCTCTCGCGCGCGCCGCCGTAGGCCTGCACGCCCCGCACGCGCAGCAGGCCGTCGCGCCCCACGATCTCGAGTTCGTCGCCGACGGCCACCTGCCCGCCCACCGGCACGCCGGTGACGACCGTCCCGTGCCCCTCGAGCGTGAAGACGCGCTGGATCGGGAGGCGGAAGGGGCCGGCCTCGTCGCGCTCGGGGACACCCGCGATGAGCGCATCGAGCGCCGCCCGCAATTCGGGGATGCCGGCCCCGCTCGGGCTGGCGACCGGCAGGATCGGCGCGTCCTGCAGGAACGTCCCCGCCAGCAGCGCGGCGATGTCGGCGCGCGCCAGCTCGAGCAGGTCGGCATCGACGAGGTCGGCCTTGCTGAGCACGACCAGTCCGCGCTCCACGCCCAGCAGCGAGAGGATCGCCAGGTGCTCGCGCGTCTGCGGCATGACGCCGTCGTCGGCGGCCACCACGAGCAGCACGATGTCGACCGAGGTCGCGCCGGCGACCATGTTGCGCACGAAGCGCTCGTGACCGGGGACGTCGATGACGCCGACGAGCGCGCCGCTGGCGTGCTCGTAGGGCGCGAAGCCGAGGTCGATCGTCATGCCGCGGCGCCGTTCCTCCTCGAGCCGGTCGGGATCGACGCCCGTGAGCGCGCGCACCAGCGAGGACTTGCCGTGGTCGATGTGCCCGGCCGTCCCGACGATGACCCTGCGGATGGCCTTCACGGCCGCACGCGGTCCGCGGTCAGCGCCCGCGGCGCGTCACGTCGGGGACGCCTGCAGCACCTCGGGCAGGTACTGGATGCGCTGGCAGGACTTGCACGTCACCAGCTCGCGCCCCGAGATGAGCCGGCTGCGGTCGTTGGGCGTCACCGACGAGAAGCAGCCCTGGCAGATGTTGCCCTCGACGGGGCAGACGGCCTCGCCGTGCGCGGCGAAGGTGCGGTCGTACAGGCGCAGCACCTCGCCGGAGATGGCGCGGCGGACCTGCGCGCGGCGGCCGTCCTGCTCGGCCAGTTCGGCCTGGTGCGCGCGCAGTTCGCGCTCGGCGCGCTCCTCGAACTCGCGGAACTCGGCCTGCGCCACCTTGAGCCGGGCCTCGGCTTCCTTCACGAGGCCCTCTCCCTGCCGGATCACGTCGAACTGCTCGATGATCGACTCCTCGACCGCGCCGCGCTCCTCCTGCTTGCGGGCGATCTCGGTCTGCAGCAGGCTGTACTCTTGGTTCGTCTTGGCCGAGAGCAGGTTGCCCTGCGCCTTGGCCAGCGCCGCCTCGCGCGCCGCGAGGTCGAGTTCGAGCGACTTCAGGTGCGCCCGGAATCCCAGCAGCTTCTGGCGGGCGGCCTCGACGCCGGCGGTGGCCTGTTCGCTGTCGCGGCGGCGCGCCGCGAGCACGCGGGGCACGGCGTCGATGAGCAGTCGGGTCTGGGCGCGGAGGCGATCGACGTCACGCAGGGCGACGAGGTTGAAGGTCAACTGCCTCTGGTCTTCGCGCGTCACGGAACCTGTGGCCGAGGGGATCCCGAACACCGTACCAGAGCGGACGGGCTCCCGCCAAGGGCGCCGTCGCGCCCGGATCGTCGTCCGGGGCCGACCGGCCCGCCGCTCAGGTGGCCTGCGCGCTGTCGAGGAAGCCCTCGAGCATGCGCGAGCGCACCGGGTGCTGCAGCTTGCGGACGGCCTTGGCCTCGATCTGGCGGACGCGCTCGCGGGTGACCTTGAAGATGCGCCCCACCTCCTCGAGCGTGTACGTGTAGCCGTCACCGATGCCGTAGCGCAGCTTGATGATCTCGCGCTCGCGGAAGGACAGCGTGTCGAGCACGGCCATGATCTTGTCGCGCAGCATCTCCTGCGCGGCGGCCGTGACGGGCGAGATGGCGCTCTCGTCCTCGATGAAGTCGCCGAAGTAGCTGTCGTCGCCCTCGCCGATGGGCCGGTCGAGGCTGATCGGGTGCTTGGAGATCTTCATCACCCGCTTGGCCTCCTCGATCGAGATGTCGCTGTTGCGGGCGATCTCCTCGATCGTGGGCTCGCGGCCGAGCGTCTGCACGAGCTTCTTGGTCACGTTGCGCAGCTTGCTCATGGTCTCGATCATGTGCACGGGGATGCGGATCGTGCGCGCCTGGTCGGCGATGCTGCGCGTGATCGCCTGGCGGATCCACCACGTCGCGTAGGTCGAGAACTTGTAGCCG
>CAZBBB010000081.1:0-14675 GCA_964490005.1 uncultured Phycisphaerales bacterium | reverse complement strand
CCTCGAGCGGCGTTTCCAGCCCGTGCGCGTCGAGGAGCCGAGCGTGGAGGACACCGTCGCGATCCTGCGCGGCCTCAAGGAGACCTACGAGGTGCACCACGGCGTGCGCATCCTCGACGAGGCCCTGACCTCGGCCGCGCGCCTCTCCAAGCGCTACATCCAGGACCGCTTCCTGCCCGACAAGGCCATCGACCTGCTCGACGAGGCCGCCAGCGGCCTGCGCATCGCCATCGACAGCATGCCGCCCGAGCTCGACGACCTGCAGCGGCGCCTGCGCCAGCTCGAGATCGAACGCACGGCGCTGCAGGGCGAGGACGAGCCCGACGCGGCCCGCATCGAGGAGGTCGCGACGCGCATCGCCGAACTCTCCGAGCGCGCCGAGGCGCTGCGCCTGCGCTGGAAGGGCGAGAAGGAACTGATCGACGCGCAGCGCGCCGCCAAGGAGAAGAGCCAGGCGCTCGAGCACGAGTCGCAGGCGGCCGAGCGCGAGGGGCGCTACGAGCGCGTCGCGGAGATCCGCTACGGCGAGCTGCCCCGACTGGCGGCCGAGATCGAGGAGCGCGGTCGGCGCATCGACGCCCTGCACGCGCAGGGCGCGCTGCTGCCGCAGAACGTCGACAGCGAGCAGATCGCCACCGTCGTCTCGCGCTGGACCGGCATTCCCGCGACGCGGCTGCTCAGCGAGGAACGCGAGCGCCTGCTGCACATGGAGCAGGCCCTGCATCGCCGACTCGTCGGCCAGGACGCGGCCGTGAAGGCCGTCAGCGACGCCGTGCGCCGCGCGCGCAGCGGCCTGTCGCCCGCCGGGCGCCCGGTCGGCGCCTTCCTGTTCCTCGGCCCCACCGGCGTCGGCAAGACCGAGCTGGCGCGTTCGGTGGCCGACTTCCTGTTCAACGACGAGCGCGCCATGGTGCGCCTCGACATGTCCGAGTACATGGAGAAGCACAGCGTCGCGCGCCTGATCGGCGCCCCGCCCGGCTACGTCGGCCACGACGAGGGCGGCGCCCTCACCGAGGCCGTGCGCCGGCGCCCGCACTGCGTGCTGCTGCTCGACGAGGTCGAGAAGGCGCATCCCGACGTGTTCCACGCGCTGCTGCAGGTGCTCGACGACGGCCGCCTCACCGACGGCAAGGGCCGCACGGTGGACTTCTCGCAGTGCCTGGTGCTCATGACCAGCAACCTGCGCGACCACGACGCGGTGCGCGCGCACTTCCGGCCCGAGTTCCTTCCACGCCCTGCCCGAGGAGGCCATGCGCGAGATCGTCGCGATCCAGATCGAGCGGCTGCGCCGGCAGGCCGTCGGCAGCGGCCTGGACCTGAGCGTCTCGGACGCGGCGGCCGCCTTCCTGGCGCGCGTCGGCTACGACCCGGCCTACGGCGCGCGGCCGCTCAAGCGCGCGCTGCAGAAGCACGTCGTGGACCTGCTGGCCCGCGAGCTGATCGCCGATCGCATCGGCGCCGGGGACGCCGTGCAGGTCGACGTCGATGCGGGCGGAGAGGCGCTCGTCGCGCAGCGTCGCCCCGCCGCGGCCGAGCCGCGCGCCAGCAAGCGATCGGCGGCGACGGCCTGAGGCGCGCTCCCGGCGCGCCGCGTCGGGGCGCGGCGCGGCCCGGACGTCGTCGCGAGGGCCGGGCGGCCTGATACGCTGCCGGCCGCGCGATGGCCGTCCCCGAGTCCCCCTCCCCGAGCCCGGCCGCTGCCCCGAGCCCCGCCCGCGCCCGGCGGACGCCGCCCCGCCCGCGTTCGCCGCTGGCCGAACTGCTCTCGCTGCTGCGCCCCGACCACTGGATCAAGAACACGGTCGTGCTGGCGCCGCTGGTCTTCGCCGGGCTGGCGCTCGACCCGCCCTCGATCGAGAACGCCGCGCTGATGACGGCCGCCTTCTGCCTGCTGTCGTCCTTCGGCTATGTCGTCAACGACCTGGCCGACGTGCGCGCCGACGACCGCCACCCGGCCAAGCGCCGGCGCGCGCTGCCGCGCGGCGCCGCCAACGCCTTCCACGCGCTGGCGCTGGCGCTGGCCTGCCTGGCCGCCGGCCTGCTGCTGGCCTGGTTCGTCCACGGTCGCGCGCCGCCGCTCGCCGATGCCGGCGCCGCGCGCCTCGGTCCGCGCGGCTGGGCTCTGGCCTACGCGGCGCTGACGCTGGCCTACACCTTCGTCTTCAAGCGCATTGCGCCGCTCGACGTGCTGGCCATCGCGGCCGGCTTCGTGCTGCGCGCCTGGGCCGGCGCCTCCGCGCTGCAGCTGACGCCCTCGCGCTGGCTGCTGCTGTGCGGCTTCCTGCTCGCGCTGTTCCTCGCGCTGGGCAAGCGCCGCCTCGAGTTCTTCGGCCGCGGCGTCGAGGCGCGGCACACGCGCCCGATGCGCGTGCCGTGGCCGCCGCGCGCGCTCGCCGCGCTGTTCCACGCCGCGGCGCTGGCCGTCGTGCTGGCCTGGGTCGCCTACTCGGTGGCGCCCGACACGCGGGCCCGCGTCGGCTCGATCGAGCTGCTGCTGACGAGCCCCGTCGTCGCGCTGCTCGTCGGTCGCCACTGGCGCGCGGTGCGCGCCGGGCGCGGGCACGACCCGGTCGAGATGCTGCTGCGCGACCCGATCAGCGTGGCGGGCTTCCTGCTCTGGTCGGCCGGAGTGCTGCTCGTGGTCTACCGGCCGTGGTAGGCGCCCCGAGCTACGCCGTGCTGCACCGCGACGACACGCTGCTCGTCGTCGACAAGGCCGCCGGCGTGCTCAGCGTGCCGGCGCCCGGCACGCGCCAGCGCTGCCTGCTCGACGACCTGCGCCGCGACGGCCACCGCGTCGCGCCCGTGCATCGCCTCGACCGCGAGACCTCCGGCGCGTTGCTGCTGTGCCTCGACCCGGCCCACCGCGAGGCGCTGGAGCGCGCCTTCCGCGAGCACCGCGTCACCAAGGAGTACCTGGCGCTGGTGCACGGCGTGCCGGCCACGCGCACGGCCGTGCTCGACCTGCCGATCCTCGACGAGGGCGCCACGGCACGGGTCGACCGGCGCGGCCGCCGCGCCGTGAGCCGCTACGAGATCGTCGAGCGGCTGCAGGGCGCGGCGCTGCTGCGCGTGGCCATCGATACCGGCCGGCACAACCAGATCCGCATCCATCTCGCGCACCACGGCCATCCGCTGCTCGGCGACCGCAAGTACGGCCGACGGCCGCCCGCCGGGCGGCGCGGCCCGGCGCGCACGCTGCTGCACGCCGAGCGCCTCGCGCTCAGCCACCCGGCGACGGGCCGGCGTCTCGACGTGCGCGCCCCGTTGCCGGCCGACTTCAGCGCGGCGCTCGACGAGCTGCGTCGCTGAGCCTCAGCGGCGGTCCTGCATGCGCAGGAACAGGTACAGCACCGTGAGCAGCGCCTGCGCCGCGCTCGCGACGTAGGTGAGCGCGGCCGCGTCGAGCACCTTCTTGGCGCCCTGCACCTCGTCGACGTCGAGCGTGCGCGAGCCCTCGAGGATCAGCAGCGCGCGCTTGCTGGCGTCGAACTCGACGGGCAGCGTCACCAGCGAGAAGACCGCGTAGGCCAGCAGGCAGAACATCGCGGCGAGCATGAGCGAGCGCCCGAGCAGCGGGTTGGCCGAGAGCAGCGAGCCGATCAGGAACAGCCACACCCAGGCGCGGCTGGCGAAGGAGGCGACCGGGAAGAACGCCTGGCGGAACACCAGCGGCTTGTAGCCGTCGGCGTGCTGCATGGCATGCCCCATCTCGTGCGCGGCGATGCCGATGGAGGCGATCGAGGCGCCGTCGTGCACGGCCTTGCTCAGGCGCAGGGTCTTGTCGCGCGGGTCGTAGTGGTCGGTGAGTTCGCCGTCGATGCGTTCGATCTTCACGTCGTTCAGGCGGTCGGCGTCGAGCAGCCGGCGCGCGATCTCCGCGCCGCTCCTGCGCGTGCGCGACGAGACCTCGCTCCACTGGCGGTAGGCCGAGCGGGTGCGCCACTGCGCCCAGAGCGCGAAGAGCATGCCCGGGCCGAGCACGATGAAGTAGAGCGGGTCGAACATGAACATGGGTACGTCGGTCTCCGGAGGGCGCGCGGCGGACGCCGGGGCGGGGTCGGGATGCCGCGCGACCATTGTAAGGAGCGCGCGCGCCGGGGCCCGCACAATCGCCGCCCGGAGCCCCGGGCCGCTCCAGCCGACGGTGCGCGACGGCCGAAGAGGGCCGCTCCAGCCCCCTCGCGCGTCCCCCGCGTCCCGGGCCGGTTGCGTTACCATGGCGCGTTCTGCTCGCCCGGCCGCCGCGCGGCCAAGGGCGACCGCTCGCGGCCGGAAGGACGCCCGGCCCGCGGCGGGAAGAAGGAGCCCGTCATCGCGTCCAAGCGCTCCCGATCCACGATGAGACACCCACGCAAGTCGTCGTCCCGGTCCCCGATCTGGATCGCGGGCCTCTCGGTCCTGCTGCTCGCGGCGGGCGGCATCTCGCTGCTCGTGCTCGACGGCGGCGGCGAGCCGCCGCGCACCGGCGACGCCGCGACCGTCGGCACGACGCCCGCCGCGCCCGAGGTCGCGCGCTTCGAGAGCGCCGCCCCGACCGCGCCCGAGGCGCGGCCCATCGAGACCGCGCCGATCTCGGTCTCCCCCGTCGCCGCGGGCCCGGTGCTCGCCGCGCTCCCCGGCACGCCGGTCGGCGGCGTGCAGGGCATGGTCGTCAACCGCCGGGGCGAGCCGGTGCCCGGCGTGGCGCTGTCGATGTACCTCGGCAACGCGCTCGTGAACGGCCTGTTCCCCGGCGCGCGGCAGCTCGCCGAGGCGCGCACGCTCAGCGACCGCGACGGCCGCTTCGCGCTGAAGAACGTGCCCGTGGACGCGCCCTACGTCGTCGTCGGCGAGCACGACGAGTACGCCCGCAGCGAGCAGACCGGCCTGCGCATCGAACAGGACCGCGTGCTCGAGGGCGTCGTGCTCGTCATGGAGGACGGCGCCGTCGTGCGCGGCACCGTCAGCTCCGAGGGCGGCGGCCTGCTGCCCAACGCGCGCGTCGAGCTCTACAACGTGCTCGACATGACCTTCCAGAAGCCCGAGAACCAGAAGCCCAGCCAGGTCGTGTTCACCAACGCCGCCGGCCAGTACGCCTTCGCGCACGTCTCGTCGGCGAGCATCAAGCTCGTCGCGTCCTTCGCCGACCACGAGACGCAGACCAAGACGACCTCGCACGCGCTCGACGTGGCGCCCAAGGACGACGTCATCGACTTCGTGCTGCAGCCCGGCGCCTCGCTGCCCGGGCGCGCCGTCGACGAGGCCGGACGCGGCCTGGCCGGCGTGAACATCGAGGCCATCTCGCCGGGCCGCGACTACCAGGGCCACAGCCGCGCCGTGAGCGACGCCAACGGCTACTTCCTGCTCGACGGGCTCGGCCGCACCTCGCCCTACCAGGTGCGCGCCACGCGCGAAGGCTACTCCGACCACACGATGAACAACGTGACGGTCTCGGCCGGCCAGATCACGCTCACGCTCGCGCAGCGCGGCGCCGTGACGGGTTGGGTGACCGACCGCGACGGGAAGCCGGTCACGAGCTTCACGCTCTACCTGATGCGGGCGCGCGAGGGCGCCGACCCCCACTACCTCTCGAACAGCCGCTCCTTCTCGTCGGCGGAGGGCTGGTTCCAGTACGACAACCTCGATCCCGGCCTGTACCTGCTCGAGGGCCGCGCGGAGGGCTTCGCCGACACGCGCAGCGACTCCTTCTCGATCGAGCGCGACGCGCCCGCCGCGCCGCAGGTGCGCCTGACGATGTTCCGCGGCGGCACGCTCACCGGCACGGTCTACGGGCCGGACCGCAAGCCGCTCGCGGGCGCCCGGGTGTCGGTCAACGAGAACAACTTCATCGACTCGAGCATCAGCCGCATCTTCAAGCAGATCGCCCCGAGCGACGAGCGCGAGCGCCTGACGGTCACCGACGGCGAGGGCAAGTTCACCTTCGCGCACGTCACGCCGGGCGTCTACCAGGTCGCCGCCGAGCACGGCCGCGCCGCGCCGCGCGTGGTCAACGACGTCTCGATCGTCGACGACGACCTCGGCGGCAACCGCCCGCTCGAGCTCTCGATGCCGCCGGGCGCGCGCCTCGCGGGCCAGGCCGTCGACACCGCCAATCGCCCGCTGACCTTCTGCAAGGTGCAGATCAGCCGGCAGGACAGCAGCTACATGGACGCGACGACGACCGACCAGAGCGGCGCGTTCTCGTTCGACAACCTCAGCGCCGGCGACTACCAGATCACGGTGAGTCCGTCGACCGTCGACGGCGAGCAGGTGCATCCCTTCGTGCTGCTCGTCTACGCGCAGAAGTCGATGAAGAACGTCTACCTGTCCGAGGGGCAGCAGATCGACGGCTTCGTGATCCAGCTGCGCAAGGAGTAGCGAGCCGGCGCGCTCAGGCGCCGGCAAGGCGCGCGGCGAGCAGCGCGAGCACGTCGGCGTTGGCGGGGAGAAAGGGCAGGCGACGCAGGTCCTGCAGGTCCGCCCAGCGCAGCTGCTGGCCGTCGCGCGGCTCGGGCTGCGCGTCGGCGTCGAGCGCCTCGCAGAGCAGGAACTCCACGCGCACCGTGCGCCGCGGATAGCTCCAGGTCGTGACGTGCAGCGGCCCGCGCACGCGCACGGCCAGGCCGAGTTCCTCGCGGCACTCGCGCACGGCGCAGTCCGCCGCGCTCTCGCCGGCCTCGAGCTTGCCTCCGGGGAACTCCCAGTGGCCCGCCCAGGAACTCCCCGGCGGACGCGTCTGCACGAGCACGCGGCCCGCGCGCTCGATGATCGCGGCGGCGATGGCCAGCGGCCCCTGCTCGCCGCCGCTCACGTCCCGCTCCGGTACCAGTCGGCGAGCAGGATCGACCCGGCCATCGCCACGTTGAGGCTCTCGACCTGCGGCTCGTGGGCGATGCACACCGTGCGCGCGCCCGGCAGCCGCGGGGCGCCGCGCGTCTCGTGACCGAGCAGCAGCAGGCAGCGCGCGGGCAGCGCGCCGAGCGCCTCCTCGCCCGGCGCGCCCGGCGTCTGCGCGGCGACGAGCTGCAGCGCGTGCCGCGCGGCGAGGCCCGCCAGCTCGTCGACGGAGGGGTGCGCGAGCGGCAGGCGCAGCACGCTGCCGGCCGCCGCGCGCACGACCTTGGGGCCGAAGGCGTCGGCGCAGCCCGGGGTGAGCAATGCCGCGTGCGCGCCGAAGGCCGCCGCCGAGCGCAGCAGCGTGCCGACGTTGCCCGGGTCCTGCACGCCGCACAGCGCGACGAGCAGCGCCCTGCCCCGCGTCGGCAGCGCGCCGTCCCAGGGCGCGGGCAGGGGCACGATCGCGAGCAGCCCCCGCGCGTTCTCGCGGTCGGAGAGCCGCCGCGCGGCGCGCTCGCTCAGCTGCACGATCGCCGCCCCGGCCGCGCGCGCGCGCTCGAGCAGGTCGCCCGCCGCGTCGACGCCGCGCTCGTCGAGCGCGACGAGTTCGGGCGCGCAACCCGCTGCGAGCGCCTCGGCCAGCAGCCGCTCGCCCTCGATCAGGAAGGCGCCGGCGCGGCGCCGGTCGGCCGGGCTGCCGAGAGCCGCCAGCCGCTCGACCTGCGCCCGCGTCGCGACCGTCATGCGCCGCGCCACAGGTGCGTGACGCGGCGCCCGCCGCCGACCTGCGCCCAGCCCGCCGACATCTCGCGGCTGTTGTGGTCGAGCGCGACCGTGCCGTCGGGCCGCACCAGGATGAGTCCGCCGGTCCCGCGCGCATCGCCCTCGTGGTCGACGAGTTCGGCCAGCGCCGCGCGCGCGGCCTGCAGCGGCGTGCGGCTGTCCGTCAGCAGCTCCACCGCGCGGCGCGCCGTCCCCTGGCGCAGCAGCGCCTCGCCCACGCCGGTCGTGACGCAGGCGCCGCGCGCGTCGTCGGCCCAGTAGCCGGCGCCGACGATCGGCGAGTCGCCCACGCGGCCGCGCCGCTTCCAGCTCGTGCCGCCGGTCGAGACGGCCGCCGCGACGTGCCCGCCCGCGTCGAGCGCCACCGCGCCGACCGTGTCGAGGAAGGGCGCCAGGCCGGCGGGCGGCGGCGCGGCGCGCAGGGCGCGGCGCTCTTCCCAGATGCGCCGCGTGCGGGCGGTGATCAGCTCCTCGTTCGCGCAGGTCGGCAGGCCCCACTCGGCCGCGAGACCGTCGACGCCGGGCGGCGAGAGCAGCCGACCGAAGTCGCCCTCGTGCGAGAGCCGCTCGGCCAGGCGCACCGGCACCGGGCAGTCGCGCACGCCCGTCACGCCGCCGTAGCGGCGGGTCGTGCCGCACATGTAGCCCGCATCCAGCCAGGCCGCGCCGTCGGCCGCGAGCACCGCGCCGACGCCCGCGTTGCAGATCGAGTGGCGTTCGAGGTGCTCGACCGCCGCGAGCACCGCGCTCTTCGCGTCGCGCGCGAGCGCCGCCAGCCCCGCGTCGAGCGCGTCCGACACGCCCTGCAGGTACAGCCGGCGGTCCTCGTCGCTCGCCAGCGCGCCGGCCCCGCCATGCACGACGAGCACGGGCTTCACCACACGCGGATCCACAGGCACTTGAGGTACTCGGTCTCGGGGCACTCGAGCAGCACGGGATGGTCGGGACCGGCGCCCGTGCTGTCCAGCAGGATCGCGCGGCGGCCGGCCTTGCGCGCCGCCGTCGTGACGAGCTGCCGGAATTCGGCCGCCGGCAGCAGCCCCGAGCACGAACAGGTGAGCAGCCAGCCGCCCGGCGCCACGACCGAGAAGGCCAGCCGGTTGAGGTCGTGGTACTTGCCGCGCCCGGTCTCCTCGTCGCGCCGGCTGGGGATGAATTTGGGCGGGTCGAGCACGACCGTCTCGAAGCGCTTGCCGGCGCCCTGCGCCTGCCGCAGCCAGTCGAAGGCATCGGCCTGGCTGAAGCGCACGCGCTTCTGGTTGAGGTTGGCGTTGTCCTTGGCGACTTCGAGCGCCGCCTCGTCGAGGTCGATCGCCGTGATCTCGTCGCAGTGTCCGGCCACGGCGGCGGCGACCGCGAAGCCGCCCGTGTGGCAGCACAGGTCGAGCAGGTGGCCGCGCGCGAGTTGCGCGAGGCGCTGCCGGTTGGCGCGCTGATCGCAGAAGAAACCCGTCTTGTGGCCGCTCGCGAGGTCGACCTTGTAGCGCACGCCGTGCTCGGTGATGCGCACCGAGTCGGGGCACAGCGGGCTGCGCGCGTCGAAGGGCGCGATGCCCTCGAGCCAGCCGACGCGCTCGCTCATGCCGACGCGGTGGTGCCGCGTCCCGAGCCGGGCGTGCAGGTGCTCGAGCGCCGGCTGCACCCAACCGGCCCAACCGGCGCTGTAGAGTTCGGCCACGAGCACCTCGCCGTAACGGTCGACGATCAGCCCCGACAGGCCGTCGCCCTCCGCGTGCACGAGGCGCACGGCCTCTTCGGCGCCGGGAAGTCCCTCGCGCAGCGCGAGCGCCTGGTCGAGCAGGGCCGTCAGGCGCTCGGTGTCGAAGCGGACGTCGCCGTCGGTCAGGCGCCGCAGCGCGATCTCGCTGGTGTCGTTCCAGAAGGCGTCGCCCAGCACGATGCCGCCCGGCGCGTGCACCGTGACGAGCGAGCCGCTCGGAGCGCGCGGCGGCCGCACGACCAGTCCGCGCCGCACGAAGGGGTGCGGACTGGGATGCACCTTCAGCTCGACGACCGGGCGGTTCGTCGCGCCGCCGGGCGCGGGCGAGATGTCCGGCACGATCTTCAGGGCCGCGGCTCCGCGTCGGGGTGCGAGCGGAGCATCGTGCCATGCCTCCCGCGCCGCTCGCCACACGCGGGGCTGGCCTGCCGACGCGCGGCGCGACACAATGCCGCGCCGATGCCGACCGCGCGCGCCCTCCTCGTCGCCTTGCTCGCGCTGGCGGCGCTCGCCGGACAGGGCGCGGCGCAGGACCAGGCGCCCGCCGCCGACGCGCCCGGCCGCGCGCTGTTCGAGAACAACTGCGCGAGCTGCCACGGCCTCGACGGCAGCGGCCAGGGCAGCGCCGTGCTCGACCGTCCCGCGCGCAGCTTCAAGGACGGCGGCTTCTCCTTCGGCAACACGGTCGAGGCCATCTCGCGCACGATCGTCTCGGGCATTCCGGGCTCGCCGATGGCGGGTTTCGGGACGTCGTTCAGCGACGAGCAGCTCTCCGACCTGGCCGGCTACGTGCGCTCGCTCGGCCCGGCCGAGACCGTCGTCGACGAGAGCGCGGCGATCATGGTCGTGCGCGATCGGCCGCTCTTCGTGCGCGGCATCCTGCCGCCCGTCGTCGACGGCGCGCCGCTGCGCCCGCGCGGCCTGCTCGTCGGCGGCACCGACGGCCTGTCCTTCGAGTACCGCATCGACGACCTGCGCCTGCTCGCCGTGCGCCAGGGCGAGTTCGTCCGCCGCACCGACTGGAGCGGCCGCGGCGGCACGCCGCTGGCCCCGCTCGGCAAGATCGTGCACCTCTTCGAAGGCGGCGACCCGGCGCCGATGTTCTGGGAACACGGCAGCGATGGAGATCCGTCGTTTCCGTACGAGACTCGACTGAACGCCAGTCGCGACTCGGGTCTCGAACCGTCGGGCTGGTCGCTCGAAGCGCGCGTCTTCACACCCGACGGCGAACCCTTCATGGCCGTCACCGAGTCGGCGGCGGCCCTCGTCGTCGAGCACGGCGCCGGTTTCGTGCGCCACGTGCGCCTCATGCCGCAACCCTGTCTCATGCGCCTGCCGCTGCCGCGCAAGGTCGCGGCGATGCAGGGCGAGAGGCCCGAGCTCGGCTACGCGTCCGACGTCCCGCAGTCCTGGTGGCAGAGCACCGATGACGCGGGGTTGGTAACGCTGCACGGAGTCGTCGGGCCGCGCTTCGGGTCGAAGCCCGCGCAGGCCCACGCCGTGCTCGACTTCGGCGACGCGTACCATCTCGCCCTGACGCCCTTCGTCGGCGAGCGCTGGGTGACCTTCGACCTGATCCTGCTCACGATGTCGCAGCGATGAGCAGAGTGCTGCGTCTCGCTATCGCGACCGCCGTGCTCGGCGCCCTGGTTCCGACCGACGTGCTCGCCCAATCGGCGCCGCCCTGGGTCATCGAGCGCTACGATCCGCCGCCGGGCGCCGTGCTCGAAGTCGGCGGCCTCGACTGGATGAGCGACGGCCGTCTGGTCCTGAGCACGCGGCGCGGACAGGTCTGGCACGTCGAGAACCCGCTCGCGCGCGACATCCGGGACGCGCGCTTCTCGCTCTACGCGGAAGGCCTCGACGAGGGCCTCGGGCTGGCGGTCAAGCGCGGCGCGTCGATGGATACGCCGGGCGGCGACGAGATCTTCGTCATGCAGCGCGGCGAGCTGTCGCGGCTCTCGGGCCTCGCCGAGAGCGGGCGCTGCGACCAGCTCACGACGATCTGCAACGCCTGGGGCCTCTCCGGCAACTACCACGAGTTCGGGTTCGGGCTGCCGGTCGATGCGGACGGCAACTTCTACGTTTCGTTCAACGTGAGTTTCGGTTCGCCGGAGTGGTGGCTGGGCGCGTCGACGGTGCCGTATCGCGGCTGGGTCGCGCGCATCTCGCCCGACGGCGAGTTCACGCCGCTCGCCACGGGCTTTCGCAGCCCCGCGGGTCTGGGCTTCGACGCACACGGACGCCTGCTCGTCACCGACAATCAGGGCGACTGGATGCCGGCCTGCCCCATCGTCGAAGTGACGGAAGGGAGTTTCTTCAGCCATCCCGCCGGGCTCGACTGGACGGCCGACTACCAGCGCCACGGGATGAAGGTCAGCCGCGAGCTGCCGCCCGAGGGCGTCACGCGCACGCCGGCCGCCGTGTGGTTGCCCTACAAGTGGTCGCGCAGCGCGGGCAATCTCGTGGCCGACACGACGGGCGGGGCCTTCGGCCCCTTCGCCGGGCAGCTGTTCGTCGCCGAGCTCACCAACGGCCTGCTGCTGCGCGTTTCGCTCGAGGAGGTCGAGGGCGAGTTGCAGGGCGTGTGCTGGCCCTTCCTCGAGAAAGTCGGCTCGGCCTTCCGCCTGAGCTTCGCGCCCGACGGCTCGCTCATCGCCGGCCTCACCAATCGCGGCTGGGGCGGACTGCCCCCGCCCGACGGCCTGGTGCGCATCCGCTGGAACGGCACGGTGCCCTTCGAGATGCAGGACGTGAAGGTGCTGTCCGACGGCTTCCGCATCACGTTCACGCAGCCGCTCGCCCCGGACTGCGCGCCGGGCCCCGAGGACATCCTCCTCACGCAGTACGACTACGACTGGTGGTGGGAATACGGCTCGCCCGAGCGGCGCACCGTGCAGCGGCAGGTCACGTCGGTCACGGTCGCCGACGACCGCCTCGCGCTGGAGCTGCACGCGCCCGACCTCGTGCCCGGCATGGTGGCGCGCGCGGTGCTCTCGAACATCGTGAGCGCGAGCGGCGCGCCGCTCGCGCACCCCGAGTTCGCCTACACCGTGAATCGCCTGCCGGGCAAGCCGCCGCCGGCCGAGCAGGTCGTCAAGCTGGCCCCGCCGCCCCCGCCGCGCGTGAGCGGCGACGAGGGCTGGTTGCGCCTGACCTATGGCGACGCCTTCGACGGCTGGCGTTCGAGCGGCTGGCAGCTCGTCAACGCACAGCTCGACCCCGACGACGCGAGCAGGCTGTACGTCTCGGAGGGCGTCGACGCGCTGGTGAACGCCGCCGACGGCAGCAGCAGCGACTACGTCTCGCGCTGGGACCTCGGCGACGGACGCTACCACGTCGAGTTCATGCTGCCCGAGGGCGGCGAGAGCGCCGTGTACGTCGCGGGCCGCTACGGCCTGCGCCTCGGCTCGAGCAAGGAGAGCTGCGGCGCGCTGCTGCTGCCCGACGGCGGCGAGCGCGCGCCCGCCCTGCCCGTCTGGACGGGCGCGGGCCAGTGGCTCGAACTCGACCTGCGCTACGAACCGCCGCGCTTCGACGCGCAGGGCCGCAAGACCGCCAACGCGCGCCTGCACCGCGTCATGGTCGACGACATCCTGATGCACGACGAGATCGAGTTTCACGGCCCTTCGGCCGGCGCGCCGCTCTTCGGGCAGCCCGAGGCCGAGGCCGGCCCGCTCGTGCTCACCGGCGCGCGCGGCCTCGTCGCGCTGCGCACGCTGCGCTTCAAGCCCGACCCGGCCGCGCAGGGGCCGGCCGCCGGCGAGCGCTGGGTCTCGCTCTTCAACGGCGTGGACATCGAGGGCTGGTCGGTGCGCGCCGAGGACCCGAGCAAGGGCGGCTGGGCCGTCGAGGACGGCATCCTCACGGGCACCGGCCCGCGCTCGCACCTGTTCTCGCCGCGCGGCGACTACCGGGACATCGCGCTGCGCTGCGAGCTGCGCATCTCGGACGGGGGCAACTCCGGAATGTACGTGCGCGCCGCGCTCGGCGAGGGCTGGCCGGCCGGTTACGAGGCCCAGGTGAACTCGAGCTTCAGCGACCCGGTCAAGACCGGCTCGCTCTACGGCCTGTCACCCGTGAAGGTCTCGCTGGTCGGCTTCGACACCTGGTTCACGCAGGAGATCCGCGTGCGCGACGTGCCCGAGGGCACGCACCTTCAGGTGTTCGTCAACGGCGTGCTCGTCTCCGACGTGATCGACCCCGAGCGCCGCCACAGCCACGGCCACATCGCGCTGCAGCAGCACCACGACGGCAGCGTGGTCGAGTTCCGCAAGATCGAGGTCAGGGAGCTTTAGGGACGGGAGCGCTCAGGGCGCGAGTTGCGGGGCCTTCTCGCTCTGCCCCCCGAAAGGCTGCCGCTCGAAGGCCCCGCAACTCCCGCCCCGCGCCGCGGCCGTGGTGGTGAAGGGCGCGTGCGCGAGCCCCGTGCTTTCCGAGCCCTCAGCCCGGGGCCAGTTGCCGCTCGCAGGCCGCGAGCACCATCTCGACGGAGAGGCGCGTCATGCAGCGGTGGTCGATCGGGCAGACCTTGAGCTGGCAGGGCGAGCACTCCACGCCGGTGCGCAGCACGATCGTCTGCGCGAGGTTGGTGTTGCTGTGACGCGGGTCGGTGGGCCCGAGCAGCGTGACGACGGGCACGTCGAAGGGCGGCGCGACGTGGCGCGGCCCGGCGTCGGTGCAGACGAGCAGCGACAGGCGCTTGACGAGCGCCTTGAGCAGCCCCAGATCGACGGGGTCCTCGGCGGCGCTCGCGAGCGGGTGCCTGGCGGCGGCCGCGATGGCGCGCACGTCGCGCTCCTCGCCCGGCCCGCAGAACAGGATCGTGCGCGCGCCGTGGCGCTCGGCCAGCGCGTCGGCCACGGCCGCCCAGCGCTCGGGATACCAGAGCTTGCTCGGCCCGAAGGAGGCCCCGCCATGGATGCCGACGAGCGGCGCGGCACCCGTCAGTCCGTGCCGCGCCAACCAGGCTTCGGCGCGCGCCTCGTCCTCGGGCGCGACGACGAGCTGCGTGCGATGACCGGCGCGCGGCACGCCGACCGCGTCGGCCAGCCCCAGATAGAACTCCGTCATCGGTTGCGGCCGGCGGTGCTGGCCCCGCTCGGGGGCGCTGGGCAGCGCGGTCGTGAGCAGCAGCGAGCGCCCGCCGCCCGCATAGCCGATGCGACGCGGCACGCCCGCGAGCCGCACGGCCAGCGCCGACGAGAACGAGTTGGTGCAGAGCAGCGCCAGATCGAAGCGCCGCTCGCGCATCAGGCGCGCCGCGGCGAGCAGCGCGCCCGCACCGCGCGCGCGCCGGTCGGGCAGCGCGAGCCGCGCGTCGTCGACCGGCAGGCCGGCGAGCAGCGCCAGG